>CAYJLA010000008.1:0-43775 GCA_964371305.1 uncultured Staphylococcaceae bacterium | reverse complement strand
AGTGACATCATTTCTTATATGAAGAACCAAATTCTTTTATCAAAAGAATAATATTTAATTAGTTTTAATAAGCACATAGTAAAATATTTAGGGAAGTGTTTATATATTTTATCGTCATCATTACTTTCAAAAAAATATTTTAAGATAAATCCTCCTTTCAAAAGATTACCTAGTAAACTTTCAATAGTATGTCTATATTCAATCACTGTTCTAGATTTCTTATGTCGTGTTTTTTCTTTCATTCAATTCATCTAAACTATTGAACAAAATTTTATTTTATTAACAAAAAAAACCACCATCAACTTTTTATCCTGTTCCAATTCATTAATATTATTTTTTAATTGTTAATTGCTCATTGGTGCGCCTGAAACGAATCGAACGTTTATCATAACCTTCGGAGAGTTATACTTTATCCATTAAGCTACAGGCGCAAATTTTAATAAACGATACAAAACGTTACCTTAATAACATCCATATCATTCTTTATTATACCATAAATGCAATTGTCCTTTTCATACACAAAAACATTTAAAATCTCTTCAAAAACCGTTTCTTTTATATAATTTATTTCAAATGTCTTAATATTTTTTGCATAATTAACGTCTAAACCGTCAAATATCATTCTTGCATAACTTGCGTTATTAACATGCATATAATGATCTAAGTCAGAGTTTACAACTTTATGTGTTAAAGCTAAATTATATAGTTCTAAATCAAACACTTCGACTTTATCAAATTTATCTTTTATGTAATTACCATAGTCGTATGCGTGCGGAAAATCAACCATATCAGGCTTTAAAATTCTTCTTGTATTTGAATCAATTACAACCCATTGACTTGTCCCTTTAACAAGTAATTGTTCGCCATGAAAAATTTCATAATCTCTATTAAAAGTTATTCTTCCGATCTCACTAGGCCATGTAGTGACTCTGACGACTTCTTCTGGAGTAAATTTATTAAAAAACTCAAACTTTGTTTTTGTTAAAACCCACAATATATTTTTACCTATGGTGTTATCATATCCAACATTAAGTTTTGTTGCATGTACTCTAGCGATATCTTGGAAATAGTTTAAAACAGCATATGGTGTTATATCGTCATTTTGATTAAAGTCTATTGTTCTTAAATTATAGTCAATTGTGTATTTCATATTTATCTCCTTAAACATTTTAAATATTACTTATAATTATATCGATTGGTGCGGTGGATGAGATTCGAACTCACAAAGAATTATTCTACTAGATTCTGATTCTAGCGCGTCTACCAGTTTCGCCACCACCGCGCTTATATCATGAATTCATAAATTTTGTTAAATAACTCTATATCACTTTCTCCGACTTTATCATAATCTACTAAATGAAATTTTTCTTTAGGTGATTTAATAATTTGTTCAATGAATAACCGTTCAGCATTATAAGATAAATATGGATTATGAAACTTATCCTTAAAGCAAACAAAGTCGAAATTAGGCTTGTTATTAAACTTCTTAAATAAAACGTCACCATTTGTTTTAGCGTTTACCATTTTATCTTTTTTTCCATATACATACATTACTTTGCATGTAGTATTTTTTAATGACTTAATGACATTTATACGTTTTTTAGAATAGTAGAATAAATCAATTAACATTACTCCAGGAACAAACAAAAATAATTGTTTTTTATATCCACGTAGAAAATGATTTAATGATATAAATCCACTTAGACTGACAACTTTTTTTACACCTAATGATTCATATTTTGTAGCACATAATGCATTATGACCACCCCAAGAATGACCAATGACAATTAAGTCATTTGTTTTGCTTAGTTGATTTTGATTAATGAATATTAGTGCATTTTTTAAATCTTCTTCAGCTTTAAATAAACTACCAATACTTCTACCACTAGAAGCTCCACAGCCACTATAATCAAAAGCAAATACTTTGTATCCTTGCCTTAGAAAATGAACTATTTCTTTTGTGTATGCTAAATGCCCTTGCCCAAAACCGTGACAAAATACAATTAATGAATCTTTGTGTTTTTCTATAGAATCATCATAATACAAGAACGCTGAAATACTTTCGTTATTCGATGAAAAATAATATCTTTTTCTATCAATGTTTTTAAATGATTTGTACGAAAAATATTTAAGCAAAGGGTTTCCATCACTTCTTCTTTTACTAAAAGATTTGTGTATAAGATAACAAAGCATCAAATAGCCACTAATGACTATAATAATGGGGATGGAAATGTAAAAGATTAACATATTTTATTTATCGTCTATGTCAACGTCACCTGAGTATGATTTATATATCTTTTTTCTTTTTAAACAAGTAGCAATCATACCTAATATAAACACCAATCCATGTATGGCAAGTATTGCATACATTATATTTTCCGTTGTTATAAATTCGAATGGTTGAGTAGGCATTGATACGGTTGCATATTGTAATCCCATATATGTATATGCAATTCCAGCATTTACTAAAAAAACTGATGCAAACTTAAATAAATTCATACCAAATGATTGTTTCTTTGATAAAAGAAGTATAATCCAGCCAACAAGCGAAATTACAAAAATAGCCGCAAACATCAATATGTATAGATCGGTATTTGGCGGAGTTGCTGGAGTTGTACTACCATTAGGTATAAAGCTTAAAAAATATAATAATGGGTATAAAGATACAAGAGGGAAAACTTTTGCAAAAAATTTGTTTGTAGCTCTAAAAACTGACATAGCTTGAAAACTAGCTCTCATCATATAATAAATCATAAGTATTAAAGAAAAACCTAAAATAACTAAGATTAATCCTCTAGTAGTCCAGACAGAGACTTCTAGTAAAAAGTCAGGGTTTACTGCACTTGAGTAACTAGGTGGGACTAGCCCCATAATCAAATCAATTACAGGATCGATTGGATTGTATTGAATTTGGATTAACCAATAACTAAATAAACCTAGCCCTATTATGAATAATAATAAAGTAATATTCATTAATAATGTGGCTAGAAAAGTGTTTTTTCTTACTAATTTTTGATTTCCGTTTGTTGTCTCTTGCATGTTATTTCCTCCTTTAACAGCTTTGTTTGATTTTTTTACTATTCACTTTAACTACTTGCTTATTTATAAATGCCACTTCTTGATCTACCATTGCAAGCACCATTACTAGCGGTATCATATAATAATACATATAGTAAGTATTGTCGATTAAACCATATAAATCAACTACTATAAATGATATTAAAATGCATATAAATAAAGTGTTCTTAAAATTAAATAAACGTCTATATTTTTCATACAAATGATAAATGAGGGAACAAGCAAGAACTAAACCACCTGCAACAAGTGTTTCGAACAAGGTTGAATGGTAAACTATAAAGTTTCCGTTATGGTCAATCTTTGTAATTAAACCGGATCCAAATATAAAATTCTGCACATCTTCAGTCCAAATGTAGAATGCATCAGAATATAAATTCATTCTACCTTCAGACGCTAAACCCTGTTCAAAAACTGTTGAAAGCATATTAGTAAAATGTTCAAGTAAAATTACACCTGTAATTAACACAAAAAAGAAAGTGGTAGATAGTATAATTATTGTTCTTCTTTTTATCTTTGAATACGCTACAAGATATGCAAGTAGTAGTATAACTTCCATACCAAAAAATAAATATCCAGCCCTACTAAAAGTTAAGAATATACCTCCACAAGAAATTATCGCAAAGATAATAAAGAACACTTTTTTCTTACTAGTTAATATTTTATAAAAAACAAATGGTAGACTGAAGCATATCAATATTGCTGCTTCATTACAATTCCCCCACCCAAGATGAGGAGCTAAATTTGAAAAATTATTAAACCAATCAGGAGTTAATAAGACATCTATCAATAATTGACCACTCAACAATACAGGAAGAAGCGCGAATGTCATTATAATTATATGTCTTAAAGGCTTTGTTGTTGTTTTAAATAGGAGATAAATGCCTAAATATAGGAAACCTGCAAAATAAAATGCTACAACAGCGCGATTTATTGTGACTAAATAATCTACCCATAAAATAGGTATCGCCATAGAAATCGCGAGTAGTAATAAACCAATTGAGTTGCCGTCGAAATCAATCTTCTTGTAATTTCTGCACATATGAATGCCAATGACTATAACCAAAATGACTCCTGCAAAACCAAGTGATACAACCGTTTCTTCAGACCTAACATCGCCACCAATAGCCATAACTCCAAAAATCATAGTTGGAATGAGATATTTTACGTTATTAGTAATTACAGTTAAAAATGAACCAAGCATTAGAATTAAAAAAACACCAACTACCCAGTTTAAGTACCAGAAACCTAATGATATTACAGCAAATAAAATGGATATTGTATAACTAGATACTATATCGTTTTTAAAAAATCTTTTTGCTAAATTTTTTCTCATTGTCTTTATAATTATACATTAAGTATAAATATAATAAAATAGTTTTGGGTATTTTTGCTGTAAAATCATAGTTAACTTCTAGCAACTTGTAAGTTTGTATAATTTGTAAGTAATTTTTCAATATTCTTTTCTGTAAAACTTAACATGTTAGTCGCTATAAGAGAAGCTAAGCCGTGCGAGTATAAAAATAAGTTAAAATAGATATTTTTCGCTTCAGTATCACTAAGTGTATAATTCACTTTTAAATAATTTATCGTCCGTTCATTATTGTTATCAATTGTTGAAATAATACTTGCAAACGATGCGGATGAAACTTGTTCAGTCATAAAAAGCAGTTGAAATAGTTTTGGATATAATGTAGCAAATGAAATATATTTTATCATCACATATACAGGTAACTCGAGTTTTGGTTTTTTTTGAAATTTTGCAAAATGATCATCATACATTTCTTCAGATCCAACTACTATCCATTGTGTTAATTCTTTCATGTTTTTAAATTGACTGAAAATAGGTTTTGATGAGCAACCCAATTCCTTCCCTAAACTTCTCGCAGTCAAAGATTCAACTCCGTTTCTTTGAACTAGGTTCATAGCGGCGTTAATAATTTCGAACTTTGAAAATTTTACTTTAGGTGGCATAATTTAGGTAACATATGTTGCATAACATTTGTTATTTATATTATATAATGAAATAAACTCGATGTCTACAATGTTTTGTAAAATAATGTCTTTATAAAGATTATGTAAAGTTTACGTTTTGAATATTGTTTATGGGTAGCAGAATCCAAATAAAAAACGCGTCACATAACACTGACACGTAATTTATCAATTTGGTGGAGCTGACGGGGATCGAACCCGCTACCTCTTCCATGCCATGGAAGCGCTCTCCCAGGTGAGCTACAGCCCCAAACGACTATAATAAAGTTATCTTATTAACGATAAAAAGTCAATAAATTAGTTACTCTTCTTCTTTCTTGAAACGATTCCTAAGACTAAACATATAATAGCAGCAGCTAAATAAACAAAAGCTGAATATGTCCATTGATTAAAAAATAAACCACAAAATAAGTAAATAAAGATAGCTGACATAGGTAGAGTGCTGTGAATAATCGAATTCCAGCTCTTCTTTAAAATCGCCTCAGTTATTGAGCTAATGATAACAGGTACCGCCATTATTATAGAACCGTGAGACCATCCTGTAGTTTTAGGCATGAAATAAAACCCTACAATTAAATAACATCCCAAGCAAGCAAGAAAACTTGTCGTTGCAATCATACTATGCCTTTTATAATATTTTGAATTTTTATCATGCCATTTATTATCTTCTTCATCAGTATTATTTTGTTCGTTTTCAAGCTGTATTTTGTCATTTTCTAATATTAAGTCATATTCTTTAACTAATTCATTAGGTTTTACACCTAGTACTTTAGCAATTTTAACAATCATGTCACTTTTAGGCATAACAAGGCCATCTTCCCATGTTTCGAGTATTATTGGTTGAATATTTAATTGATTACAAAAAGTCTCTACAGAGATATTTTTTTTACTTCTTATTGTTTGAAGATTTCTACTAAATGATTCTTTATCCATATTTATTACCTTTATTTTGGCGCGCTTGAGACGATTCGAACGTCCGACCCTCAACTTAGGAGGTTGATGCTCTATCCAACTGAGCTACAAGCGCGTTTATATTATTATAACTTATCTTTGTCTAATAAATGTATAACATCTTTTATAATTAGTTTGATAAAAAAATCTAAATATAAGACGTATAATTCATAATTCAAATAGTGAGGTCTTTTGTTTTTAATTGAATCATAATAATAATTCTTATACCATTCTTCAGTCTTCTTCATCAAATCATAATCTACTAAGTCATTTATGACTTCGATTTCAGGAATTTTAATTGTATACTCAATTAACTCATCTAAGAAGCTATTTTTTTCTAAAAGTTGATAATCTAATGCTTTTAAATCATTCACCATAATTTTATAAAATGCAGGAGAATTACAACCTTTTTCTTCATTTAAAACTTTTTTAAAAAATGTACGAATAAACTCATGATTGTAACGATCCAATATTAGATGCACTAAATATCCAAAATTAAAATCAATTTTTCTTTGATCTGTTTGATTTAAAATATAACTACTTACAAAAGACTTTAACCTATCGTTAAAAACGCTAAGTTTACTTTCATCAAACCACTGACTTGAAGTAATACCTTCTCTTAAGTGAGTTATATACTTTTCTTCTATTTTAAAGTCTATTTTCCCTTGAATTACATCCGGTGCAGTACTTCCTGAATAAAAGACTTGTTTATTTTGAGTAAACTCTGGAAAAGCCTCAGCCACAAAATATGCAACATATAAATGAGTAATTGTATGTGACATCAAACATTATCCTTTATTTAATATAGATTCAATTGTTTCAAGTGCAGCAGAGATGACCTTATCCATATCATAATATTTATAATCACCTAATCTACCGCCAAATATAACATTTTTTTCTTTATTAGCTAAATCTTTGTATTTCAAGTACAAATTTGTGTTTTTGTCATTATTTACTGGATAGTATGGCTCTTTTTCTTTATTCCATTCATCGCTATACTCATAACTAACAACTGTTTTAGGTTGCCTACCAAACTCAAAATGTTTATGTTCAATAACTCTAGTATATGGAGTAACATCATCTGTATAATTAACAACAGCATTACCTTGAAGATTTTCACATTCAAATACTTTTGTTTCGAATCTTACGCTCCTATATTCAAGAGGTCCATAACAATAATCAAAATATTCATCAATACACCCAGTAAATACTATGTTGTGCGCAATTTCTTTGTATTTGTCTTTGTTTTTGAAAAAATTACAATTAAGGTGAACTTCAATACCTTGCAATAAATTTTCAAATATTTTAGTATAACCATCATTTGGAATACCTTGATATTTATCATTAAAATAATTGTTATCATATGTAAATCTCACTGGTAGTCTTCTAATTATAAATGAAGGTAATTCTTTACATTCTCTTCCCCATTGTTTCTTTGTATAACCAGCGATTAATTTTTCATATATTTCTTTACCGACTAAAGAAATAGCTTGTTCTTCAAGATTTTTTGGGTCAATAATATTAGATTTATTTTTTTCTTCTTCAATTTTTTTCAAAGCCTCTTCTGGAGTTATTACTCCCCACATTTTATTAAATGTATTCATATTGAAGGGCAAGTTATATATCTCTCCTTTATAATTTGCAATCGGAGCATTGATATAATTATTAAAAGAGGTAAACTGATTTATATAATTCCAAACTTTTTCATCACTTGTATGAAAAATATGCGCACCATAAATATGAGTATTAATACCTTCTATACTTTTTGTATACGCATTACCACCGATATGCTCTCTTTTATCTATAACAAGACAAGTTTTACCCGCCTTAGTCATTTCATGAGCGAATATAGAACCATAAAGTCCCGCACCTACGATCAAGTAATCATATTTTTTCATTTAAATCTCCTTTATGCATTTATATATAAAAATCTTAAAAATCAAAATCAAACAATGAAATCTCATCATTTTCTTTTGTTAGTTTATGAAGAACACCTAAATCATCCATCATTTTCATAGTAGTAGATGAAAGTTTTGTTCTTTTGGACAAATCTTCTCTTGAAGTAAATGGAGACACTTTTCTCGCTTCGACAATACTAAGTGCAGCATTTTCACCCAAACCATCTAGAACATTAAATGGAGGAATGAGACAGTTATTATCATAATCAATTATAAAATTCATTGCTTCTGATTTATCTAAATCAATATTAGCAAAAGTAAATCCTCTTTCAACCATTTCTAAAGCAATAGTCAATGTATCTAATATTGAAGCTTCTTTAGTTGATAATTTAGTTGTATTAGAATTTTTTATCTTCTTTAATTCTTGATATTTAGCTTCAATTTTTTGTTTTCCACCTACCATAGCTTCAATATCATATTTTTCACATCTAACACTAAAATATGTAGCGTAAAAAGCAAGTGGCTTATATATTTTAAAATATCCGACCCTTAAAGCTTGTGTAACATATGCAGTTGCGTGTGCTTTTGGGAACATGTATTTAATTTTGTTACATGAATCTATATAGTACATAGGGATGTTATTTTCTTTCATAATTTCTTCATACTCAGGCTTAAGTCTTTTCCCTTTTCTAACATCTTCCATAATACTAAAAGACATTTTTGCAGGTATGCCTTTAGAGATTAAATATGTCATAATGTCGTCACGACAACCAATAACATCTTGAAGAGAGTTAACGACTTTTTCTTTTAAAAGACTTTCAGCATTATTTTTCCAAACATCAGTACCGTGAGATAGACCAGAAATAATAATTAAATCCGAGACACTCTTTGGTTTAGCAACTTTTAATAAACCTTGAACAAACTCTGTACCAAATTCAGGAATACCAAGTGAACCGGTTGCACTATCTTCAATATTTCCGTCTTTTTTTAGTTCTTTATCACTGGTAAACAACGATATAACTTTTTCATCATTAATAGGTATTTCTGATAATGAAATTCCAGTTAAATCGCACATGCTTTTTAATGCCATTGGATCGACATGTCCAAGTAGATCGAGTTTTAAAACATTATCATGAATTGCCTTGAAGTCAAAATGAGATGTCATCCAATCTGCATCTTTAGCATCAGCTGGGAACTGAATTGGAGTAAAATCCGAGACATCGAAATTATTTGGAATAACTATTATTCCACCAGGATGTTGTCCTGTAGTTCTTTTAACACCTGTACACCTATAAGCTAGATATGCAGTTTTAACATAACTTGCATCTTCAATGCCTAAAAGTTTATAGTAATTTTTAACGTAACCAAAAGCAGTTTTTTGTGCAACAGTGCCAATAGTTCCTGCTCTAAAACAATTTTTATCGCCAAGCAACTCTTTTACATAGTTATGCGCTATCGCTTGATAGTCACTTGAAAAATTTAAGTCTATATCTGGGACTTTATCAGCTTCAAAACCTAGGAATGTTTCAAAAGGGATATTTTGTCCGTCGCCAATCATTTCGTTTTCACATTCAGGACACTTCTTAGTTGGTAAATCAAATCCAGAGAAAATACTTTCATCTTCATTTAATATAAACTTTTTACATTTAGGGCACACATAGTGTGGAGGGAGCGGATTAACTTCAGTAATTTTTGCCATAGTAGCAACAAAACTAGAACCTACTGAACCTCTACTACCAACAATAAAACCTTCGCCGGTTGCTTTTGTAACAATCTTCATTGCTAAATAATATATGACAGCAAAACCGTTTTGTATAATACCTTGAAGTTCTGTTTCTAAACGTTCTTCAATCAGTTTCGGTAAATTTTCCCCATACATTTCACGAGCATTTTTATAACACTCATCACGCAAAATTACATCACAGTTTTCAATATGTGGCGTACTTAAACCATCTGGAATAGGCTTTAGCTCATCAATCATATCAGCAATTAAGTTAGAATTTTTAACTACATACTCATAGGCTTTTTCTTCACCGACAAACTTAAATTCATCTAGCATTTCTTTAGTAGTTCTATAATGTTGATGTGGGGATGGCATACTTGCGGTTTCTTTACCTCTAGGACTAGTGTGAAGCGGATGAGTAATATTACCAACAGCTTTCGAATTAACAAAAATATCTCTAACAATTTTATCATCTTCATTGGCATAATGTACATCGCCTGTTGCCACAATAAGTTTATTGTTTTCCCCAGCTACTTCAATAATATCATCAATGAATTTTCTAACCATTTCTTTAGTTTCAACTAGTTCAGCATTAACTAAATATTCGTAGTTACCAAGAGGTTGTATTTCGATAAAATCGTAAAAAGACATGGCTTTTGCAAGTTTTTTATTCGAAACGTTGCGTGCTAATTCAAAAATTTCACCATTAAAACACGCGCTACCGATAATGAGGTTTTCTCTATTTTTTTCAATAACACTGCGAGGTAATTTAGGCACTCCGTGAAAATATTGAATATGTGATAAGGACACTAATTCGTATAGAGCCTTTAAACCTTCTTTGTTTTTCGCAAGCATAGTAACATGATAAGGCCTTACATACTTAATAAAATCTTCTTCAAATACAATTTTATCTAAATCACTATGGAGAATGCACTTATGATCATTCACAAGCATAGGCATCATTATATCCCATATTTTTGATAAAATTTCAGCATCGTAATCAGCTCTATGAGCTGCATCACGGGAATAAACATCTAAACCAACATTTCTAGATAAAGCCCCTAAATTATGTGTTTTAGAGTCTTTAAATATATATCTTGAAAGAGCAAGTGTATCAACAATTGGATTAGAGACTTCTTCTTCCCCTAATCTATAAAGTTCATTATTTAAAAATCCAACGTCAAAACTAGCATTATGAGATACTAAAATACTATCACCGATAAAATTCTTAATATTACCCCATTCATCAGCAAATACATTTTTACCTACTAACATCTCATTAGTAATGTGTGTAAGAGATGAAATTTTGGAACTTACAATTCTTTCTGGATTTATTAAAATATCAATTGATTCAATAATCATTCCATTTTTAACTTTAACAGCGCCAAACTCAATAACTCTATCTGACTTTGAATTTAGTCCTGTAGTTTCTAAGTCGAAAACAACATAAGTTGCATCTTTTAAATTTATATCACTTGGATTAAATACTGCGTGAATCTTATCGTCAACTACGTAAGCTTCAACACCATATATCATTTTAATATTATGTTTTTTTGCAGAAGACTGCGCTTTAGGAAATGCTTGTAAAACTCCATGATCAGTTATCGCTATCGCTTTGTGACCCATTGCACTCGCAATTTGACAATACGTATCGATACTGCTTACGCCATCCATAACAGACATTAAAGTGTGTAAATGTAATTCAACGCGTTTTACTTCAGCATCATCTTCTTTTATCACTAAAGGTGGCAACACATCAATGAAATGAACAGTAACATATTCACCTTTTTTATAATCTAATTGAGGATAACCTTTTATTCTCACCCGCATACCAACTTTTATTGCTTCTAATTTATCTGCTGTTAAAAGTTTTCCTTCCATAGCCCGACAAGCAATAGCATCTTCACCTTTCCCTAGTGAATAATAATAAACTCTTCTGCCGTTATTTTGCACTCTGCAATCAATTTCAAATACAACACCATCAATATCTACATTCTCATCACTCTTTATTGAAATATCACTAAGTCTTTTTTTACTTACATAATCACCTTTCATATAAGGTCTAATCCTATTTCTTTCTTCAGTCATTTTACGATCATTTTCTTTCATTTGATCTATAAAATGCTTTTCGGCTTCTTTAATGTTTTCTTGATGTTCAATATCTATATGTTTTCCTATATTACTACTAATTTCTTTGTTTAAAACCTTTGTTGAATCAATAACTTTATAATCATAGGACAAAAAATCCAAAAACATATTAAATTCATTAACCACTTGTTTTAATTTTTTATGCTCAACTTCATTTAGTTCTAAACACTCAATCATTAATTGTTTTTTATCAAACTTAATATTATATGTATGTTCAATTCTGTAAATTGATAGATGCCATTGTTCAAACAAAGAAAGAACGTCCTCATTTTGTGGTTTATTAATATATTTAAATTTTAATGAGTAAGGATAATTTACACTAAACAGTTTTTCTTGAAATTGATTAATATCTTGATAGTACCATGGTGTTTCTTTTCTAATCACCATATTTACTTGTCTGATGTTTTCTTGATCCATTGATACAGAATCAAACTCTATATCAAAATCCTCGAAATTATCAATTCCGATGCTCGTTAAGAATCTTATCATCACATCATTCATTAAAACAATCCTATGATGTCTTTAATAAACACAAAAAACATTAATGCAAATAACAATAATATTCCTACTGTAGCGACAATATTCTTATATTTTGAAGGTATTTTTTTACGTGTAATTCCTTCAAAACTTACAACAAGTAAGTGCCATCCATCTAATCCAGGGAACGGTAATAAATTCAATATAGCAAGATTACAAGAAATAAATCCCCATAAATATAAATAACTACCAAATCCATATGCAGTTAATGCGGTTGTTGATTGCGTTAATATAGCAACAGGTCCGCCTAAACTATCCCACCCAGTGCCAATGAACAAACCACCAACAGCTTCAAAGACAGCTGTATTTGCGTAAGCAAAATCATTCCAAGAAACTCTCATTGCTGTTGGAAAATCATACCACTGATGAAACACTTTAATATTTAAACCGAAGTCTTTCCATTCATTATTTTTTGTATCTGCAGTAATATTAAATGTTTTAGTTTCAAACATTTCTAAGTCATATTTTGGTTCTTCAGAAGTGCCGCTATTAACATAAAAATCTAAATCAATCGAAATACCATTATATGTTTCAATTGTTGGAGTGTATTCATTATTTACGTTAGGGGCGTATTGCAATCCAATTTCTTCTTGTGCTTCGGTAAGTTCAGTTCTAGCTATAAACAAGTGCAAATCATCACTTACAATAGGATCGGTTAAGCTTGTTGGTAATGACTTAGGATATGTTAAAACATATACAAACTCTTCGCCTTCATTTTCGATAATAACTTCTTGATCTAAAATTATATAATTAGAACTAGGATCATTTATATATCTAATTGCATCCCCACCTTTTATACCTAATGAATAAATATCACTATCCTCGACTACATCAATAACCAAAGATGATTGTTGTAACTCTTGATTTACAACAGGCGAAACAATGTATGGGTGCTCAAAAGCTTGATTTGCGATAAAAATCAACGCAAAACCCAATATAAAATTTAGAAAAATGCCTGCAGAGAAAATAATAAATCTTTTCCATTTTGCAACACCCTCTAAATTTCTGTTAGGTGCAACTTTAATTTCTTGCTCGAGTTCTACCCCTTCACCATACATAGAAACAAACCCACCTAAAGGTATCGCTCTAATAGTAAATGTGGTTTCTTGTCCTTCTCTTAATTTTGACTGATAAAGTTTTGGACCAAATCCAATTGAATAATCAAAACAATATACTCCAAACATTTTTGCAGTAAGTAAATGCCCTAGTTCATGTATTGCTACAATAAACGAAAGAGCAACGACAAACATTACTATACCTAAAATCCAATTTAACACTTCCATAATTATTTCTCCATCAACATATTATTAATATATTCAATTGTCATTGCATTAGTTTTGACTAATGTCCTAATACTAACATGCTTTTTATATGGAATATTTTCTAATGCTTTGACTATATAATATTCTATATCAATAAAGGAAATTTTTCCATTAAGAAATTGATTTACTAACACATCATTAGCGGCATTGAATATGCAAAGCATATTGCCTTTTGTTTTTAATAATTTTTTTGCAAGACTTATTAATTTAAAACGTTCATGATCAAATTCTTGTAGTTCATACTTAGCAAACAATTCTTTTTTACTAGAAACAAAATATAAATCTTCATCACAATTAATGAATTTATTCAGTGCGTTACGTATTGGCTTGTGCATATCTGGCACACCAGCCTCTAAAATATAAGACTTGTTTTTTAATTCAACAATAGAGTGAACATATGACTTATAATCAAACACTACTTCAATATCTTTAATTTTTTTATTAAACAAATAATAAGCCTCAACAACTTCAAATGCTTTATTCATCATAGTAGCCGAATCAACAGTAATTTTCTTTCCCATTGACCATGTAGGATGATTTAATACATCTTCAACAGTAACGTTTTTTAACTCTTCTAAATTCAAGTCTCTTAAACTACCTCCAGAAGCAGTAATAATTAGTTTTTTTACACTATCTTCATTAACATTTTTCAAACATTTATATATTGCACTGTGTTCTGAATCAATAGGATAGATTTTTGACTTAGACTTACGCAATTCTTTTTTTATCAACTCTCCGCCAACAACAAGAGATTCTTTATTCGCCAAAGCAACATCAACGCCTTTTTTTATAGCGGTTATTGTAGGTATGAACCCTGCAAATCCAACTAAAGCATTTACTACCATATGAACATTGCACACTTTAACTAAATTCTTTAATCCATTATCACCATAAAACACAACTAAATCAGGATTATCATCTTGCAATAATTTTGCATTCTTTTTATCTATTACATATACATATTTTAAACTATCGTATTTTAAAATAATTTCTTTCAAATATTTAACATTATTTCCGACTGAAGCACCTATTAAACGAAATTTATCAGGGGATTCATCTATTATGTCTATCGTTTGTTTTCCAATACTTCCGCTTATTCCTAAAACAAGAAGTTCTATCATACAAATCGCCATCCGGTATTAATGAAATTTAGTAGAATTACAACAGACATTGAACTAAATATAATTGAATCAAGTCTATCTAAAATACCGCCGTGACTCCTTAAAATATTAGAATAGTCTTTTATATTGAAACTTCTTTTAATCGCAGAGAATGTAAAATCACCAAGATTACCGACTAAAGGCATAATTAATGATAAAAGTAGTATCCAATACCAATTATCTATTGTAAGACTTGGCAATAATGGGAATCCGACTGCGGCCATAATAAGAGCAAAAGCAGATGATATTACAAAACTACATGCAATACCCCAATAAAAACCTTCATATGTTTTTTTAGGCGAGATTCTTGGGTTAATTTTTGTTTTGCCAAATAAGACACCAAAGAAATAAGCAAAAATATCATTTAACATGGTTGCAAACAATACATAAAGTATTAAAAGCATTGAATGAAAATATTTAAAAATATCAGAAGTAGTATCCACTACCGAACCACTTGTTGATGCGAATTCGGAAAAAGGAAGAAATCTAATAATCAAAAAGGACTGAAAAGCAGTAGCTAAAACTAAAGTCATAGCAATCAAATAACAAGCATCTAAAACACTTATATCTTCTTTCATAATAACGAAGAAGAACATAATTCCCACCATAAGCATTAATGCAAATGGAGATAAATATACATTTTGAAAGTACATCTCTAATTCAAAAACAAAGCCCGGTGAGAAAGGATCTTGTTCAAGGAAAACACGCATGAACCCCCATATAACAAGAGCATACATGACAAATAAATTTATTAATAGAACAGTGACGGAAAATTTGTCCATGCTTGATTTGACCATTTCGTATGTTCCAAGTCCAACAACTAGCACAATTAAAACAAAGTAAAACCAACCTCCTAAAACAAGACAAGGTAAACCTATTGCAACAAGAAGTAGCGATATAAAAATTCGTGACCTCATCGAACTTTTCATATTTTCGTTTAATTCGTTAATTTGTATGCCGTGTTTACTCATTTTTCAACCCTCCATATCTTCTATTTCTATTCTGATATTCATCTAAACATAAGTGTAGTTGCTTAACCGAAAACTCTGGCCATGGCACTTCTGTAAATATAAATTCAGCATATGCGTTTTGATATAATAGATAATTAGATAATCGTTTTTCACCACTTGTCCTAATCATTAAATCAACCATAGGAAGATTTGATGTGTACAACTCGTTTTCAAAGTCAACATTTGTAATTTCATCAACACTTAATGAACCTTCTTTTACTTTTCTTGAAATACTTTTGCAAGCTCTTAGTATTTCTTCTCTACTTCCATACGACAAACAAATATTCAAAACCATACCATTACAATTACTTGTTTGTTCAATTGATTTATCCAATGTAATCCTAGTATTTTCAGGCAAACGTTCAATTTCACCTGAAACTCTGACTTTAATGTCATTTTTTATAAGTGTATTAATCTCTTTTTTAAAAAATAAGTCTAAGTATTCAAATAATCTGTCGATTTCATCCTTTGGTCTTTTCCAATTTTCAGTTGAAAATGCGTATAATGAGCACGCCTTTATATTTAATCTAGAACACTCTAAAACAATAGGAATTAATTTATCAATCGCTGCTTTATGCCCTAATGTTCTTATTAAACCATTAGCATTTGCCCATCTTCCATTGCCGTCCATAATAAAAGCAATATGATCTAATTTCTTTACTAATTCATAAGAACTTTTCATATATAAATAATACTATTTATTTATATAAAGTGCAAAGAAAACAACATAAAAAAACCCGAACTTATTCTTGTTCGGGTTCATCTAATAATAATTAAATTGTCATTATTTCTTTTTCTTTTTTAACCAACGCAGCATCTATTTGCTTGATCGCTTCTTCAGTAACTTTTGTCACATCTGCTTCAATACGTTTTTTAAGGTCATCACTATATGAATCATCAGATTTTAATAGGTCATTATATTCACGTCTAATGTTTCTTGTTGCAATTTTTGCATCTTCAGAAAGAGCTTTTGCTTTTTTTACTAATTGCTTACGTGTATCTTCTGTTAATGGCGGTACAATAATGCGAATTAAGTCTGCTTCAACTTGTGGATTAAATCCTAAATCAGCAGCGACTATACCGGCAGCAACTGCCTTAACATCGTTTCTATCATAAGGTTTTACAATGATTTGTCTTGGTTCAGGTACTGAAACAGCACAAATTTGATTAATTAAAGTTTTCTCACCATAATAATCCGCTGTAACTTTTGCAAGTATAGCAGGATTTGCCCTACCAGTACGTAGTAATGCAAAATTTTCTTCTAATGAAATGAGAGATCTCTCCATTCTTTCTTTTGCGCTTAATGCTAATTCATCCATAATTAATCTCCTTTTGTAATAACGGTACCTACATCGTTGCCATTGAGTATTTCAATAAAGTTATCAGCATTATCCATATTAAATACATGAATTTTGATATTACTATCGTTTAACAACGTTACTGCGGTATGATCCATTACATCTAACTTATTTATTATTATATCATGGAATGTTTGTTTTTTAAGCAATTTTGCGTCTTTATTCTTTCTAGGATCGCTATCATAAACACCTTCGACATTATTTTTAGCCATAAATATTGCATCACAATTAGTCTCTAATGCTCTTAAGCATGCAGCAGTATCAGTTGTAAAAAATGGATTACCAGTACCTGCAGCAAAGATAACTATAGTTTTTTTTGCAAGATGATTGATAGCTCTAAGACGAATATAAGGTTCGCTAACGGCCTTAACTTCAAGTGCTGACATGATTCTGCATTGTGCACCTTTTTCATTCAACGAAGATGATAAAGCCATTGAGTTAACAATTGTGCCCATCATTCCCATGTAATCAGCAGTGGCTCTTTCAATGTTTAATTCTTTACCTAATTTTCCACGCCATATATTGCCAGCCCCAATAACGATGCCAACTTCTACACCAGATTGTTGAATTTTATAAATAACATCGGTAATAGATGCTAACTTCTCTTTTGAGATAATATTTCTGTTATTTTTATCTGATAATGCTTCGCCGGAAAGTTTTATTAAAATACGTTTATAACGAGGTTTGGTGTTTGTAATTTCCATGTTAATTCCTCCTATTTACTTGTTATAAAAAAACACTCATAAAAGAGTGTTTTTAGAATGCTTAACCTACTTGACTCATTACTTCAGCAGCAAAGTCATCTTTACGTTTTTCGATTCCTTCACCAACTTGATAACGAACAAATTTGATCACTTCAGTATTTAATTCTTTTAGTAATTGACCAACTGTTTTTGAATCATCTAATAAGTATTTTTGTTCACTTAGTGTTGATTCAGAAATAATTTTATTAACTTTACCTTCAATAATTTTTGCAAGTGCTGCTTCTGGTTTATCTTTTAATTTTTCGTCCAACTTAGCAGTTTCATATGCAACTTTCTTTTCGTGTTCAATAACATCGCTTGGTACATCGTTTTTATCAACATATGATGGGTTATTTGCTGCAATGTGCATTGCAAGACCGCGAGCTAATTCTTCATTAACTTTATTTAAATGGACAAGAACTGAAATTTTACCACCCATATGAATATATGAAGCAAGTGATTGTTCTGCAGTATATTTTACAATTTCAAATCTACGTAATGAGATTTTTTCACCCATAGATACAGCAGCATCACTAAAGAGTGCTGAAGTTAGTTCAAGGGCTTCATCTAAATTTTTAGCTTCGTTATGTAAAATAACTTTTTTTGTTTCTTCAACTAAGTTTACAAATCTTTCACCTTTTGCAACGAAGTCAGTTTCACAGTTAACTTCTACGATTACCGCTTTTGGATTACACTCACAAACTCTTGTTCCTGTTAAGCCTTCAGCCGCAATTCTACCAGCTTTTTTTGCTGATTTAGCAATACCTTGTTCTCTTAACCAGTCACAAGCTTTTTCAATGTCCATGTCGTTTTGTGTAAGAGCATTTTTACAATCACTCATACCAGCACCAGTGCGGTCACGTAATGTTTTAATTAATTCAATCATGTTAGACATAATTATTCTCCTTTTGTTTCAGTTTCTTTTTTTGCACGTGGAGCCTTAGCAACTTTATCTTCTGCTTTAACTTCTTCCGTTACTTTAACTTCTGGAGCAACCTCAACTCTTCCGTTTGCTTTTTCTGCATTATATTTTTCTCTGCGAGCCATTTTTTCAGCCATCATTTTTTCATAACGTTCTTGTTTTTCTTTACGTGCTTGTCTAATAGCAGCAAGTTTTTCAGCAGCTTCTTTATCAGCTAATTTAATAGCATCTTTCATAGTTGCTTCACCTTCTTCATCTTTAGTATAAGCAAGAACTGTTTCTCCACCTCTACCTTCGACAATAGCATCTGCTAAAATAGTAACTACTAATTTAACTGATTTTGTTGCATCATCATTAGCAGGAATTGGGAAATCAACATCTTCTGGATTTGCGTTTGTATCAACAATACCGAATAATGGTATTTTTAATTTTCTAGCTTCTTTTACGGCAATTGCTTCAAGCATTGGGTCAGTAATAACAATAGCACTTGGTACTCTACGCATTTCTTTAATACCTTCAAGGTTAGCTGAAAGTTTTTCCATTTCTTTACGTTTTCCTGACGCTTCTTTTTTGCTTAATGAATCAAATGTTCCATCTTCTGCACATTTTTCTAAATCTTTTAAGTGTTTTAAACGACCTTGAATAGTTCTAAAGTTAGTTAATGTTCCGCCTAACCATCTGTTAGTCATATAGAAACTACCTGAACGAATTGCTTCTTCAATTACGATTTCTTTAACTTGTTTTTTTGTTCCGACAAATAAAACTTTACCACCATCTTCAACGATTTTACGTAAAGCAATATATGCTTCTGTAATTTTTTCTACTGATTTGTTTAAATCAATGAGATAAATTCCGTTTCTTGCGCCATAAATATATGGCTTCATTTTTGGATTCCATTTACGTGTATGGTGTCCATAATGTACTCCAGCTTCCAAACACTTTCTTAATGTGATTAACGCTGCAGGTAATTCAACTTTTGCTTCCGCAACAACTTCTTCTACTGATGTTTCTACAACTTCTTCAGTAGCAACGACTTTCTTTTCTTCACTCATTTTTGAGCCTCCTTATTTGTTTTCATCCTCCATCACTTCTAACAACGTCCCCTTAGATAACTAAGACTTGGGATTGAATTCATGATGTGTGTATTTGCTTTATAGCGAAAAAATTATACCATGCTAGAACGCGTAATTACAAGTTATTTATATATAATATAATTATTTCTTATTTCTTGGATGAAACTTTGTGTACTCACTTTTAACTTTGTCTTTTGAAACATGAGTATATATTTGTGTTGTATTGATAGAAGAATGACCTAATAATTCTTGAATTGCTCTCAAATCAGCTCCATTGTTAAGTAAATTGGTTGCAAATGAATGTCTTAATTTATGGGGATATAATCTATATTCGTTTCCAAATTTTGTTTTGTTGTGTTTAAGAATGTATTCAACTCCTCGTTGAGTTATAGCTTTACCTTGCGTATTTAATATTAAATTCTGCACGCTTCTAGTGTTATTTTTTGAAACTAAGTGCATTCTTGTGGTCTTAATATAATCTTCAATATATTCTCTTGTTTTAATACTAATTGGAACAATTCTTTCTTTTCTTCCTTTACCTATTACTCTTACAATTCTTTCTTTTAAAACTACAGAAAATATCGTTAGCGAAACTAGTTCACTTACTCTAAGTCCAGAGTAATATAAAAGACTAATTATTACTTGATCGCGAGACTTCATTATATCTGTCCTAGATTCATTTTGTTTTAACAAGAGTTCTATTTCATCACTTAAGAAAACTTCAGGTAAATTTTTTTCACTTTTCGAATATGGTATATATTGCATACAATTTGTACCTACATAATCATAAGTGTATAAGTGCTTAAAAAAGGCTTTAAGTGCAGATAGTTCTCTATTCATAGATCTCGAGGAAAGAGAAACTTCTCGCCTTACATAAATATATTTTTTGACTATTTGAATTGTAACAAATTCGATAGAATCTATTGAATTTAGCTTCAAGAAATCGAAGAAATACGAAATATCTCTCTCATAATTTTTTATTGTGTTTTCGCTTAAGTTTCTTTCAAATTTTAAATGTTTTAAAAATGCATCTAAGTATTTCTTCATAAGCACATTTTATATTATTATTTTGCTTTTTTCTTAAACTTCTTTTTGTGAGGTACTATGACTTCACCTTCCATAGTTCTCATATAATTACATTTAGGGAAACGAGAACAGCCAATAAAAGGCTGACCTTTTTTATTTGTTCTTTCAACTAAATTCGCATTGCATTGTGGACATAATTCATCTAAAACTTTTACTTGAGGTTTATTTTCAGATTTAATATATTTGCAGTCAGGGTAATTACTACATCCAACAAATTCACCATATCTAGAAGATCTTTTTACTAAATCGTGACCACATTCTGGACATTTTTCTCCAGTTTTAACTAAATCATCTTTATACATTTCCTTAGAGGATTTTTCATAAATTTCCTTAAAAGGAATATAAAATTTATTTATTGTTTCAGTTCTTGATTTTTCGCCATGTTGAGTTTCGTCAAGTACAGTTTCCATCTTGGCAGTATAATCAGCATCAACTAAGTCTGTAAAATACTTTTCTAACACTAATGATGTCTTTAAGCCCATTTCAGTTGGAGTTATTAGTCCATCCTTAATGGTAATATACGCTCTGCTTTTTAAGGTTGAAATAGTTGAAGAATATGTAGAAGGTCTACCAATACCTTTTGATTCCATTAAAGAAACTACTTTGGCTTCTGAAAATCTTGTTGGTGGGAGAGTAAACTTTTGTTCATTTACAAAGTTTAGTACTTTTACATTCGTTCCTTTTTCAATATCAAACGAGTGATTATCATCATTTTTTACATCATCTAAGACGGTGTATCCTTTATAAACGTTCGTTGTTGTCTCATATTTAAAAGTCACGCCATTACATTCAAAAACGTACTTAGTAACTTTATCTTGCTTTGCAACCATCAAAGATGCAAGTGCTCTATTGTAAATCAATTTATATAATTTAAATTCATCGCTTGATAAATAAGCCTTGACGCTTTCTGGCGTTTTATTATTACTGGAAGGTCTAATAGCTTCGTGTGCATCTTGAGAAAATTCTACTTTTTTCTTCTTACTTGCGCCAATATACTCCTCACCATAATGACTTGAGATGAAATTTTTGGCTCTTGTGATAAAAGATTCGCTTAGGTTTGTTGAATCAGTTCTCATATATGTAATTAAACCAAAATGCTCGCCATCAATATCAATACCTTCATACAATTTTTGCGCTATCATAGCGGTTTTCTTAGTTGAAAATCTAAATTTATTAAATGCTTCTTGTTGAAGCGTTGAAGTGATAAATGGAGGTTTCGAATTAGTTAATTTAATACTTTCTTCTCTACTTATAACTTTTAATTCATTTGTTAATAAAGCTAATATTTTATCTAAATCCTCTTTAGATTTTAGATCGTATTTTTTATTTAGATATTTATCAAATGGCAGTTCATAGACTTTATTGTTTATTTCGATCTCAGCTTTTAATGTCCAATATTCTTCACTTACAAAAGCTTCAATTAAGCGTTCATGATCACAAATAAGTTTGAGTGTTGCAGATTGCACTCTTCCTGCACTACGTGCTTTAATATTTTTTTGAAGTAAGGATGAAACTTTAAAACCGACAATGCGATCAATAATTCTACGTGCTTCTTGTGAAGCGACCATATTCATATCAATGTGTCTTGGATTATTAATTGCTTTTGAGATAGAATCGCGAGTAATTTCATGAAAGTCCAATCTTTTTGCAGTGTTTACATCAAGTCCAAGTACATCTGCTAAATGCCATGCAATAGCTTCTCCTTCTCTATCAGGGTCAGTTGCAAGTATTACTTCTTCACTTGCCTTAGCGTCTGCTTTAAGTTTTTTAACAGTACCTTGTGCTTTTTTATCTACAGTATAAGAAGGTTCAAAATTATTGTCTATATCAACGCCTAGTCCACCTTTACCTTTTATAGATAAATCTCTTACGTGACCAAGTGAAGCAACTACTTTATAATTGTCTCCTAAATATTTCGAAAACGTTTTACATTTCGTTGGCGACTCTACAATTACTAATTTCATAAAATTTTGCTCCTTATTCCTTAACATACTATAAGAGCATTACACTACCTTGTCAAACATAAAGTATTAACCTTTTTCTTATTAATATATATTAATGTTTTTTTATTCATACTCTTCTAACAAGTCAGTTGCACTATTAATTAATCTTGCACCTTCCTTGATTAATTTGTTACACAATGAAGAGTTATTAAACGGGTAAGGTATACAACAAACAATTGTATTAGCTTCTAATGCATGATTAATACTTGTAAGAGTTCCAGAACGATCATTTGCTTCCGTAACTAGCAATACTTTCGAAAGCGCCGCAATTAGTCTGTTACGAAAGGGGAAATTAGTTGAAGAAGGTGCTACATTGTTTGGATACTCTGATATTACTAGTCCGTTGAGTTTTATTTCTTTATATAATGAGTCGTTCTCTTTTGGATAAATATAATCAATTCCACTACCTAAAACAGCAACGGTTTTACCACCATTTTTCAAACACGTTTTATGGGCAACTGAATCAATGCCCTTTGCCATACCTGATATAATAATTAATGATTTTGCAACCGATTTACTTATTAATGAAGTTGCCTTAATACCATAATCTGAACAATTACGAGACCCGACAATTGATACACTTCTATTATAGTTCTTTATCAAATTGATATCGCCATAATAGAAAAGAACAAACGGCGGTTTATGCACATTCATTAATTGTTTTGGATAGTCATTATCTAAAATTGTTATATATTTGCATGACAAATTTCCTAGATAGTAATCTATAGAAGTTTTACTAATATATTGTCTGTTTTTAATTGCAAAGAATATATCATCATAATTACCATTATATTTAATAGCGAAAGCAGCAAGTAGTTCTCTTTGTTTTTCCATTACTAGTTAATAATGTGTGATTACATAATTAACGTACTAAAATAGTTTTAAATCTTTATTTGCTATTTCTTTTATCGGACCAAAACTTTCTCTATGGACGCCTTTAATATAACCGTTGAGTTCTAACGCTCTTAGGTGTTGTTTACTTCCATAACCCTTATTGCTTGAAAATTCATATTCGGGATAAACTTTATCCAACTCATTCATTATTCGGTCTCTAGTTACTTTTGCAACTATTGACGCAGCAGCAATTGCAAGAGATTTTTGATCACCCTTTACAACATCAATTACTTGTACATTTTGATTATCAAATTTCATATAATCAGTTAGAATTAAATCATATCTAACATTTATTTTTTTAACACAATCTTTCATCGCTTTTCTGCTAGCTTCAAGTATGTTTATTTTATCAATTGTAGATACATCTATCACAGTAATTTGAACGTTAAGTGCATGTTGAATGATATATTCATATGCAATATTTCTTTTTCTTTCAGATAACTTTTTAGAATCATTTATTATTTCATGAAAAAATGTTTCATCAATCAAAACACTAGCAGCAACAACAGGGCCAGCAAGTGGCCCTCTTCCTGCTTCATCAACACCTATTATAAATTTAATTTTATCATTGAAATATTTTTTATCTAAATCTAACATAACTGTGGTTTTTCCAAAGAAATCTTTGCAATTCTTCCATTTTTTATTTCATTTAGAATAAATTCGTGAGCTTTTTCCACGTTATATCCATGTGGTGCTAAGTACCCTTTTTTTGCACATATCTTGCCAAAAACATCGTTTAATGAATCATCATGTTCAGCACCGAAGTTGGATTTAAAGTATTCAAAATTGTATTGTAATAATAATTCCAATCCAGCATTTGCAAGATTCTCTAAAGGTAAAATACTAGTTTTAATAGAACCAACTAAGGCAACGTTTAACGCGCTTAGTTCATCTTCAAAATGCATCGGTAAAACTCCAGGCGTATCAAGTAATTCAAACTCATTATTTACTTTAATCCACTGCTGCGCTCTTGTGTGTCCTGGTTTGTTTTCTACAGATGCTGATTTCCTTTTTGCTATTAAATTGATCAGTGAAGATTTACCAACATTAGGAACGCCAATAATCATCACTTTAATTGATGGTTTTTTCATACCCTTTGATAAGGATTTATCAATTTTATACTGCCCCATTTCAACAATGCTTCTTTTCAATCTATTAAGATCTTGTTTATCGTGTATAGATATATCTATTGCTCTAGAATTGATTCCGTTATAGTGTCTAATCCAACTTTTAGTAACGACCTCATCAGCTAAATCTTTCTTCATTAAAACAACCAACCTAGGTTTATTTCCTAATAACTTTTCAAAAAATTTATTTGTCGTTGAAAGCGGACACCTTGCATCTTTTAACTCAACTACTACATCAACAATTTTTATTTTAGCTTCGATTTCAATCAAAGCCTTCTTCATGTGGCCTGGGAACCATTGTATTTGTTTGCTCATAACGTTACCTTAGAAAAACTTTGGCCAGAAATAGGTAATATTATATATTCCCCCACCTTCTGCAATTGTACAAACTCCTTCTATTGCCACAACTTTACCTAAAATAAATGACTGTTGAATTGTACCCACTTTATCTTCTCTACTATCTGAACTAGCTTTTTTATTTCTGTTATCGCCCATTACGAAATAATTATCACTACCAATCAATATCTCGCTATATTCACCAGTCATAGACACATATTCATCACTTATAAAATCTTGAGCTACATATTCATCATTAATGTATAAATCTCCATTTTCTTCAATTCTTAAAGTTTCGCCTGGTAGGCCAATAACTCTTTTTATTTTACTGTCAGCAGTTGTACTCAAAACATATTTTCCATCAATGATGTTAAAATCTGACTTATAGTATGTGACAATAATATCAAACCTATCAATTCCATCAATCGCCCTTTTGGAAGTGTCCATTATTCCATAATCAACAATATCTCCCACTCTTGAGACTGAGTGGCTTGAACCAATTAATTCGCCTGCAGCGTTTTTAGAATCACCGTTGAGCGTTGGATACATAGATGCTCCGCTTACATAAAACGGCGTGTAATAAACATTATGAAAAACAATAAAACCCCCGACTAAAAGTACAAAAGTAAATACAATTCCTGATAAAATGGCAAAAAGTTTAGCGATGCTTCTTCTTCTTTTAGAAATTATTGGTGCCTCGTCTGATTTTATATGTATTTCAGTTTCTTGCAAATTATCATAATTCATAAAATAATTATACTATAATTACACAGACAGACAAACAAAAAACGTTCCATTAAGGAACGTTAATTTAGTTTTGTTATTAAAGAATTTCTTTAATACGAGCTGATTTGCCTGAACGATTACGGAAATAAGTAATTTTATTTCTTCTGACTTTACCTCTTTTAACAACTTCAATACTTGCAATAACAGGTGAATGAAGTGGGAATGTTCTTTCGACACCAATATTTGATGACATTTTTCTGACAGTAAATGTTTCAGAAACACCGCCACCACGACGTTGCATAACAACACCTTGGAACAATTGAACTCTTTCCTTTTTGTTTTCGATGATACGAACAAATACTTTGATTGTATCACCACTTGAGAAGTCTGGTAAATCTGTTCTTAATTGTTTAGCATTAATGCTATTAATTAAATTTGCATTCATTGATTTTACCTCCACTAGTTTTTCTCTTGATGTTCATAACTGCATAATTAGAGGACCACCCGTAGCGTTTTTCTTACGCTTAAATATTATATCTTATATTATATATAAAATGCAATACTATTAATTAAAAACAGAAAGTGGTTGAAACACACTTTCAACATAAGGGGTTGGTGGTTTAGAAGGAACATATTCATTGTTGTCATTTCCTGCTGTTTCATTTCCAAAAACAGGCCCCCATCCACCAGAATAATTTAAAAATTCAACAAAATCATTATAATGGTTATAGGTGTAAAATACATATCTATCTTCAACTTCACTGCCATCACTTCTTTTATAGACATTTTCTACATAACAAAATCTTAAATTACCACGTGGACCAAACGTATTACTATCTTCATTTACATATACTCCTTTAGTATATCCATAATCTGTTGTATTATAATTAATCCAATCGCCAAAATCGACTTCATAGTAGTCTTTTGTATCATAATACTGTCCAGGTAAGTATGGTTCATACTGATATTTATAATCGGAAGGACCGGAATAATAACTATTATTTTTTCTTGTATATCTCCACCATAATCCGTTATCTATTTCGTTAAGATCTAAGTACTTATCATCAGCGATATTTGGGGGTGTTTCACCAAAGGCTAAAAGATATGCAGCTACTTCATCAAGTTGTGTATATCCACCACCATAGAAAATATATTCATAATTGCCGGCCAAATCAAATAATTTGTATGACTCATAACTTCCATCATCTCTATATGTATAACTTATATGACTGTTTCTTACATGACTTTCCCCTACCATTTCCCTATCAATGGAATCATCTGGAAAAACTTCACTAGAAGTATGGTCTCCAGAAATAAGATTATGTAAAGTGCGATATTGCGCATCTTCATAAGATGTCGCTCTTGTATATGTATCATAAAAAGCTTTAACTTCATTTAACGTGTCAATCCCTTCATAAGGATCGCTTGTTGGTATTTCAACTGAAATGCTTGGTTCGGAAGGTTCGCTAGGAATAGAAGTGTCAACTGATACAGAAGGATCAACCGGTGTTGTAGGCTCTTCCGGATCTATTGACGGTGCTGAAACCGATGGTTCAGGTAATGTTACTGATGGGCTTTCTACTGAATCAGTGGAACTGTTTGGCATTGTATTCGATGTATCAGTACTTTCTTTATCAACGCTAGGTGTAATTGCAGGAAAAACCGTACAAGAAGTAACTATAATGCTTGTAAGTAATAATAATATTGTTTGATGTTTTTTCATTTTTTCTCTCCTAAGAGCGTGCTAAAATAATAACACAATATATTAAAGTTAGTAACAAGTTTTTATAACCTAGCAAACAACTTAGTCGAAAACTTAGCAATTAAAATAATTATTACTATAGAAGAGCATGCACTTATTGCAATGTTAATTTGAAGTCCATTATAAAAATCCATTGCAACTATTGGATACGCAGTTGAAAGAGTAATACTAAACGGTATAATACCAAATAATAATAAAGGCAAAAATGAAGAAATTAATGCGCTTGATGAGCGTTTTACTACTTGCATTTCACTTGTATAATCAAACTTAGGCAATAATAAGTTGATGAACACTCCTGCAAAAGAAACAAATATAGATGATAGAATTCCTTGTAAATATAATAAGAATGCGGTTTCTAAGTTTATTGCATTTGATGTGATGCAAAAGATTAAGGAAATAGTAAAACTTATAAATAGTATCAATAGATTCATAAAAGCTTTTGAAAATATAATTACACTTGTCTTAACTGGTAAAGATTTTAAAATCCAAATACTTTTACCTTCTAAAGAAATTGAAGATGCTGAAGTGCAACTAACAGATGGAATAACAGCTGCTACTAGGAATATTGTTCCTTCCATAATGGCCGTAATTGATTGTGGTAAAAAGAATAAAGAAGCTGATGCACCGATGATTAACAAAATACCAATAAATGTTTGTAGTAAATATGCCGATGAGGAAACATATGCCCTAATTTCTTTTTTTAATAAGCTAATAAATTGGGAGTTATTAGAACTTTTTACAACAGTATTTTTGTTCTTGTGACTAATAGGCTTTCTACCAAACATAGAACTTTGAATTGATATCGCGCCGATGAAAATTAATATAGAGATAATTACTAATAAGAATAGTAATGTGTATGCGCTATCAGTAACTGCATCGGTCAAAATATAAACGATTGGAAGTCTTTGGTTTGACTCTGATAACAACATATATAAATATAACGAGATCATACCACCCACAACAAGAAGATTTAACATAGTTTTAATAAGACCATAATATCTAAATTTTGCGATAAAAAAATCAATTATAGCTGCAAAAAGACACTCTAATGACACAAAAATTATTGAAAGTATCACTGTTAAAATACATGCGCTTAACAATATAATGTAGTTCAGTTTTGCAAGATGAATATAGATCACAATCATTGGCAAATAAAGAACAATGAAGAGTACTAGCGTAATTATAAACCTAGAAAAAATTCCAGATAATACTATTGTTTCTTTTTCTACGGGTGTAGAAAGAAGGAAATCAACATCCTTATCTTTTGATGACATCGTTGTAGAAATAGAGACTATAATTCCAAACGTTATAAACAATAGTAGTTGACTATCAATTGATACAAGCTCAAATGCTGTGCCTAACGAACTACTTATCAAACTATAACTTTGGAAAATAAATACGCCTATGACGAAGGATGTGAAAAGTAACGCAATAAAGAAAGTCTTTAAACCTCTATTTACATCACTTGAAGATCGCTTACTTGAAAAGAAATTGAACTGCATTAGAAGTTTAATTTTAACAATAGTTAAGAAATTATTCACTTAGTCATCTCCATAAATATATCTTCAAGGGTTTTAGTTTTTGTTAGCTCCTCAGTAAAGCCATTAACAATTACTGAACCGTTCTTTATTAATGCAATTTTATTACAAATATTTTGTGCAACCTCTAATACATGTGTTGAAAAAAGTATGCAATTGCCCCTGTTACAAAATTCCTTCATTAGCACTTTTAAATTAAATGTAGCCTTAGGATCTAAACCTACAAAAGGTTCATCTAATATTAAAACCTTTGGCTCATGTATAAATGCTGCAATCAAAAGCAGCTTTTGCTTCATTCCATGTGAGTATGTCGAAACTAAATCATTTAATACCCCAAATAGTTGAAACTCTATCGAGTATTTATTTATTAAATCAACTCTCTTTTCTTTTGGAACTTTATATAAATCGCATATAAAATTTATATATTGTGTTCCTGTAAGTGATCCATATACTTCTGGATTATCAGGAATATACGCCATAATTTTTTTACACTCAACAGGTTGCCTTTTTATTGACATGCCATCGATAAAAATGTCTCCCTTTTCAAACTCTAAAATACCTGCTACCGATTTTAAAGTGGTCGTTTTACCAGCACCATTATGGCCGATGAATCCGTAAAGATCACCAGGCAAAACATCTAGATTAATATCTTTGACATTATAATAAATTTTATTATATGTTTTAGAGAAATTTTTTATTTGTATCATAAAAACCTCACATTACTCTAACTTAATTTTACAATTAAATATCTTATATGCAAATAAAAAGGCCAATTACTTGCCCTTATTTTTTAAAACCATTCATCAACTAGTATAAATTCATCAAAACACTCGATAGTTGCTTGATCTACTTTTTCATATTTATCAATCAAACCCATAAGTACATCATGTGGGATTCTTTTATCAACTCTTCGGCATGAATTTCTCTCAATTAGAAAATCGCGAGTTTTGCTTATTGCGATTAGGACAACTTTATCAAAACCTTTTCCTTCACCAGCATATTTTTGTCTAAGTTGGTTAGTATCATTTAAGGCGTCCAAAATAAGTGTAAAGTCGCCTTCTTTTTCACCATAAGCTCTAAGTCTATCTAGGTAAGTTTTCCAAACTTCATCTTGACGTGAAAAATCATCATATCTCTTGGTAATTTCAACTCTTAAATCATCGCTAGACAATACAAAAGTGTTTGGATTATTTTTCTGGTATTTTTTTACCCATGTTGACTTACCACTACCTGGAGGAGCAGTTAAAACTATTAACTTTTTCACAAAATATATTATAACTAAATGTTTAATGTATTACATTACTTTTTTGAAAATATTAAACTGTTAAGCAAAAGCGCTTGACACCTTGTTTATTATATATATAATATTAATGTTAACTATTAAGGAGAAAAATTATGGCAGTTAAAATTAGACTTACAAGAATGGGAAGACATAAAGACCCATTTTACAGAATCGTTGTTAGCGATAGCAGAACAGCACGTGATGGCATTTGTATCGAGCAAATCGGTCACTTCGATCCATCAAAAAAAGAAGGTGGAGTTTTCTTAAAGGAAGAACTTGCACTTAAGTGGTTACAAAATGGTGCTATACCAACAGAAAGCGTTCGTCATATGTTGTCTGACGCTGGTATATTAGCAAAATTTCATGCACTTAAAACTGCAAAGAAATAGTTAAGTATGGAATTAACTAATATTATTGAAACTATTGTAGCGCCACTTGTTTCAAACAAGGATGCACTTATGGTACGTGAATTACCAAATGATTCAAAAAGAGATGTTACTTTCTTAATTATTAGTGACTCTCATGATACAGCAAAATTGATCGGTAGAAAAGGCGTTATCGCAAATGCTTTAAGAGAAGTAATTTCTATTTATGGCAAACAAGAAAGCGTTCATGTACATCTAAAATTTGAATCGTTGACTGAAGGAGTTGAATAAAGGCATTAAATTGCCTTTTTTTAAAATTATGGATTACGTTACAATTGGTAAAGCGGTTAAACCACACGGCCTAAAAGGCGAGATAAAAATTTACCCTACAACTAGTTTTCTTGAAGAGAGGTTTAAAAAGAACAGTGTAATATTGGTGCATACTGATGAAGGTTTAATTACTGTTCACACTTCTTCATTTAGACATTCTGACAAATTTATAATAGTCAAGTTTAAAGAGTTTAACACAATAGATGAAGTTAGCGTACTTTCTGGCAAAGAACTACTTGTTGAAAAAAACGCTGAAGCGTTACCAAAGGACCATTACTACTTTGATGATCTAAAAGACTTTTCTGCTATATCACATGATGGCGAAAATATTGGAACAGTTGTTGAAATTATCGAAATTGCTGGTATAACTAATATGAAGATCAAAAAAAGAGACAATAAAATTGTAAAGGTTCCATTCATTAGTGCTTTTGTTAAAAATGTAGATATGGACGAAAAAGTGATTATTATTACTACTATTCCAGGACTAATATAATGAGAATAACAATACTCACCCTGTTTCCAGAAATGTTTGATGGCTTTTTAACAAACTCAATTATTAAGCGAGCAGTAGGTACTGAAGCTGTAAGTTTTGAAATTGTAAATATTAGAAATTTCACAAACGACAAGTATGGAAGAGTTGATACCCCACCTATTGGTGGAGGAAGTGGCTTAGTGCTCAAAATGCAACCGCTTGTCGATGCAATAAATATGCACTCTAGAGAAAATACAAAGAAACTATTATTATCCCCTAGAGGAAAAACATTCGATCAAAAACAAGCGTGTCTACTAAGTAAAGAGTCGCATATATTGCTAGTTTGCGGGCACTACGAAGGAATTGATGCAAGAATTGAGAATTATATAGATGAATCAATTTCAATTGGTGATTATATATTAACTGGAGGAGAAATTGCCGCAATGGCAATTGCTGATTCAATTACAAGATTAATTGATGGTGTAATTTCTAAAGAAAGTTTATCTACAGAGTCCTTTAACAATGATTTGTTGGAATATTCTCAATATACAGAACCATATGATTTTGAAGGTCATAAAGTTCCGGATATTTTATACTCAGGTAATCATAAAGCGATAAATAAATATAGACTTAAAGAAAGTTTGAAACTAACGATGAAATATAGACCTGATCTGTTTAAGAACCATACATTAAGCAAGGAAGAAGAAAAACTTATTGATGAATTAAATTGTATAGAAAAACCCCTTTGGGAAAAAGAGGCTATAGAAAAAGGTTATAAATTCATTAAGAAATAATTTACATTCCAGGAAACATACCAGGTGGCATACCCATGCCGCCTTTTTTATTTTGCCCCATTCTTTTCATCATTTCTTTTGATTGTTCATATTTTTTAATTACTTTGTTTATTTGCATATGATTAGTTCCACTACCACGTGCAATTCTTTCTTTTCTTGAATTTTTCAAAATCGAAGGATTAATTTTTTCTTGATGGGTCATGGAATTAATAATTGTTTCAAATAACTTCATTTCTTGCTCAGCTTTTTCTTGTTGTTCTGGCGTAATTTTAGGCATACCTGGAATCATTTTTAATAAAGCAGACATGGAACCTAACTTTTTCACTTGTTTCATTTGCTCTAATAAATCAATTAAAGTAAATTGACCAGACATCATCTTTTCAACTTTTTTCCTAGTATCTTTTTCATCGTATTCAGACTGGACTTTTTCAACAAGCGATACAATATCCCCCATTCCTAAAATCCTATCAGCCATTCTTTCTGGATAAAACACATCTAAATCAGATAACTTTTCACCTAAACCTATAAATTTAATGCTAACTCCTGTTAAAAATTTAATACTTAAAGCCGCGCCACCTCTTGCATCCCCGTCAAGCTTAGACATAATCGCACCTGTAAGAGTTAATTGCTCATGGAAGCTTTTAGCAACATTAACGGCATCTTGACCCATAGATGCATCAACTAGTAATAAAATATTTTCGGGATTTAACTCTTCTTTGATGTCTTTTAACTCATTCATTAAAACATCATCTATTTGTAAGCGTCCGGCTGTATCAAGGACCAAAATATCATAGTGATCATCATATGCTTTTTTCTTTGCAATTTTCGCTATTTCTAGTGGTGTTTTGCCGTCTCTATATGAAACAACATCAACGCCAATTTGTTTAGCAAGTTGTTCTAGTTGATCAATAGCTGCAGGACGATATGTATCTAGCGCCGCTAGTAAAACTTTTTTATTAAATTTCTTCTTATAAAGTAATGCTAGCTTTCCTGAAGATGTAGTTTTACCACTACCTTGTAAACCACACATTAAAAACATAGTAGGTTTATTTCTGTTGAGCTTAACTTCATTGTTTTCATCACCCAATAACTCAGCAAGTTCATCGTGAACGATCTTGACTACTATCTGTCCAGGATTCAATTTGTTATAAACTTCTTGTCCAATAGCTTTTTCTTTTACGTTGTTAATAAATGACTTAACAACTTTAAAATTTATATCCGCTTCAAGTAATGCAATACGAACCTCTTTTAACATTTCATCCATGTTAGATTCTGTTAAACGTGATTGCCCTTTAATTTTTTTTATAATGCCCGTTAAACGGTCTGATAAACTATCAAATGCCATGGTCAATAATCTCCTTTATTTTGTGTATATCGTTATAATTATCTTCATTTTTAATTGATTCTAAATAACTTTTAATTTTCTCATTTTTTTCAACTAATCTCAATTTACTCTCAAAATAGTGAAGTTTTGCACTAGTTTTTTTAATTGAATCACATACAGCGGCCCTTGATGTTTGACGCATTTCTGCTATTTCATATAATGATAAATCTAAATTAACATAATCAATAATAACCTCTCGTTGGGTATCAGTTAATAACTCTTTATATTGATCTAGTAATATAGATACATATTGCTTATTGATCATCATTAATCACTCCAAGTGTCAAAGCATATAAATAAGAATCTAAGTCAAACTCTTTAAGATCAGTTAACCTTTCTCCTAGCCCAATAAATCTTACTGGAACACCTAATTCTTCTCTTATAGATAAAATAATTCCGCCTTTACTAGTACCATCCATTTTCGTTATTACTACTCCAGTAAGTTCAGTTGCTTCGTTGAAAGCTTTAGCTTGAACAACACCATTTTGTCCCGTAGTAGAATCAATTATTATAAATGTTTCAATGATTGAATTCTCTAATTCTTTTTTTATAACTCGTTTAATTTTAGATAATTCATCCATCAAGTGTGATTTAGTTTGTAGTCTTCCTGCAGTGTCCACTATAACTAAATCATATCCATTAACGCCCGCTTTATGAACACCGTCAAATACAATGCTTGCAGGGTCTTGGCCTTGTTTTCCTTTAACGATGTCGACACTTATTCTTTGTGCCCAAACATCAAGTTGTTCTGTTGCTCCTGCTCTAAATGTATCTCCTGCAACAATTAATACTTTTTTTCCTTTTTGTTTATAATAGTTGGCTAATTTTGCAATAGATGTGGTCTTACCTACTCCGTTAACACCAACAACGAGCAAAACAGTTGGAATTTTGTTTAAGAAACTTAATTCATTCTTAATACTTTCACCACTTGATACATATGAATAAAACATCTTATCTACAAGAATTTCGTTAATTTGATTTGGTTCAGTAATATTATTTTCCTTAGATTCTTTTAAAGTACTTTCAATTACATTTAATATGAATGAAATACCAATATCTGCTTCAATAAGTATTTCTTCAAGTTCTTCAAAATATTCTGAATTAACGCTTTTATACCTCTTTGATAATTCGTTTAGCTTTGTTGCGAAGTTCTTTCTAGACTTACTTAAAGCGTCGATATACAACTCCTTACTTTGTTTATCTTCGGAACTATTTTTGTTATTAACACGTTTTTTTAAAAAACTAAAAAATCCCATCTTATTCTCCTACAGCCTTTTTATCGAGCGCTTCTTTTGCAGCGTTTTGTGAAGCTTCTTTTTTGGTTTTTCCTCTACCTTTACCTAATACAATTCCTTCAAACCTAACCTCAATTTCAAAAAACTTACTGTGACTAGGACCTTCTTCTTTAACTACAACATACTCCAGTGAATTTCGATGCGTACTTTGAATTTCTTCTTGAAGTCTAGACTTGTAGTCAGTAGAATTTTCAAAATTATAATTTATTACTTCTTTTATAAATATTGTCTTTAAAAACCTAAAAGTTGTTTCGAAGCCTAAATCTAAGTATAAAGCACCACAAAAAGCTTCAAAAACATCTTCAAGCAATGATGTAGACAATGTGCCTTGGTAGGAATTTCCCACTATAACATATTCATCAAAGTTCAAATCTAATGCATGTTTGCAAAGTGCTTTTTTATTAATGATACTTGCTCTTAGTTTACTTAAATTACCTTGATCTTGCGATTTATGTACCTCTACTGCAATTGTGCTTATCGTCAATGAAATTACAGAATCTCCAAGAAACTCCAAGACCTCATAGTCTTCTTTTTTTATTGGATCTCCATGGATTGAAGAGTGAGTAAAAGCTGACTCATACAGGTTAAAATTCTTAAAAGGTATTTTTAGTCCATTAAGTAGTTGTAGAATATTATTTTTCATCACTTAAACCTGTTTTAATAAGTTCCACAACCTTTTCTTTTGAGCAATTATAAGCAACTTTTAATGCATTATAAAATGCAATTTTTTCGCTACTTCCGTGTGCCTTAATAACAATTTTATTTAACCCAATCATCATTGCACCACCAGTCTTTTTTGAAGACATAGTATCTGACATAATACTAATATTTTTACCAAGCAATAAGTATGCTACTTTAGTTAAGATATTCTTCTTAAACATTTTTTTCATAGCATCTTTTACTAAAAGAGATGTGCCTTCGCACGCTTTAAGAAAGATGTTGCCTGAATAACCATCTGTAATGACAATATCTGCTTTATTAAACACAACGTCTTTAGCTTCAATATTTCCGATAAAGTTAGGAAAATCAATTTCTTTCATAATTTTATAGGCTTCTTTACTTACTGGAGAACCCTTAGCTTCTTCGCTACCATTACTTAACAAAGCAACAGTAGGATTGACATTATTGAATGCTTTTTGAGCATAAATACGAGCCATCTTAGCAAATTGAACTAATTCTTCTGCACTATTTTCATTACTCGCTCCTAAATCCATAAAAATAACTTTCTTATTAGGGTCGTTAGTCGGAATAGGTGAAATAAGAGCAGGCCTTAAAACTTCTTCAATTTTTTTAAACTTAACAGTAGCAAGAGTCAGTAATGCCCCAGTTGAACCTGCCGAAACTAGTGCATCAGCTTTTTCATTATTCATAACATCAGTTGCAACATACATTGATGTACTTCTTTTACGAAGCGCATCCATTGCACCAATATCCATAGGCATTTTTTCATCTGCATTAATCAATGTAACTCTATCGTGGGGTTTTGTAAGAGTTGAAAAATTACCGACTAAAAAAAGTTCAACATCATTAAAATCCTTAACGAATTTAATTGCTGCCGTCATTGATTCGATCATTTCTAAGTCACCGCTGTATGTATCTAAAACTATTTTAATCATAATTGTCTCCTTAAATAACCATATAACTAATTATACTATAATTAGTCGTAAATACCATTATACAATATAATTTTATACAAAAAAATAACTCAGTTTTTCACTGAGTTATTGTTATTATTATTCAACGCCAATTAAGAATGAATATACTGGTTGATCACCCATTTGAATATCGAACTCGATATCTGAATATTTTTCTTCAAGTTTACTACTAATCGAAGTCATTTCTTCTTCTTTAATATCTTCGCCACACAACACAGTAACCATTGAACTATCATCATCAATCATGGATTCAAGTAAGTTGTAAAATGCGTCAATCTTGTCTTTTACACACGAAACAATTACTTTATCTTTAATAGCGATATAATGATCTTTTATTACATGGACACCTTCAATATCAGTATCTTTAATTGCATATGTAATAGAACCTGATTGAACTGTTTTTAAAGCTGATTTCATCTCAGATAAATTCTTTTCAGGTGTAAACTCACTAGAAAAACGCATCATAGAAACAAGACCTTGAGGAATTGTTTTGCTTGGAACCACCATAGCATTGACATCTTCTTCAATAACATCACAAGCTTGTGAAGCTGCCATCACAATATTTGAATTATTTGGAAGTATAAAAATATTTTTTGCATTTACTTTTTTTATAGCTTCTAGAAAATCTTCAGTGGAAGGATTCATAGTTTGTCCACCGCTTACGATATAGTCAACTCCAAGTTGCTTAAAGAATGAATCTATACCCTTCCCGCTACTAACTGCAATTACTCCATTTTCCTTTTGTGGAGCGGCAGCAACTTGCGTTTTTTGTGGGGAAGTGTTAGTTAATTCAGAGTGTTGCTCACTCATGTTTTCAATTTTTAAAGAGACAAACTCACCAAATTGTTGCGCGTAAGTCAATATATTACCAGGCTTTAACGTATGAATATGAACCTTTAGTATATCCTCATCTCTTACTATTGCCACAGAATCACCGTGCGATAATAGAACATTTGTAAATCTTTTTTCAACGAAAGTTTTTTTAGTCTTATCAGTTTCGTCAATTCTTAAAATAAATTCTGTGCAATAACCAAACTCACCTTCGCTACCTTTTGTTGCAAAATTAGTTTCAACGAAGGTTGTTTCAGCTTCATTTGATTTTTCAATGACTACTCCATCAATAGCACTTTGCATACCTTCGAGTATTACACAAAGCCCTGCACCACCAGAATCTACTACACCAACTTCCTTTAATACAGCTAATAACTCAGGGGTTCTTTGTAAGGAAGCGTGGGCTTCTTTTACGATAATTTTCATACATTCTTCGATTGACATATCTTCTTTAACACTAGAACGTAATACTTCAGCACTTTCTCTTATAACTGTTAATATAGTTCCTTCTACCGGACGTAAAACTGCTTTATATGCAGAAACATTTCCATTGTAGAAAGCATTGGCTAAATCAACAGCTCTTATTATTTCTAAGCCAGAAATACCTTCAGCAAAACCTCTAAATATTTGTGAAGTAATAACTCCAGAATTTCCTCTTGCACCCATTAATAATCCACGTGAAAAAGACTTTGCTATTTCATGTGCAGAATTTAATTCTTTATTAGCTATTTCTTTTGCACCACTTGACATAGTCAAGTTCATATTCATACCTGTATCACCATCTGGAACAGGGAATACATTTAAACTGTCTATTTCTGGATAGTGATTAAATAAATTATTACTTGCAGAAATAAACATACTTTTTAACATTTTGCCATCAATTGATCTCATATTATACCTACTCTATAGTAATTCCTTGAACATAAACATTCACAGTTCTAAACTTATAGTTGAATGTTTTTTCAAGTACATACTTTACCTTTTTTTGAATTTCACTTATAACTTCTGTAATTTTTACATCATATGCACAAAAAACATAAACATTAACTGCTACTCCATTTTTTGTTTTTGCAACGCTGATGCCTTTGTGATAATTTTCTCTTCCTAGCAATTCATCTAACTCGTCTTTAAAAGAATTCCTTGGCGAAAGACCGACAACACCATAACATTCACTAGCAGCATCACCAGCAACAGAAGCAATAGCTTCTATGGATATATCAATTCCACCATATTCAGTTTTTTTATCAAGCGCCATTTTAATTACATTCCTTATTTTCTATATTAATATACCATAATTAAACTAATAATTAAATAGTAAAATTTACCTTAAACTAACGCATAAAGTGCTAGTCCGTTATTAACCTTTGACCCTGCAAGTAAAGTTCCATGACTCGGAACAACATCCACCTTATTCCAGTCCATAATTGAAACTGATGTTTTTCTACTATAAATATAATATGTGTTATTAGATTGGTTGTTAGGATCTACACCAAATCTAACTGCAAGGATTTTATCTTTGTTCAATGCTTCTGCTGGTATAACTGTACTACTAACATAAGTATCATATAAATTATCTATTTTGTCAGGCTCTTTTTCAAAAGTATATAACAAAAATATGCCATATCCAGATTGAATATCGATATCTGAAGTCAACGAAATAAACCCGTATGTAGGCTCTAAAATAGACCATTTACTAGTTTCTGGCGTATCTCCAATATAAACATATTGGGGGTTTGACGGCGGAGCTTTGCCATCATCATCAAGTTGAACAATTGCAACTTCTCTTTCATCAAGGAAATCTTCATTGCTTGAAGCGTATTCTAAATATACTTCATTAAGTTTAGTTTGTAAAACTTTAGCTTCATTACTTGCTGTAAGAGATAAATATGTAGGAATAAATATACCTGCAAGTATACCTATGACAGCTATTATGATAACTAATTCGACTATCGAAAAAGCACTTCTTCTATTATTAAGTAATTTGTTTCTTCTATTTATTAATGTATTTAGCATAACAACACCTCCATAACTTAATTATATTATATAATTAATAAGATTATACATATTAAATCTCATCTTAGCAAACAACATAAAAAAATCCTCTATTAAGAGGACTTTTTTAATTTAAGCTTTTAACTATAAAGCTGGCATTGTAAGAGCTGTTGCATCGATAACAGTATATGTACCGAAAACTCCTAAATCCATTGCTGCCGCATCATATGTTCCAGTTGGAGCAGCAGTAAGTTTTTGCCATAATTCTACGCTTGGATCAGCATTCCATCTGTATCCAGCTTCAAGATCTGCAAGATCAGTAACAGCACCATCGACTAAGATAACATTTTCTTGTCCGATTTTGATGTTGTCTACGTCTGCTGAAAGGAATGTGAGGTATGAATCACGTAATTCAGCTTGAAGAGCTTGTGCATTAGCATTATCTACTAATGTAATGAATGTAGGAATTAAGATAGCTGCTAAGATACCGATAACTGCAATAACGATAACTAATTCAACAACTGTAAAACCTTTTTGTTCTCTAGCGAGTAACATATTTTTTCTTGCGACTAATTTATTTAACATATTAATGTCCTCCTATTAATCTTTTATATTATAAACATAGAAATTATTAAAATCAACTCAAATGAATAAAAAAATAAAAAAACCAGTAGCGAATACTGATTATTTTTTTATGTATATTGTACAGAAATTATAATAACCTAATTTCCCACTTTCGCCAATTGTAACTGAGGAATCTAAGGACCATTCGTTATCAACATATATATATTTTTTATCATCATGGACATTAACAACTTCATCTCTTTGATAGTATGGTAAATGCGCGTTGTTTTCATCTGAAACTCCATCAGCTGCATCTACCGCATAATCATTGTATCCATCTTGTAATAAAACTTGAAGGTCTCTTTCTTCAGTAATTTGAACAGCAATAGCAATAGAAGGAATCGCAATTGCAGACATTATTCCCATTATTGCGAGTACTATAACTAATTCAACTATTGTAAAACCATTTCTTTTTTTCATAATTAACCTAACACATTATACCACACTTGATATAAATCGCAATTAAGATTAAATATCGCAAGCTGGTCCACTTTGTTCATTTAAAACAATGTCTCCAGATTTTATCAAAGCGATTTTCGTAATCACCGGACCAAATAATTCGTATACTAATGTACACAACAATACTATAGCAAGAATGACCTCTCCAGCCGTTATAAGAGACTCAACTCCCATAGATGAAAACGAAAGAGAGGCTGTTGTAGCAAGACCAATGGCTACCCCTGCCTGAGGGAACAGTGTAAATCCAAGATATTTTCGAACTTGTGGTTCGCATTTTGTAATTGTTGTTCCAATATACGCTCCTGTATATTTTCCAACACATCTAAACACGAGATAAACTAAAGCAGTTACAACTACAACTACCACGATTGAACTATTTGTAAATATTGAGAAGTTGAGGTGGGCTCCAGAAATAACAAAGAATAACATATAGATTGGAGGTGTAATCTTATCAACATCATTAAATATTCTCTCAAAGTCTTTGCAAGTATTACAAAATGTTGCGCCAAGTGCCATACATGAAAGAAGTGATGACATCTCAAAGTCAATGTTCGCTACATGATTTATAGTTACACAAATACCGATATTAACTAAAATAATTGCAATTGTAGACATAAATCTGTTTTCCTTAGATGAAAAAAGTTTACATGCACCCATAAGAACAAGCCCAAGCACAATACCTAAAGTAATTGAAGCAATGATTTCTAATAATGGGAAAACAATAACATCCATAGCGGTAATCGCTTCTACACCAGCAAATCCTTTAGCTAGAGAAAAAAATATAGCAAATAAAATTAATGCAATACCATCGTCAAATGCAACTACGGGTAAAAGGGTGTTAACAACTGATCCTTTTGCCTTATATTGTTTAATAATCATAAGTGTTGCAGCAGGCGCTGTCGCCGCAGAAATTGCGCCAAGAGTGAATATAATTGATATATCAATCGGTAAACCGCATAACATCACAATAGCAAGCATGGACATTGTTATTAATACCGCACCAAGAGCTTCACAAATTGTAATAATTGATATCTTTTTACCTATCTTTTTAAGTACAGAAAATTTAAAAGACATACCTATATTGAAGGCAATTAAACCGAGTGCCATTTCACTTATAAATGAAATCGCCTCTAAAGTATTTGGTCCAGTTTGACTCCAACCACCAATATATGGACCAAGCACACTTGGACCAACAATAATACCCGCAATTAAATATCCAGTTATATCTGGCAATTTTGCAAATTTTGCTAATTTAGAGAATAATAATCCCGCAACCATCGCAATAGCGACAGCTAAAATCGAACTCATATTCTAAAAACTACCTTCGTAATCTAATAAAGCTGTAGTGTACATACAACCTTTAATTTTTGTAAAAGATTCAGTTTCATCATGAACAATTGACTTAACTTTGCTAAGTTCTTCATTTGTTAAAATCATAACTACCATAATATTTTTACTTTGTTCCAGATTATCAAGATGTATTAACGATAAAAAAGCTGGAACTTTCGCCTTTTCATCATGCAAAAAAGTATGCTTTAAAGAATCAGCTGCAATAATTGTTCCATTGTATCCACTGTCCAAGATATCACGCAATACCAACTCAGATTCATGTGTGTGTTCTAACATAATAGTTAAGCAATTTCTATTCATAAATATTTCCTCCACGTTTTTTATTTTCAACAAACCCAAAATAATATCTCATATTAAGCTTGTAAACAATTACATCAGTTGTCAAGACACCAACGCAAGAAACCGCATATAAAACTAAATTTGTATACATCCACAATGGCGAAATTCTATTTGAAATTACTATCAAATATGAAAAACAAAAAGCAATCATAATAACATTAAGAGCAGAAAAAATATACGTAGATATCGATGTAATAAATATAAATTTTACTATGATCAACCCTAAAGTAAAAATTATAGATAAACAAAACAGCCATGGAACAATGTCATCAGCAAGTGAATAAATTGTAACAACCTCATAACCTTCCAACGATGGAAACGGTAAAAGAAGCAAAACAAAAGAGATAAATACTGCTCCTATTGCTATGAATAATGGTATTCTTGTCTTATCGTACATACTTAAATTATAAACCTATATATAAATAATTACATCTTTTTTTAGCAAAATATGAAATAAAAAAAGCCCAGCGGCTCGCTATTCTTCCTCTTTCGAGATACCTTCGCCACTACGGAGCTTAACTTCTGTGTTCGAGATGGGAACAGGTGTGTCCTCCGCGCCATCGCCACCAGACTTTTTTTATTTTGCATTGTTCTTTGAAAACTGGATATTTATTGATCATGTCTTTCTTATTATAGTTACCCTAAAATTTTATTGTTTTGATTCGTTGAAAATCTAAGAAATTAAGTCCTCGACCTATTAGTAATGGTCAGCTGAACACATTGCTGTGCTTACACTTCCATCCTATCAACCTCCTGACATTGAAGGGGTCTTACTTCTTTCGAATGAGTAGTCTCATCTTGAGGTTAGCTTCACGCTTAGATGCTTTCAGCGTTTATCTATTCCATAGGTAGCTACCCAGCTGTGCCACTGGCGTGACAACTGGTGTACCATTGCTATGTCCATCCCGGTCCTCTCGTACTAAGGACAGGTCCTCTCAAACTACTTGCGCCCACGACAGATAGGGACCAAACTGTCTCACGACGTTTTGAACCCAGCTCGCGTACCACTTTAATGGGCGAACAGCCCAACCCTTGGAAGGTGCTACCCCTCCAGGATGTGATGAGCCGACATCGAGGTGCCAAACTGCGTCGTCGATGTGAACTCTTGGACGCAATCAGCCTGTTATCCCCAGAGTAGCTTTTATCCGTTGAGTCACGGCCCTCCCACATGGAAAACCGCAAGATCACTAAGCCCGACTTTCGTCCCTGCTCGAGATGT
>CAYJLA010000007.1:0-45164 GCA_964371305.1 uncultured Staphylococcaceae bacterium | reverse complement strand
TGCACCACCTAGGATGAGGCAAAAGCACCGACTATAAAAATTAAGAAATAAATTAAAGAAGCGCTTAAAAGCGCTTTTTTTATTTCGTATATTCCCAGATTGTTGTTTGTTCTAAACTTGTAAATGAAGTTAATTTATAATCATTGTATTCGGTTTTATGAGAAGTTGTTTGCCCATTATTAGAAATACTTAGGTGCAACTCTAAGTTTCCAAGACCACCTGTTGCAGCATAAACATAATTGTCAGTAATTAAATGGAAATTTACAAATTCAATAATATCCAGTATTTCACTTGATACACTCTCTTTCATGTTTTGTAATGCAACGTCGAGTGTTACATTTAATTCTTCAATAGTATAACTATCTAAATAAGACGTTTTCAAATATGAAAGACAGTTACCATGTTCTTCAAGTGTTATTATTGTAATATTATCTTCTATGACTATTTCTTTTTTGTAACGTTTGTTTTCTAGATCTATATTTTCAATTATTGTTTTATTACTATCATAGTAAGTTGTTGTTTTTGTAACTTCTGCAAAACTATAAAGTTTATTATTATATACATCTTCAAATAATAACTTTGCATTTTCAAATGAAACACCAAACCGACAGCTACTTAAAAGAAGACTTATAAGCGCTAGTCCAACTACTTGTTTTTTCATATTAATATTATATTCTTTTAATAATGTATTCACAAATATTTAAAGTTAGGTCCTTAACTCCAACTCGTTCACTTGAAAGAGTTCTAAGATTTGAGTTAACTTCAATTACATAAGCTTTATTGTTTTCATCTAAAACAACGTCCACACCAGAAAATATACATTTACATGCTTTGCTTGCGGCAACAGCTAATTCAGCAATTTCATCGCTGATTTGAACGATTTTAGCTGTACCACCTCTCGTAAGATTACTTCTAAAATCACTAGGATTATGCCTTTCTATTGCACTATGAACTTTAGAACCGATAACATTAACGCGTATATCTTTACCAGAAGAGTATTCAATAAACTGCTGTGCAATTAACTTCTTGCCTCTTGTATTAATTAAAATGTCACCGAATGAACCGAAATCTTCAACTAAATATACTTGCTCACCGAATGAACCAAAACACTCTTTAACTACAAATGGGTAATGTATTCCTTTTTGATTTATTTCCTTTATCAGTTCATCTTTTATTGATAAATAATTAGAGTCAAAAGTTAATGGAAAGGCATATGTTATTGGCGTTTCAACCATGTGTTTTTTTAATTGATAATATATATGACTCTTATCATCACAGTATTGAATACTTCTAATGTCGTTAAAAACTTTCACACCTAAAGTTTCAATGTATTTAGCTAGAGCGATATCTTTATCTAAAAATAAGCAAAAAGAGACGTCGTCATGATACTTATCAAGAAATTTTTCTGTCTCAATATTAGAAATTATCTCTACTTCTATTTTAAGTTGCTTGAAACATTCTACATATCTTTTGACTTGTGCTAGATTTTCATCCCACTGCTTGAAACAGTAGTTATACACTATTAAGCCTATCATATTAATCTCCGTAATCAGAACCTCTAGACTTATCTTCAACAAAAATTAATAGAGGGTCTGTAATATCATTCATTTCGCGATAAACATAGCCAGGTAAATCAACATATGGGTCATCATAATCAGCTGTAAATATTACATTCTTATGTTTTCTAGCTTCATTTATAATTGCATCAATGATTATGTCCATCTTACTTTCATGAAGTCTTTTCATTCCTTCTAACTGGGTATAAAAAAGAGGTTCAATTATTAAACGTTCTCCATCTTCTAACTCATAGACATTACAAAAAGGAACTTTTGAGTCCTTAATTAGTTTTAAATGGTTAAATTCTTTATAGTTCATACAACCTCCTATTTATGATAACTTTCATTATTTGATATTTTGAAACACCTGTATAATGCTTCAAGCAATATAACTCTTGTCATTTGGTGGGTGAATGTAAGTTTAGATAAGGATATAGACTCATTTAATCTAGATTTGATATTTGTACCTAATCCATAACTACCACCAATTACAAAAGTGACTTTTGAGTTTCCTTTGATAAACATTTTATTTAACTCTTTTGAAAACAACACTGAGTCATATTCTTTAGCACCTAAATCTAATCCAACAACATAATCTGATGATTTGATTTTTGATAAAATAAATTCACCTTCTTTATTTTTACAGATATCTACTTCACTTTGCACATTTTCTTTCGTAACTTTCGACTCATTAACTTCTATTATTTCAATATTTGAATATCCTTGTATTCTTTTTAAGTATTCATTAATTGCTAATTTAAAGTATGAATCTTTTATTGTTCCTACTGCAATTATCGTAATCTTCATTTTTCTCAAAATCGGTGCAAAAACCAATTATTTTTAGCTAATTTGCCTTGCTTCTATTAAATAATCTTCGTATTCTTTCGTTGGATTATCAATGCGTCCATATTGTTTAAAGAATATCAATGGGACTAATCCAGTTTTACCGTTTCTGTTTTTTGCAACAATAACATTTAATGGCGAAACATCTGAGCCATACATCGTTCTAATTACAGATTCATTTGTCTTTTCAGTATTTGCATCTGTATTATCGCTTGGAGATGCAACATGCTTTTTATTTTCTTCTAGCCCTGTTTTTTGATAATCTGGCCTATGCAATAACATAACAACGTCAGCATCTTGTTCAATAGCACCGGATTCTCTTAAGTGAATAAGTTCTGGAACGCCACCATCTTTTTCTTGAGTTTTACGAGATAATTGAGCAAGCACAACTATTGGTATTTGCAAATCTTTTGCTAAGCCTTTTAATAATTGCGATAGCTGTCTGACTTGATCAGTTCTATTGTCATACTTAACATTATCAAGAGAAAGCAAACCAAGATAGTCAATAACAACTAGACCTAAATCAGGACGCTCAGATTTAAACTTTCTAATTTTACTTGCCATATCCATAAAAGGAATATTTGGTGTATCATCAATATATACAGCGCTCTTAGAAATTTCAGTTGTAGCACCATCAAGTTTTAATTGTTCTGGTCTAGCAAAAAAACCAGTTTGAATTTTTTCAAGCGCAACCAAAGAACGACTAGCCACTAATCTTTCCATAATTTTTTGAGCACTCATTTCAAGAGAAAAGAAAATAACTGGGATGTCTGATTTAATCGAAGCATTATATGCAATATTTAAGGCAAAAGCTGTTTTACCAACAGATGGTCTAGCGCCTACAACATACATTTCTCCCTTTTGAAATCCATGAGTAAATTGATTCAATCTTGAGTATCCAGTATTAACACCCGTAACCATTGAATCATTATCTTTAAAAGACTCTCTTAATAAATCTAAATTTCTTTTAAAAGTGGTAATTAGTTCGCCTGAATGAACTAGATCAGATATTTTTCTTTTTTCTGCAACTTGTGTAACTCTTCTTTGAACACTTGCAACAAACTCATTAGGATTAGTAATTTTGTCTCCAAATTCATCTAAAACTTGTTGGGTTAAAGTTAACATCTTTCTTAATAATGATTGCTCTTTTACAATATCTACATAGTGATTAATATTAGAAACACTCGGACAAGAATTAATACATTCAATCAAGTATGGTACACCACCAACTAAATCCATAGTTTTATTGAGAATTAATTGCTGCGCTATTGTTGAAGATTCAATAACTTTTTCTCCTTGTTTATACAACAAGAAAACAACAGCTTCGAAAATAGCTTGGTGTCTTTCATCATAAAAATCCTCAACCAAAACTGTAGAAACTGCTTGGTTACATGCTTTAAAATCGGTAATAATTGCACCGATTAAAGCTTTTTCAGCTTCGATGTTAGATGGTATTGTGATCTCTTTTTTTGCCATATTTTATACCTTTGTTGTAACTTTAACTTCAGCTATAACACCCTTAAATAATTCTATTTTCAAAATATGTGATCCAAAAGTATTAACTTGGGCATTATCTAAAAATTTTCTTTTATCAATTATAATATCGTGTGTTTCTTTTAAAAATGACTCTATTTGTTTTGCAGTAACACTTCCTAGCATTTTCCCATTAGGTGAACTTTTAACAACAAATACACATTCAATGTTCTTTAATTTTTCTTTAACTTCTTCAGCTGCTTTTTTATCTTCTTCGTACTTCTTTTTATCAGCGGCAATTTGTTGATTTAAAACTTCTGTAGACTTTTCAGTTTTCAATACCGCTAAACGATTTTTTATTAAGAAATTGCTTCCATAACCGTCGCTTACTGTAACAACATCTCCCTTTTTGCCTAAATTTTTAACATCTTGTAATAATATAACTTTCATAATAATCTCCTAATTCTGACTTGCTGCAGAAATATATGTATCAAGCACATCTAGCAAAATATCTTCAACTTTATCAATAGACGAGCCTTTGAATGATGATGCAGCAGAAGCAAAATGTCCTCCACCGCCCATTTTTTCATTTAGTAATTGAACATTAATTGTCCCATCACTTCGTGATGACACCTTAACAGTATTATCATCAACATTACCAATGACAAAGGCCGCATTAACACCCTTCATTTGTAAACAGCGTGTTGCAACTTTTGCAAGAGTTGCTGCTTCGACAGGTTGTGAGTTTTTTGTTTTACACATAACAATTCCTGCATGAGGAGTTTTTAGTGTAGTAATGATCTCATTAATTAAAGAGTACTCTTCAAATTCATCTTTTAAGAAGTCATCAGCCGTTGCAGTGTCAGCCCCAAACTCTCGTAGGATCATTGATGCTTCAAACGTCCTTATTCCCGTTGATTTGGCTCTAAATTGATTAGTATCAAGGAATATACCAGATAGCATAATTGTAGCTGATTTACTAGGTATAGATATTTTAGGATTCTCTGTTGCATATTGAATTAATTCTGTTACCAACTCACTAGCACTAGAAGCACTTGGTTCAACATATGAGAAAACTGGCATTTCAACAAATTCATCACTTCTTCTATGATGATCAATAACTACAATCTTTGTGGCTTTTTCTAACGCTTTTGGTGCCATTGATATAGAAGGTCTATGTGTATCAACAAGAACTACAAGTGTATTTGATTTTACTTTATCATAAGCTTCTTTTGTAGTGACTGTCATTTTCATTAATTCTTCTCTTGGAAAAGAATTAACCAATGCACCTCTTGCTTTCTTTTCAGTTAATTTTGGTTCATAAACTATAAACGAAGGTTTGTGGAAATGATCACAAATTGCTTTTATACCAAGACATGAGCCAACAGAGTCCATATCTGCATCAACATGCCCCATGATTATAACATTTGTTGAATTTTTGATGGTTGTAATAAGTGAATCTGCTAATACACGAACTTTAACTTTACTTCTTTTTTCCGTGGCTTCAACTTTACCGCCATAAAATTTTAAATCTTCGCCATAACGTGAAACAACTGCTTGGTCACCGCCTCTAGACATCGCTATATTAAGTGCTGAAGTTGCCATTTCATTTAACTTAATTATGTCTGGGAAATTAAAAGCAAAACCGATTGATAGAGTTGGCGGTGCATCTTGTTTATCTCCTAATTCTCTTACTTTGTGCAGCAGAGAAAATTCATCTTGCTTAATCTTTTCAAGTGCAGCAAAATTACAAATAGCAAAATATGAGTCATTACGATATCTTGTTAGTAAAATTCCGTACTCCTTGCAATAATCAAATATTATATTTTTAACTTTTGAAACAATATCATTCGAATCATCAACATTGCTAGAAACATCGTTATAATTATCAATAATAATTAAACCGACAACAATTGATTGTTCTTTTGAATATGCTGCCATAGCTTCATATTCGGTTGCATCTTTAAAAATATACAATCTAGCTTCACTTAAATACTTAACATCGTAGTTACGATTATTAATTGACACTTTAACAATCTTTTCAGTATTTGAATCTTGAAGTTCTCTTAAAGAATGTTCGAAATCTAAAATGTTTACATCTAAAATATTAATTTTTCTCTCTTTGAACAAGTCGTTTGTCCAAATAACATTATTGTTTTCATCAACAACAACTAATCCTATCATACCAAAGTTATAAGCTTCTTGTATGTCACCACCAATAAGTTCAGCTGCTTTCAAATCCGACTCTCTTCTTTGTTTCGCGGACTTTAAAATATAAAACCATCCAATACCGATGTTAATAGCAACTACTACAGCAAGTAATATAATTGCAGCATATTCATCAAATATACCTTGTAAGTTATAAACATTGAAATGATATAAAGTCAGCAAAATAATAACCATAGTCATTTCAATAATGCCAATGATTCCAAACCCAACTTTAAATGCAGTCAATATTCTTTTCATACTTGTTATTATACCCTTATTTTACTTTAAAGTAAAAAGTAAATGAACATGACTGAAAAAATACACATAAAATTAAGCATAAAAAAATGCCCTTAGATAAGGGCATTTAAGTAATTATAATTAGTCAGTAATGAATGGTAATAAACCCATTATACGAGCATTTTTAATCGCAGATGCAAGTTGTCTTTGATGTTTAGCACTTGTACCAGTTATACGACGAGGAGCAATCTTTCCGTTTGGAGAGATAAACCTTTGTAATAATTCAACGTCTTTATAATCGATATGAGTGATTTTATTTTTTGTAAAGTAACAAACTTTTTTGCGAGCTCTAACTTTTTTAAATCCCATAATTGATATCCTTTCTTAAAATGGTAAGTCGTCTGCAGCAATATCAATGCTGTCTAGGTTACGACTATCTTCTTTTGCGATGTCATCTCTGTTTTCTGTTACACTTTTAGATTCTAAAAAAGTAACTGAATCACATACAACTTCTAAAACATTAGCCTTAGTTCCATCTTTTCTATCATAAGTTCTTTGAAGTAATCTTCCTTCAACACCTACAAGTGACCCTTTACGAGTATACTTAGCAACATTATCAGCTTGGGCGTTCCAAACTGTGCATGGAATAAAACTTGTTGTTCTTTCCTTACCGCCACGATTATCGACTGCTACTGTAAAGGAAGCTACTGCAATCTCACTGGCTGTTCTTCTAAGTTCTGGATCTTTTGTAAGACGACCTACTAAAACTACTCTGTTTAACATAATATTGTTCTCCTTTTAATTATTAGTTTGAATCAACAGTAATTAAATGACGAATAAGTTTTTTATCAAATCTGACTTTACGTGCAAATTCGTTTAACGCTGTTACATCCGCATTCATTTTAACAACAACGTAGTAGCCTTTTGTTTCATCTTTCATGATGTAAGCAAAATCTCTAACTCCCCACTCGTCTACTTTAGTAATTTCAGCACCATTTGATGTTAATACTTCGTGTAAACTAGCGATCTTTTCACTACGAGCTTCTTCGGTTAAATCAGCTTTAAGAATATACATGAGTTCGTATTTCTTCATATCTATACCTCCTTTTTGGACTTTCGGCCGCTTTAATAAGCGACAAAAGAGTAAATAGCAGCTTCCATGCTATCAAAATATTTTATAAAATTTTAACTTGAATGTAAAGACTTTATGTCATTTATTCTGTTGCTCCTTAATAATATTAAGGGGTCTAGAAAGAAAAATAGGACCTAAGCCCTATTGATTATTATTTTTTTCTTCTAACTTCGCTTCTAAATCGTTTAATCTTTGTTTTAAAGCTTCAATACTCTCTGCATTACTATTTGCATCGATTTGATCTAATGTATTAGTGTATGTTTTTCTATAACCATATTTTTCTAGTCTTTGAATAACTCTTTCATATGTCATAGCTCTTGGAATAGTTAATCTTAAAATGATGCCAAGTAATGTAAAAATCCCACCTGGTATAAAAGTCATCATTTGTATAGGACCTACCATAGAAATACCTTCGTTCATAATACTATCGCCAAACATTAGATCTTCACTTGGTATAGCGAAGGTTACAACAAGACCTGCTATAATAAGTAACAAACCTACAATAATAAATATCGTGGTCATTATTTTTATAGTTTTATTTGCTGTTTTGCAATACTGTTTAATTCCATCATCATTCATATTCGCTAAATGAAGCATTGAATTGTAATAACTGTGCCTCATACTTTATCTATCTTTCATTGTTGGGAACAATATTACTTCTCTAATTGACGTGTGTCCACTCATCAACATAATTAATCTATCTATACCAATACCTATACCTCCAGCTGGTGGCATACCATATTCTAAAGCTTCTAAGAAATCGTAATCCATTTCATTAGCTTCTTCATCTCCTCTTTCACGAGCTTCTATTTGTTTAATGAATCTTTCTTTTTGGTCAATAGGATCATTAATTTCGGTATATGCATTAGCCATTTCATGACCATTTACAAACAACTCAAATCTTTCAACGAATCTTTCATCTTCACATTTTTTTGTAAGTGGAGAAATTTCAATTGGATAAGTGTGAACAAATGTTGGTTGAATTAATTTTTCTTCACAGAATTTTTCAAAGAACAAATTCATAATCTCGCCTGCACTTGCTATATGATCATCTAATTCAACATGATGTTTTTTAGCAAGTTCTTTTGCTTCATCTAAACTTTTTACTTCATAAAAATCAATTCCAACTGATTCTTTTATTAAGTCATTCATTGATACCCATGCAAATGGTTTTTCTAAATCAATTATTTTTCCGTCATACTCAATTTGCAGTGAAGGCAAGCATTTTCTTGCAATTTCCTTAAATACGTTTTCGCATATTTCTCTCATACTTCCAAGGTCGCCATAAGCTTCATATAATTCAACGGTTGTAAACTCTGGATTGTGTGTTGAGTCCATTCCTTCGTTTCTAAAGAGTCTACCGATTTCATAAACTCTTTCAAGACCACCTACTAATAACTTTTTAAGTGGCAACTCGGTAGCGATTCTTAAATAAAAGTCTTTATCTAATGTATTATGATGTGTTACAAACGGACGTGCAGAAGCACCTCCTAAAATTGGACTTAAGACGGAAGTTTCAACTTCGACAAAGCCAAGTGAATCAAAATAATTTTGCATTGTCCTAATTATTTTTGGTCTTAATAATGCAACACGTTTTGATTCTTCATTACAAATTAGATCAAGATATCTTTTTCTATATCTTTCTTCTACATCTGTTAAACCATGAAACTTTTCAGGAAATGGTTTTAAAGCTTTAACTAAATGTGTGTATACTTCTGCCCTTATAGTTAATTCGCCTGTGCGAGTTAACATAACTCTTCCGCTGATGCCAACTATATCACCAATATCAGCAAGATGGAAAACTTCGTATGATTTTTCACCAACGACATTTAAGCCAATAAATGATTGGATAAAACCCGTTTTGTCTTGTATTGATATGAATGATGCCTTGCCCATTCTTCTAATTGCATTTATTCTGCCAGCTATAGTTACATTAATATGATTTTCTTCAAGTTGTTCACCAGTTTTGTCTTTAGCTAAGTTTCTTACCTGTTCAATACTATGAGTGGTAATAAACTTATGACCAAAAGGGTCTACATTAAGTTCTTTGTATTTTTCTAGTTTTTCTCTTCTAGCAATTTCTTGATCATTAAGTTTAATTTCCATAATACATTCTCCGATAAATTTATAAATACATTATAATATAAAAATTATATTATTTGTTTATTTTAATAAAATATAGTAAAAACAACGATTTTTAAAAATTAATTGGGTTTTTACAAGGTATTTTATAAAGGCTGAGCAAAAATTTCCTTCACATCTTTCAAAGTACACATTCCATTTATTTGCTGGCGCATGTTTTTTTTCTCTCCAGACATGTGTTTAATATAAAATGGCGCTATAGATCTAAAAACTCTTACTGCAGCAAATTCACCTTTTTCATCTATTAGCATTTTGCACAATTCAACTGCACTTAAACATATTTCGTTATTAGACATACTTGGAAGTTTCTCTCCAGTTTTAAAATAATGATTTATTTGTTTTATTAAAAATGGATTTCCAATTGCGCCCCTTGCAACCATAATGTATTTAGCTTTTGTTATTTCTTTTGCTTTGATTGCATCATCTAAAGAAAATATATCTCCTGAAATAATTAATGGAACTTTAATCTCGTCTTGTAAGTTCTTTAATAACTCATGTCTAGCAGTCCCGCTATATAATTGTTTAGTTGTCCTAGAATGAACACATATCGCACTAACACCTGCTTCTTCAAGTGTTTTAATCATTACCCTAAAGTTTATATTAGCATCATTCCATCCTAATCTAATTTTTGCTGTGACAGGTTTCTTGCTTTTTACAACGATTGAATTTACATAATCATAAAGTTCATCTATTCTTTTATGCCATGCACTCCCAGCACCTGTTTTTGTGACTTTATTAACAGGACACCCAAAATTCAAATCTAAAAAATCATATTCAAATCGCTGATTTTCAATAATATCAATTGCTTTTAATGTCACTTCCTTACTTGCACCAAAAAGTTGTAATGCAACCGGTCTATCTTTAACGGATGTTTTCAAATAATCGAAAGTTTTAATATTTCCATAAACTAATCCAGCATCTGATATCATTTCGCTGACAGAATAAGCTATTCCAAAAGATTTATTGTATTCTCTATATGCTAAAGAAGTAAAACCAGCCATTGGTCCTAAAATTACAACACCATCAAAAGATATGTCTGCAATACTGTTTTTCATATATACTATTCGTTTGATTCGTTATTAGGCAAACTAACACTACTTCTAGCTTTTTGAAAATAAAACCCAATAAATACTAACGTAGCAATCATTAAGCTAAGCGCTATACCATTAAATAAAACTAATTGTCCTAAATCTTTAACGAGTACATTTATTAGAATAAATCCGATTAATATCAATAAAGCAAAAACAGAAGCAATAATCAAAATTTTAATATTATAGCTACTTGTTCTATTGCTCATCATTATTTATCCTTCTTATCTTCGGTTTTTTTCTCTTCAGTCTTTTTAGTGCGTGGTTTTCTAGTAACCTTTTTAACTTCAACGGTATCATCCTTTGGTAGTTTTTCTTCTCTAGGTTCCTCTTTAAATAAATCATTCACTAAAGGTTGTTCAGGTTTTATAATAACTTCTTCTTTCACTTCACTATCGACAACGTTACCAACAGTTTCATCAACTTCAACAACAATAGTTTCGCCATCAGCTTGTGGTTGTTTTACAACAACTTCAACTTTTGGAGGTAACTTGCCATTTTCAAGCAAGTAATCGATTTGTTCCGCAGTAATTTGTTCTTCTTCAAGTAAAGTTTCTGCTATAGTGATAACGTCCTTTTTACGTTCTTTGATTATTCTTATTGCTTCTTCATGTGCGGCGTCAATAATTTTTCTTACTTCAGAATCAATTTCAAAAGCTAATTTGCTTGAGAAATTTTTCTTAGAAGAATTATAATCTCTTCCAAGGAAAACGCTATTTGTATCTTTCTCATATTGAATAGGACCTAGTGAAGACATACCATATTCAGTAACCATCAACCTAGCAATTCTTGTTGCCATTTCAATGTCATTATGAGCACCTGTTGAAACATCTTTGAAAAATATTTCTTCACTACTACGTCCACCAAGATATCCAACAATTCTAGCTTCTAATTCTTTTTTAGTCATTAAGAATCTATCCTCTTCAGGAGTCATTAAGACATGACCACCTGTTCTGCCGCGAGGTATGATTGTAATTTTTTGTACTTTATCAGAATGTTTAAGTGTTAGACCAATAATTGCATGACCGGCTTCGTGATATGCAACAAGTTTTCTTTCTGAATCACTTAAACGGCTTGTATTTTTTGCAGGACCAGCTATACGTCTATCAATTGCTTCATCTATATCTTCAATTAAAACAAGTTCTCTTTTTGCTCTAATTGCAAGTATGGCAGCTTCATTAAGAACGTTTTCAATATCAGCACCAGAAAAACCGACCGTTCTTTTTGCAAGTTGACCAAAATCAATATTTGGATCAATTACTTTACCTCTTGCATGAACATGGAATATTGCTTCTCTTCCCTTTTTATCTGGTAAAGAAACAGTAATTAATCTATCAAAACGTCCTGCACGTAATAAAGCTGGATCAAGAACGTCTTCTCTATTAGTTGCAGCCATTACAATAATGCCTGAATTTTCATTAAATCCATCCATTTCAACAAGTAATTGGTTTAGTGTTTGTTCTCTTTCATCGTTCCCGCCACCTAAACCGGCTCCACGTTGACGACCTACAGCATCAATTTCATCAATAAATATTAAACAAGGCGCAGTAGCTTTTGCAACTTTAAACATGTCTCTAACTCTACCAGCACCAACACCAACAAACATTTCAACAAAATCAGATCCACTAATTGAATAGAACGATACGCCTGCCTCGCCAGCAACTGCTTTAGCAAGCAAAGTTTTACCTGTTCCAGGAGGACCTACTAACAATACACCTTTAGGTAGCTTAGCACCTAATTTAGAAAATCTTGCAGGTTGTTTTAAGTATTCTACAATTTCTTCCATTTCAGCTTTTTCAGTATCACATCCAGCTACGTCATTGAATTTAATTCTACTAGCATCAACTTTGCGAGCTTTAGACTTATTAAAGTCCATTTCGCCCCTATTCATGCTATTGACTGAACGCGCTAAACGTCTATAAATGAATATACCAAATACTACGCTGACACCAAGCAATAATATTGTTGGTCCCCAAGCGTCCCACCATGAAACTTCAAATGGATTATCAGCTCTAATATATGATTCTTCATCAGTTACAGTTGGATTTGCTAATTTATAATCTTGTATCTCTTTAGTAAATATAGATAGATATGAATCATGCATAATTCCATCTAATTCAAACTCAGTTGTAAACCACTGAGTCGATACAGAAAATGTAAATTGAATTTCTTCATTTTCAACACTATCTTCAGCAACACCATTAACTATTGTTAAATCATATATAGTAGAATATTCAATTCTAATAACTTCGTGTGTTGATAACTTCTCATCTACATTAGTTACATCCCAAGTTTGAATTTGGGTAAAATTACCAAAAAACAAGGTAAACATACCAATGAATGCAGATGCAAGTAATACATAAAACAGTATTTGACTTATAATACTTCTTTTCTTTGTCATAATAATCTAGCCTCCTATTGTATAAAACTACTAGATTTCCACATATTAGTAGATAAAAACTATCTAAACAATCTGTAGATATTTTCAATTATACTATATATATTTAAAAATATATATTAAATTTGCTTTTGTGTGTCTCTATAAAATTTTTCTTATATCTTGGTACATAGATAATTTTACCATCTTTATTTAACACTACTGGCCAAACTTTTCTTAGTCTTGTAGGCATTTTCCAATCAATAAACAATCTGCTAAGAGAAACACTATAAGATTCAATGATGGATTTATCGCCATATAGAGGGCTTCTAATAGTAATTGGAAAATCACTTAACTTAATATTTCTATCCTCATGATCACTAGTTAAATCAATGTCTAGCAAGCTAGTAGTATACACTCCAGGTTTTTCCATTATATAAGTATATTCTTTTAGCGATGTCTTATCGACAATGACTAACTCATCATATTCTTTGACCAGAAAAATGTTTTTTGCTAAACAAACTTCAATATTAGGTCTTAAAGAATTGATCATTTTATTTATTTCTCTTAATTTGCCTTCACTTAAAGAATAATGCATTTGTGAACGATTAATGTATTTAATTAGCACAAATTCCAACTCTTCTTTAGTTAAATCATATATATCGCTTACAGCTAAATATTTATTTTTCTTTATTATACAAGAAGACATTTTTTCTAGGTAATCAATATGCTTATTGACTCTTTTAATCTCCTGAATAACGTCGTGTTTTTCTTCTACACTCATATTGTTAATTACATCTAATCTAATTTTGTTTCTTAAGTATATGGCTTGAACATTACTTTGATCAATAGAATAAGGAATATTATTGTCTATACAGTATTCTAAAAGTTGCTGTTTGCTGTAACCAAGTAATGGCCTTAGCACTTTCATTGATTGATAAATTGATTCAAGTTTAAGCCCAAAATGCAATTTAGTGGACTTTCTTTGTTTTTGAATATAATAAGTTTCGATTAAATCATCTTGTTGATGACCAAGAAATAATCCTCTAGCTCTATATAAATTATACATATCGAGGAAAAACCTATATCTAATATCTCTAGCCCACGCTTGAAAGTTACCTTGTATTTTCATTCCTTTGCATGAAAAAACCTCTAAAGTCAAATCATTTTCCTCGCAATACTTCGTTATATCTTTCTCTTCTTGAACTGATTCTTTGCGTTTATGATAATTAATAAAACAAACCACTACTTTGATCGGTAACTTTTTTACCATTGAAAGAAGTGCCATTGAATCAGGTCCAAAACTACATCCAACAATATATGTGCTCTTTTCTTTAATATATTTTGTCAAATCAATAGTTTTCATAGTTGTATTATATCATAATTTTGAGTTACATTTTGATTATAAAAAAATCACGAGCCTAAACTCGTGATTTATTATTTTAAGTAATCTAGAATAGAATATCCAAATTATTATTCAGTTGGGTAAACAACAGAACTTAAGTCAGGAGCAACAGCTGTTCCATATTCACCAATGCTTGTTAATGTTTCAACACTTCCACCTACTGTGAAATAAATATTCAACATAGTATGTAAGTATATTTCAGATGTAGCAGTTGTTGTTCTAGCAGTAGCTGTTATGTTTTCAAGATTGACACCTTGTCCTACCAAATCATAAATATCAAATGGAGAAATTAAATTTTTTATAAAATCTACCATTCCTTTTCCTGAGAACGATGTATCTACTGTAGTTTTATCGGCTGATTCTTCGACGCCTAGTACGACTAATTGAGATAAATCATCACTTATAGAATCATATGTCATTTGTGCAACAACAGCAGCCCATGGTGCAGTCGAAACTGTAGCAACATTACCTTTTATTTGATATACAACACCGTCTTTTAATTGATAGCCTGAGACTGATACTCCATCTGCATCAGTAATAGTAGTTAAAACTAAACTTTCTTCATCAACATATGTTTCAACAGTAAGACCTTCAACAGCAGGATCACCTGTATATTCAGTATCAATTTGATAAACAGTTGCTGCTTTTAAATCAGTAAGAGCATTACTTAATTCTGTAGCAGGAATTGCAGCTGGCTTGTCGCCAGATTCAATCCAAGCATCAGCAGCAGGTATAGTTACTGAATCTTCTCCACCTTGGAGTATATAAATACCAGCACTCATTACATCTTCTGGAGCATCTATATCATAAATGGATATATGTACTGATAGAAGACCTTCATCTGATATTGTGAATTCTGCAGCATCAAATCTAAGAGAAGGATTATTAAAACCTAATCCTGTTAAGATTGTGAATATTTCTTCAGTTTTATTATCAAAATATTGATCCCATCCAGCTCTTGGAGCGACGTCTCTTTCAATTGTAAATGTAGTGGTTTTACTACCATCTTCATTTGTAACTTCTTCTTCAACTAAGTCTGCGACGTTAACTGAAATAGTTTCCATAATAAAGAAATATTCAAGTGGTGTAGCCTCAATTACAGGTGTAACAAGGAAGTCAGTTCCGTCAACTTTTGATTCAAATTCGTATTGTGTTCCATCATTATGAACGATGACACCACCATTATCAAAACTTTGCCATAAATAAGCACCTTGTTTTCTAATAGTTGCTACACCAAATTCACCAGTATACATATCATTTTCGTCAATTAAAGCTTCGAAAGTAGTGTAATCAGAACCTAAAGCTTCTTGAGCTGCAGCAAATGCTAATTTTCCGCTAGTTGTAACATTAAATGTAACAATCGCTTCTTGAACACCAGCAGAGATACGAAGAGTAATTTCTTGTTCTTTAGTAGGTGTAATTAAGTGACCATCAACTGTTAAAGCGTCTGTGCTAGTAGCAGATGGTAAAACTTCATAAACTTTAGGACCTGCACCGCCTTCAACGGTTACATAATCATCTAAGTTTATAACTTGGTTAACTACAGCATCTTCAATTGGAAGAACTGTAATACCTGTAACAGGAGCCACAGTTGGTTCTGGCTCTGTTGGTGTTGTCGACACAGTTGGATCTGTTGGACTCACAGTTGGTGTAGTAACAGATGGTGCGCTTGTACTAGGATCTGTGACTGATTCAGAAGGATCAGTTGTAGGTGTACATGCAGCTAAGACAGCTACCCCCATTACTCCAACAAGTGCTGTGGACATTAAAACTTTTAAATTTTTCATTATTTTACCTCCATAGTAAATGTATTATGATTAATATATATCAATTAATTTCATAAAACAAGTATATAACCGAATAAAAGTTATGAAAACGGTTTCAATAATTTACATTTCTAAAAATACTGTATTAATCGAGATATTTTCATCGTTGCAAAATAAAAGACCTGCTAAAGCAGGCCTAATTTTTTATTTTTTTATAAAACTTCTACAGAAACAGTTGCAACCCATTCACCTGTATTATCTTTTTCGATATTTTTTACTTGAATTGCATAATCACAAGTCATTGTATCATCGATTGTAAATGTTTGAGTAGTTGAATTTTCCCAGCCAGTAATTGTTTTAGCCTTATTCCAAAGATTACTTTGAGATGGCATAAATGTTGACCAATCGCTGTTTGTTTCTGGTAGATAGAATACATCGCCCTTTGTAAACAATGAACTATTACTTGCTTTATAGTTAGCACTATTAGTCCAGTTTGTATCTAAGATTGAAGATTCCATTAACGAAATAAGTGTGTAGTAACCTTTTGTTCCATTATCTCTTAGCCAGTAATCTGCATCTCTTTTAAGACCAGAACGACCACCATATGTATTTGAGACTCTCATACTTCTACCTTCTTCAGGATTGTCAGTTAAAGGTACATCATGATTTCCTGCATATACACGAGCATCAACGTGAGTAATACGTAACCCTGGCTCAGTATAACCAGATGTTCCAGAATACCCAGTTAAATATTCTTCATTTAATCCTACTGGAGCGACAAATTCAACCATCATATATTCATCAAAAGCTGTTCCATTATAATTAGGTGAAGGTAATAAGAATGCGTCACCACTAGTAGTCATTGGTTTTAGTGTAATAGTAGCATTATCATCTACAACAAGCGGATTAATCCATCCAAGTGAGAATTTTGAGAATGCATTATGATCACCTAAGTTTTGGTCCATCATATCAACTGCACCCATCGGTTTCCACGTATTATTATAATCATAGTAATCATCTAAGCCATATAAGTGACCAGTTTCATGTATAAACGTATGTGCGTCGTATCCATTGAATCCTTCATCTAAGAATCCCATTGATAACCAACAGAGAGTTCCTACAGTAGGATTTGTATAGTTAGGTTGATTTCCTGTATAAGTAACATAAGCCCACCAGTCAGTTCCTGAAACGATTGGAGCAGAATAAACAACGATAATAGAATCGATACGGCCATCTCTATCTCCATCAAAATGACTAAGAGGTTGAGCGTCTACACCTAAATCACCGTGTCCGTCCTTTGCATATTCAGTAATATACCATGAACGAATAAATTCAGCAGCGTAAATACCATGACCTGAATTTGCGGCACTATTGAAAGCAGCTGAAGTATTCCCATAATTTACCCAAGTTGGTAAAACTGTACCACTAAAGTCAGCTTTTCCATAACTTGCTGTTTCGTAATATGTTGCAAGTGATTGCCAACCACTTGTACTTGCAACTTCTTCTTTTGTACCTAAAGTTGCAACTCTAATTCTTTCAATGTTTGCATCAGTTTGTTTTGCTTGAAGACTTGCATCTGTAAAACCAAAAGGAACAATCAATGTATTTTGATCTTCAAGCGGATCAAGATGAGGGGCCCATCCTTCATTTCTATAAATTGTATTCATATTTAAATTTTGAGTTTCACCTAAATCATCAACATAAGTTGTTTTAGCAAATTCAAAATCTTCATTTGTCTTTCCTTCAACTACAGGTACTGATGGACTCACAGTTGGTGTAGTTTCAGTTGGGGTAGTAACGCTTGGATCTGTAACAGTTGGATCTGTTACACTATCAGTTGTAGTAACGCTTGGTGTACATGCTGTAACAACAAGTGCAAGCATAAATGTTGTCACTAATAGTATTTTATTTTTTTTCATAACTTTTCCTCCTTTATGTGAATTGTCATTATATATAATAGATAGAAATCTAAATATTAATATTAAATATTATAAGCATTATTAGACCAATTACAAGAAATATGAGTCCAACATGCCATAAAAAGCATACGCTAGTTTTTTCTTTTCCTCTTTTCAATTCTTTATACTCACTATAACTACTAGCAAGTTTAGATTGTCTAAGATTTTTATAAAAAACGGTATATACAGCAACTAATGTAGCATATGTAACGGCATCGAATGCTCCATGCCCAGTTACAACTACTAATCCGAAAAACAATAGCATCATCACTCCTGAAACGGAAAACGAATCGGCAAGAATATGATATGTATCTTCTGGAAATGATTTACCCAGAGAATATATCTCGGTAATTAGAACAAGCGCGAATATTACGCTACAAATAATAAAACTTACAAGTAGACCAATGAAGTAACCTTTACTTAGAAAGAATCTTTTCTCGTTATTCATCATTTTAAGTTATATTTAGTCTTAATAGCTTCAAGTTCACTATCACTACAATATACAAAGTGCCCAGGCTCAACTTCTCTCATTAATGGTTTTTCTTTTGAGTAATCATGAGCTGTCGCTGGATTATATTGAATTCTTGAACGTGATTTTTCAGCATTTGGATCTGGAGTAGGAACAGCAGATAGCAATGAAATGGTGTATGGATGCATTGGTCTAGCGAACAATACTTCGCTTGTAGTAAGTTCTACAATTTTTCCATAATACATAACGGCAATTCTGTCACAGAAATATTTAACAACCGATAAGTTATGTGCGATAAATAATATTGTTAACCCTAATTCATTTCTTAAATCGTTTAATAAATTAATAACTTGAGCTTGAATAGAAACATCAAGAGCAGATACAGGTTCATCAGCGATAATTAAGTCAGGATTCATAATAATAGCACGTGCTATACCAATACGCTGACGTTGACCGCCACTAAATTCATGTGGATATCTATTTGAATGTTCAGGTACAAGGCCTACAAGTTCTAATACTCTATTGACTTCTTTAGTGATAAAATCTTTATCTCTAATACCTTTAATTACTAAACCTTCAGATATAATATCTCTAACGGTCATACGAGGATTTAAGGATGCGATCGGATCTTGGAAAATCATTTGCATCTTTGTTGTAACGTTAGTTCTTTTCGCTGTTCTTAAAGCTTGTTTATATTTAGGTAACTCATTCGTTTTTTCATCATGAGTTAAATCGGTTCTAAGTTTGCCATTGACTAACAAATGACTAAACTCAGTTTGGACATCTTTAACAGCAGCTTCAATTAATCCATCATTGAAGTGTTTATTATTGTATTTAGCTTCTTTGATTTTTTCTCTTTGAGCAACAATAATTTTCATCGCATGTTCTTGAATCTCGGTTTTTTCTTTATTGTAACTTTGTTCTAATTCATTATAACGATTAACAAAACCTTGTTCTTGAGGGTCTAATTGTTCATTTTTGATAGCTGCTTTACTAAACTTACGAGAAAATAATGATTCGTATTCATCATATAACTTAGCCAATTCTTCTTCATACTTTGAACGAGCAGCTTTTAAATGTTGACGTAATCTAATTTTTGTAAACTTAATTTCTTTTTCATTCCATCTTGTACCACTTGTAATCTTAATGTTATTAAATACTACATCACCGCTAGTGACGTCGTATAGTTTGATAATTGATCTACCAGTAGTTGTTTTGCCACAGCCAGATTCCCCAACTAAACCAAAAACTTCACCTTTGAAAATATCAAAACTAACGTCATGAACAGCTTTTAAATATTTGAAAGCACCTCTACCAAATCTAAAAAATTGTTTTAGATGTCTTACGGATAAAATAACTTCTCCGCCAGTGTAATCAAATGACTTTTTTACACCTTTAATTTTATAAGAATTGTCATTTACTTCAGACTTATAATTTTCTATACCGTTATTTACAGCAACATCATCATTTGATACGATAATCTTCTTTTTTACAACTTTAGTAGTTGTTTTGGTAACTTTTGTTGTTTTCTTAACAACTTCCTTTTTAGCAACAGGTTTTTCATCTGTTGTGATTTTCTTTGCACGTGGTTTTGCTGGTTTTTTTGTCACATCACTTGCATTTTCACTTTTAGCGAGTAAAAAATAGTTAAACATAAAATTTTTCATTATTTATTACCTCCTATTTGTTCTAAAATCGAATTCTTCTTTAGTTCATATTCAGGCTTATTCTTGTTGTTTGCTTTTAAAGAAGAGCTAATTCTATTAAGTACAATTTCAGGTACTTGAACATCAGGTGAGTCTTTATATAATAACCAAGTAGCCGCATAATGTGAATCACTGATTTTATAAAAAGGTGGTTGGTGTTCATAATCGATTTTTAAAGCATATTTGTTTCTAACAGCAAACGCATCTCCTTTAGGAGGGAGCAACATGTTAGGTGGAGTTCCTGGAATTGCTTCAAGTTTTTCTTTAGTGTCTAAATCAGGCATAGAACCAAGTAAGGCCCATGTGTATGGATGACGTGGATCATAGAAAATATCATAAATTGATCCAAACTCAACAATTTTACCTGCATACATTACAGCAATATCATCAGCCATATTAGCAACAACGCCAAGATCATGTGTAATAAAGATAATTGAAAGAGATTTTTCGACTTTTAGCTTATTAATTAATTCTAATATTTGTGACTGAATAGTAACATCAAGCGCAGTTGTAGGCTCGTCACAAATTAATACTTCAGGATTTCCAGAAAGAGCAATCGCAATAACAATACGTTGTCTCATACCACCAGAAAGTTCGAAAGGATATTGTTTATATCTTCTTTCAGGTTCTGGAATGCCAACTTCATTTAACAATTCAATTGCACGATTTTTGAAATCACTTGCAGTTAACTTATTTTCTATAATTGAAGATGATTTAACATAGTTATTTATCGCTTGTTCAACGAATTTTTGAACTTCTTCTGTATGTTTTTGTTTTAATCTTCCAAGCCTTTGAATTAAATCATTCACTTGATTTTGCATAATTACAAAATGTTCGCGACTTGTTGTGATAACTTCTTTTTCTTTAATTCTAATTTCACTTGGAACATCGTAAATTGTATCTACACCATATTTAGTGAGTAATTTTTCTCTTTTAAGAATTTCGACAACTGACTCAGTATAATTTTGTAAATGTTTCTTCATCGAACTTCCAAAAACGACAATTTTATCATCCTTTTCTACCGCAAATGCAAAAATGCATGCTTTTAGCATTTTAACTATTGCTTTAAGTTCAATCTTTGCTTTTTTTGCATCAAACTCATCAATCTCTGAGAAATTTTCTTCATTATATTTATTCAATTCTGAAAGTGTATGATCAAGAATTTCAACAAAACCCTCCTCAGATTTAGATACAGCGTTTTCGAATAAACTTTTATATTTCTGAATTGTTTCATTATTAACTAAACTTGTATCAAGTGTTAAAAATTCATTCAATAACACAGCGTTTTCTTCAGCCGCATTACTATTTTTTATTATTTTTCTAAATTTTAAAATGTTGTGTCTTGAATTCTTTCTTGAAGCAGCATATTCAAGCCTCATCGCTTCAGTGAGTTGTTTTCCTACTTTCATAATAGGGTTAAGTGCTGACAAAGGATCTTGGAAAATCATAGAGATTTTAATTCCTCTAATTTTTGTAAATTTTTCTTCACTTACCTCTAATAGATCGTTTCCATCATAAAGAATTGAACCACCATCAATAATTTTATTGTTAGCAAGAATACCTAAAATTGCTTTTGAAGTAACTGATTTTCCAGAACCAGATTCACCAACTATCGCAAGTGTTCTTCCTTTGTATAAGTCAAATGATATACCTCTAACGGCTTTTACAGTACCTGTATTAGTTTTAAATGATACACGAAGATCTTTAACTTCTAAGACTTTTTCACGCTTATTTTTTATATTTTCCATAAATTAATCCTCGCTTCCTCTTAATGTTGTATTAAATGCATCTCTTAAACCATTACCGAATAAGTTAAAACAAATCATTAATATTGAAATAACAATTGCTGGGAAAAGAATAATGTGTGGAGAAGTTGAAATACCTGCTTTTTGTCCTTCACTTAGTAAAACCCCAATAGATGAGATTCCACTTGCTTGGAAATCAATAATACCTAAATATGCAAGTGAACTTTCACCAAAAATAACTCCAGGAATCATTAATACTGATCCAGTAACCAGTGTTCCTGCTGCATTTGGTAAAATATGTTTAAATATAAGCCTTCTGTCTTTAGCACCAAGTGTTCTAGATGCAAGAACATATTCTTGTCCTTTATAACGGTAGAACTGCATACGTGTTGTAGAAGATACACCAACCCAACCATTATAAATAAACGCAATAAACACAGCTACAATCAGCGCACCCGAAGCACCAAGCACTGCCTGAACTTCAGTATTATTAATAAGCTGAATTTGAACAATGGTCATAATAATAATTGTTGGAACATTTACAATGATATCTGTAAACCTTTCCATTAATAAGTCGACTCTACCTCCATAATAACCTGATATAGAACCCCAAACTAAACCAATCATAAAGTTAATTGCCGAAATACAAACACCTAACAATAAGGAGAAACCAATAGCGTTAGCTAAACGAAGCATAATATCTCTACCTTCAAGGTTCGTTCCGAATGCGAAAACAGGTTCAAAACCATTTAAATAAGTAAAATAATCAAAATAGTCAACTCTAACAGTGTATGTAGAACCCGTTCCTTGATTTACATAAACCATATTGCCCTCGGCATCTCTTTTGTAAATTGGTATTTCTTCACCTTCACTATCAAGCACAACTTCAAACTGTGAGTCGTTATATACCCCATCTGAAATTTTAACAGGCATTACTTCATAGTAAGTAGATTGATTAAGTAAATAAAACCCTTTTAATTTATCGTTTAAGAAAATTGCTTGAGATTCGCTCATTCCTTCTGATAAGAATTGCGCCTTTGTCTTTTCTAAATATGCAGTTAAATCAGTAACCGGTTTTAAAATTGAATCTTCTGTATCAAAAATACCCTTTTCAACTTCGTATTCAACAAGGTCAGTGTATTGATGTGGTAAAAGTTGTAATTCTTTAGTTCCAACGGCATAGGTATCCCAACGGACATCATAATAAGTTTCACTGAATTCTACAGGGCCAATGAAATATGTTTCTTCATATGAACGTATAACTTCAAACTGTTCATAATTTGAATCAGTAAAACGCTTAAGTTCATAATCAGTTTCTGTAATTGTTCTAACCTCGGTACCATCCCAAAAACCAGTACCTTTAAATAAATCAACACGTGGCAAGACATCGCCAAAGACTTTGTCTTGAAATCCATTTGGATAACGTATTGGATCAACGTAAGATTTTGGATCTGCTAGGGGTTCAATAATTGCGAAAAGAGCAAGTAATACTAATATAACACCAGCAACTAATGAAGCTTTATTTTTTGAAAATCTTCTGATACTATCTTTCAAATAACCAACGGGTTTTGTTTCGAACTTAATATCTGAGATATTTTCGTCTTTATTTGTTAATTCAAAACTTTCTTTTGGTAAGTTGAACTCAACATTACCGTCGATAATTTTATCAGTTTTAAACAATAAATCGTTCTTTTTCATTATTTTCTACCTCCCATTCTAATTCTTGGGTCAATTATTCCATAGGAAATATCAACGATCAACCCACCACATAATCCAATAAAGATGTAGAACATACCGACAAATTGGAATAAATCGTAGTCCCTACTAGTAATAGAAGTTAAGAATAAGCTACCAACCCCATTAATAGAGAATATAGATTCAATAATAACACTACCGGCAAGCACTGAAAGAATTTGTCCTAAAATCATAGGGAAAATAGGAACAAGTGAATTTCTTAAAGCGTGACGAACAGTTGCTTGACCTCTTGAAAGACCTTTTGTTCTAGCAAGTAACATAAAGTCACTAGTAAGTACTTCTGTTAATTCTGCACGAGTATAACGAGAAAATCCAGCGATGGATCCAAAACTCATTGCAAGAACAGGAAGAATCATGGAACTAAACATTTCTGGAGTAAACCATGATCCATCAAAATCAGCACGAATAGCAGGGAACCAACCTAGTTGGAATGCAAATACATACTGCAATAAAAATGAGTAAACGAAGCTTGGAACAGAAATAAATAATATTACAAGAATACTTAAAGTATGATCCTGCCATTTATTTTTCTTCAAAGCCATATAAACACCTAGTGCCAAACCAATAGGTATTGAGAAAACCATTGAGTATATGTTAATCAATATGGTTGGCGGAAGTGCTGTAAATAAAACTTCAACAGGAGAAGCATATAATATGGAACCACTCCATGCATATCCAAATCTTGAAACTGTATATACTACACCATCAATTTCATATGTTGATGGGAAAAATAAATTCTTAATAAAATTGAAGAATTGTTGAATAATAGGCATTTCAACATAAATATTTTTAGTTTCATCATAATACATTCTTCCAAGAGCAACTTGAAGTCTATAGAAGTTTTCTGGGTCCTTGCCAGGACCAGCACTTTGAGTAATTGGTAAAAGTCTAATGAGAAAGAAACAAATAATAAAAATAATGATAAATGTCACCAACATTAGGGCGATACGCTTCGCTATATATATTAACAATTGTTTTGAATCTCTCATAATTTTACCTTTCAGCACAAGAAGCAGGGGTAAGTCCCCTGCTAATGTGCGCATTTTTTATAGTATACACTAATAATTACTATTTATAAATATCTGCTGTGTATTTTGGGTCAGTAATAAACTCATTCCATTCAGCATCATTGTATGAGAATTCTAAGAATCTAATACCGCCGTAACCAACAAGATTTACATATGTTGAAGTTGCGTTTTCAACTTTAAATGATGTAAGTGATGAAGTGCCACGAGCATATAATGGAATCGCTTCGTATCTTTGGAGAATACCAAGTTCAAGACCAGCAAGAATTGAAAGTTTTCTATTATGAATTCTATCCCATTCATCTTGGTCAAATGTTGGACTTTCTCTATCAGGTTCAATTAATGATTCGCCGACTAATTCTTTGTACCATGCATCAAAAGTTTTTACTTCATCAGGAGTACTTGGATCATTATCAGCATCAATTGCCAAATCAGTGCTGTCTTGTTCACCAGCAAATCCATATTCATGAACTGCAAATGTTGCATCAGCATAAACTTGCATTAAACCATATGGATCAATAGTAGCACCACCCCAAGTTGAGAAGATCATATCGAATCCACCGTTTTCAGCAGTTGTATAGTAGTCTTCATCAGTAACTGTATCAAGACTTACTGTAATTGTATCTTTTGAAATTATACCATCAGCATATAATTTTTTAGCTGCAGCATCTAATGCAGCAGAGAAAGCAGTACTTAAGAAGTTAGACATATCAACAGTTGTATCAGATGTTTTATCATAAACTCTAAATTCAATGTCAATGCTATCGCCATCTTTATAAGCGCCGGCTGCGCCAGAATTAATTTCTTCTGTAATACCATCAGCAATGTATTTTACACCCATGTTGAAGTTGTAACCTTGAGCATCTTCACCTAATGCACTAACTGTGTAGCCATCTGCATATGGGTCTCCACCAAGTTCACCGTATAATTTATCATATACTCCTCTACCTTGGTCAGTTTGTCTATACATTTCACCATATTCAACGTCTGTTAAGTAAAGATCATTTAATAAGTTAGTAGATGCTTTAGAGCCAGCGGTTGTTTGTGATGTAAAGTTATTTCTATCCATTGTTAATGAGATACCTTGACGGAATTTATCATTTGATAAGATAGATTTGTTAGCATTTCCAGATTGTCTGTCAACAAGTTTGCCAAAATCTGAGTTAAATGTAATTTTTGTTGTATATGACTCATAAGTAGTAGTTCTTCTTTTTGAGTTACCATAAGTTGTCATGTCAGCTTTTGTAAGAGCAAGGTCATCTAATTCACCTCTTTCAAACATTTGTCTAGCAACAGAGTGATCTTCAATAATTTGAGTAGAGATAGCTGTCATTTGATATTGATCGACATGTAAACCATCTGTGTATCCATACCATTTATCATTTCTTTCCATTCTAAATGACTTACCACCTTCAAACTTAGTGAGTTTGTATGGTCCATAAGACATATAATTACTTGGATTACCTGAAGCATATTGAGTAACTACTAAACCAGAAGGCTGAACGATTTTCAATTCATCATATAAATCAGCTTTAACAATCCAGTTACTTGATAATGAGAATTTAAGATCAAGTGTAGACACTTTTTGGCTTAAGTATAGTCTAAATGTATAGTCATCTAAAGCAACAATACCAACACCATCAAAATCTTGTTCATAATCATTTGATACACCAGCAAATAATGGTAATTTCCATGACCAGCTTTCACCAGCGGCAGCTCCGCCACCAAAAGCACTAACAAAAGTGACTAAGTCAGTTTTTAATTTACTAGAAGTGTAAATTTCAGTATTAGCAGGATCAGAATCTCCTAAAGTTGTACGTACACGAACTGTAGCGCCAAAGTCAAATTTTGAAATATCAATGTCTTGATTGTACATTTCTTCATCAATATCACTTAATTTTTCTACTTCTGCCCATTTATCAGCATATTCACCTGTGTGGTCACCGTAGTTTAATAAGTAATAGCCTGCAGCATCCATAATTCTTTCGCCAGCTAATTCAACTGCGTCAGATGCTTTACCAGACCTATTATTAATTACTGTATATAATGTTGTATCAGTATCAGAGTTTGAGAATACACTATCAACATATGGAGTGTATTTATCAACGTTAAGATAATATTTTCCATCACTTGCTACACCAGTACGATTGAATTCACCAGTATCTAAGTCGATATAGTCATAAATAGCTTCAATAACATTTCTACCTTGTTTGAAATATCTTTCAGCATTTGCGATAACAAAACCTGAAGCATAGTAGCTATCAGCTCTAAAGTTTACCATTTTTGGGTCTAACTGTCTTTGCATTGACTCAACATATGTATGAGCATTAATAGCAGTTCCATCCTCCCATACAGCACTTTTGTTTAATGGAATGTCCCAAACAAGTCCTTCACCGATGTTGCCTGAATAACCGTATTTTTCTTTAATCGCGTTTTGTTCAGCAATACTTAATGAAGATAAGTCTGCTTCGATCGGCATAGCACTAGCCATTTCAGGCACAATGTTATAACCATTTTTTGTTTCATTTAAAATAACATCATACAATCCCATTTCTGTAAAGCTTTGAATGTATGATTCATCACTTGTTTCCCAGCTATGAGTGTTCCAGTTATTTGGTTTGGTAGACATATACGTATTGTATGTAAAACTTTCATCTGCAGGATTAACTGTATTAGATGTTGAAGTAGTCGGTGTTACACAAGACGTAATGATTAGCGAACTTAGAACTAATGTTGCTAAACCAAACACTTTTTTATTATGTTTTTTCATAATTTTCTCCTTTCGAGTTAGTAAAAAAGTACACAATATACTTTTATCTATTATAAGTAGTATATTTTTTTTCACATTAAAAGCAAGTCAAAAAACTTGATTTACATATGTAAGCGCTTCACAAAAGAGGTAGTATTTATTAATAAAATTTTAGAAATCGTTAAAGTAAATATAAATTATAATGACTACTCAACAAACTCGTCACTTACAATTTCATACATGGAAATAGCGACGTCTTTAGACGCATTGGGCAAAACATTTTTAATAATAAATTTTATTACTCTATCACCTAATTTAATTACTATTTCATCACCAACGCTGATAGTTTTTGATGGTTTTGCAGGAAAGGAATTAACTTCAACTAAATAGTTGTCAGCAAGGGCTTTTGCAACACTTCTTCTTTTTATTAAGCGTGACACTTTCAAAAATTTATCTAATCTCATTTCTTGTACCTTCTATTTCTTTATTTAATTCAACAATGTGATTTAAAATATTTCTAAGTAAATTCATCCATTCTTCTACCATATCATTCTTATTAATATATATGTGTATAATTTGTTTTACGTATCTAACATCAATATTAGCTAAAAATGGAGTTAGTATTTCAAATAACTTTTCGCCAATTCCTGTTGAAGTAGAAAATTTAGGAGATAATAATAAATGAATTTTTTTAGAACTATCTTGTAGTCCTGAGAAACAAGAATTTGTCATTAAAATATCGATTTCTTTTTTATCTAATAATAGTTTTGTTTCTTTTGGCAATCTTCCATATATATCTTTGAACTCTAGCTCTAAATCAGAAAGTGCAGACAAAGACTTTACACTATCAATTTGCTGATAAAGTTCTATTTTATCACTTTCATTTGCATATTCTTTTGGGATATAGGCATCTATGTTGATCATTGTTGATGGTTTTGTTTCCGGTGGCGGTGTATTAGATGTTTTTAGTTCGATCGTTTCATTTAACATTTTTAAATATAGATCAACACCAATTGAATCAATAAATCCAGCTTGTTCTTTTCCTAAAATCTCCCCAGCTCCTCTAATCATTAAGTCTCTTTGAGCAATCTTATATCCACTGCCAAGTTCTGTAAAATCTTGTATAGCCTTAAGTCTTTTGGTTGCTGTTTCAGTAAGTTTAGTTTGGTCTTTATAAAAGAAATAAGCGTATGCAATTCTATCTCCTCTTCCGACTCTGCCTTTAATTTGGTATAGTTGTGATAAACCAAAGTTGCTAGCGTTTTCTACAATAACCATATTTGCATTCGGCACATCAATTCCGTTTTCGATGATTGAAGTTGCAACAAGAATATTCACATCACCGCTATAAAATGCGCTCATTATTTCTTCTACTTCATTTTTATCCATTCTTCCATGAACAACTGCCACGTTTGCAAGCGGAGAACTTTTTTGCAATTTATGTGCCACACTTAAAATAGTAGATATATTATTGTGAAGATAAAATACTTGCCCTTGTCTTCCTAGTTCTCTTTGTATTAATTCATTTATAACTTCTCTAGAATATTCAGATACATATGTTTGAACAGCCACTCTATTTCTAGGTGCTGTTATAATTTGTGACAATTGTCTAATCCCTACTAAAGACATTTGTAGCGTTCTTGGAATTGGTGTTGCAGATAAACTTAAAACATCAATGTTAGTTTTTAGTTGCACAATCTTTTCTTTTTGAGCTACACCAAATCTTTGCTCTTCATCTATGACAAGAAGTCCTAATTCTTTTGGCCTAACTTGTTTAGATAATAACTTATGTGTGCCAATTAAAAGATGTATCTTTCCCTCGGAAAACTCATCATATATTTTCTTTTGTTGAAGAGGTGTTGTTAGTCTAGATAGTAACGCAATATTAATATCAAAACCTTCAAATCTTTCTTTTGCCACGTTAAAATGTTGCCGCGCTAATAATGTGGTCGGGCAAAGAAGTAATGCTTGCTTACCTGAATTTATACATTTAAAAATACTACGGAATGCAACTTCTGTTTTACCAAAACCAACATCTCCACATAGTAACCTATTCATTGGAGCGATTGACTCCATGTCATTTTTAATTTCAGTTAAACTCTGTTGTTGATCTTGAGTTAGTTCATGAGGAAAAGCCTCTTCAAATCTTTGTTGAAATTCATCATCTAATTTGAAAGCAAATCCCTCGATCTTAGCCCTTTCTTTATAAAGTTCAATTAACTCATCTGCAAGAGAATCAATTTTCTCCATGATTCTTTTTTTAGTTTTTTCCCATCCACTACCAGATATTGAATTAAGTGCAGGTGCAACTCCTTCTCTTGATTGATATTTCCTTACTAATCTAAATTGCACTAAGGGAACATATAATATTTCATCGTTTTTATAAAGAATGTGTAAGTAATCTCTATGTACACCTTCTGATTCAAGAGTCTTTACTTCAATGAATTTTCCAATACCATAAGTTTCATGAACGACATAATCCCCTCGTTTAAGATCTTCATAACTCCTTAGTATAGTAGACTTATTGAATCGGGAAGTAAATCTTGATGAATATGAATGATTTCCGAATAGTTCTTTGCTAGAAATATATACTATTTTTTCATTAGTTAACTCAAAGCCATTTTGCAAATCTAAAAGAGTAATTCCTATTTGTTTTTTTGGTAAATCAAACCCTTCAATAATTTCATATTCCATACCGTTTTCTTCCATCAAATTTTTAATGGTAGAAAGTTGTTGTTTACTTGTTAAACATAGCACAATTTTTTCATTAAAATCCACATATGAATTAATAGTCATTATTGCTTTTTGAATTGTGTTATTTGAAGATATAATTGGTCTTAGAGAAAACACATTTTCATCAAGAGTATTTCTTAGTGTTTTTCCAGTGACTTTATTGGATATTAAAGGCAACAAATGTTTAAAATTTAAATACATCTCTAAATGAGAAATTGTTGTGTGAGAATCAACTAAACTATCTAGATAATTTCTTGAGTCACTCTCCAATAAATTACACGCAACTTCTATTTGTTCGTAGTTTGTAAAAAAAGTGATGTCGGCATCAAAATAATCTAGTACACTAAATGTTTTATCCAATAAGAAACCATATAACTTATAAAGAGATTCCTTAAAAGAATAATTTAATATATTTTCAACCGAAATATTGACTTTTTGCAGGTATTTTTCTTTTTCTAGTGCTGATAAACCCTTGCTATCAAGCAAAAATTGACGAGAAATTTTTTCTTCAATCGAAGCAAATTCTTCATCATTAAATAGCATATCTGTTCCTGGAATTATATCAATCTTTTCAAGAGATTTCTTAGAAATTTGCGTGGCAATATCAAAATAAGAAATGCTTTCTATTTCATCATCCCACATTGAAATTCTAATTGGTAAATCGTAATTAATTGAGTATATATCTATAATATCTCCACGCACCGCAAATTGAAGAGATTGATCTACTTTATTTACTTTTGTGTAACCTGTTTTTATAAGTATTTTTACTAATTTTTCTCTATCTATTTTTTCGCCTATTTTATATGCCAAACTATTAGCCTTAAATAGCTTAGGAGATGGTAGAAATCTAAGTAAAGAACTGGGGTGAGAAATTAAAATTTTTGGTACGTTGTTTAGTAGATTAGAAAGCACATAAAGTCTTTGTGATAAAAACTCTTTATTTGATGCAAGTTGTTCTGCTCTAAGGAGTTCATCGTTTGGGTACAGAAACACATTTTTTTCACCAACACAAATGCTTAAAAAATCACTTATTTTTTGTGCTGAATAAATATTAGAAGCAACTATGTGAATGTTACTTTTATATTTATTAAAATAGCTCCCAACTAAAAGAGCACTACCAATAGTTTCATCAATAATGATAGAACCTTTTTTCTTTTCTAATATTTCAAAAGCTTTATTAGATTGAATAAGAGAGAATAAATTATTCACACAATAATTCCTTATTTATCTTTTTGATTGTATAAGTTCATAGCAGAAGAAAAATCATTTTTTAAGTAATGTAAAATGGAATCGACAGCTTTTGATACAGCTTTTTCTTTGTCATCTATTTCTTCTTTAGAAAACTTACCAAGAACATAATCTGCTTTATTATATGTAGGTTGTCCAATACCAACTCTACAACGTTTTATTTTATTACTTCCACATAATTGAATAATATTTTCTATGCCATTATGTCCACCTGAAGTGCCATCTTCTTTCAATCTAATTTGGCCTAAATCAAATGCAGTATCATCATATATAACAATTACATCATCAAGTGCTATTTTGAAAAAATTAATCGCTCCGACGACACTTTTTCCAGAAAGGTTCATGTAGGTTTGTGGCTTTAATAACACAACATCTTCTCCAAATATTATTCCTTTACCATAATCGGCTGAAAAAGCACTTCTATCTAAATCTATCTTAGACTTGTCACTTAAAAGATCAATCACATCAAAGCCAATGTTATGACGTGTATTATTATATTGCCTTCCTGGATTTCCTAATCCAACAATTAACTTCATATTATTACTCCTATTTTATACTTCTACTTGACAGTATATATTTGACTACTCTCTATTATTTCTTTTCTTTTTCTAACTGTTGCATAACGCTAACAATTTTATCCATGCCCATTTGGTCATTAACGTGTCTTGGATACTTAAGCATTTTTTCAGCTTCAGCAGTTTGAGCGCCTCTGCCACCGCTTTGTGCTATCGCTCTTTGAATAGAAAACTTAAATAAACGCTTTTCTAAAAATCCGAGTTTATTAATATCCACACTTCCCATTAATTGATATAACCTTAGGTGATAATCATCTAAACCATTAGTTATGATTGTTAAATTTCTAACTTCTTGACTACGTGGAGACATACCAACAAACCCCACTAGTAAGTTCTTGTCTTCTAAATCGTAATAAAAGTTCAAAAATTTCTCTATACCAATAATAGAATAACTTCTAACATAACTAAGAAATAAAATAGTGTCATATTCTTTTAGTTTATTTAGTTTCATCTCTTTAAATGAAATAACATCTGCATTAGTTCTTGCAGCGATTGAAGAAGCATATTCCTTGGTGCTTCCTGTTTTTGTATTATATATTATTAAATTTTTCATATATCCCGTACTTTTTAAATTCATTTTACATTTCGTTAATTGAAGGTTCTAACGACTAGAGCTCGCCAGAAAGATCAGAAATAGTAAGTAAAAACGCCCCTCCGTATGTATAGTAAACAAGTTGAAGATTAGGTGCTTCAACATGAACTGCAATATAACCAACTGTATTAACCTGAGAAGTATCAATATTCCAGCCAGCAGAATTTAAAGCTTGTGAATATGTATCTTCAATAGCGTCCACTCCAGGTGTTCCCGCATCATTAACTTGTATTACAATATTTACATCTAAAGCAACTTTGTAACCAAGACCTTCAACATCATTAAATGAAGGAATTAAATTAGCTGTATTCTCTCCATGAACTGCTATTAAATCTTCACGCGGAAAATCCTCAGTTATCTTAGTGTATGAAGGTAGAGTGATAAAATATTGAATTGACAAATATGCATCATCAACTAGATAAAATGTAATACCTACGGTTTCTTCATAGTTAGTCGCAAAAATCGTTCCATCATAATCAACTACATTCCAAAAATTACTTGTATCATTATCTAAACTATTTCTATATACTTCTACTAAGTTTGTTTCTGAAGAATAAACATCTAATAAATAATATCCATCTTCAATTGAAGAATAAAACTCTTCTCCGTCCATTGATGGGACAATTACTCCAGTTTCACTTAAATATTCATTAATTTTATCTTGAGGAAATTCTGAGTCAGGCTTTTCGTCCAACCATGCATATATATCCGTTCCTGGATCATATTGACTATCACCTAAATAATATTCAACTTGTAAATAAATTAACTTATTTGAATAAGAAACCGAATCTTTTACATAAAGGTATGATCCTTCATTCTCGCTTTTTAATACATATCCATTTGCTAAAGCTATTTCACCATATTCACTAACTTTTGATGGTTGATTATATTCACTTATTAAAAAATAATCTGGTTCTATAAACACGCTAGGACTTACTAACTCAATATATGGCAGTAGTTCTCCTAATTCAGCATTCATCTTATCTTTAATGCTCTCCTCCCAATTTTCTTCAGGTGTTGATGGATCGTTACTTGTTACAGTATCTGATATAGATGGTGTAACAGATGTAGTTGGGCCTGTTGTGGTTGATACACTTGGAGACGTTATGGAAGTAGAAACAGACGGTACTGAATCACTTAAAGATGAATCTGTAATTGATGGTGTAGTTTGAACACATGCACTGACAAGTAATGAGAAGGCAACGGCACAAACGACTAAAGTTATAGTTTTTTTCATAAATACTCCTGAATTTATATTTATAATATAACACAACGCGAAAAATAAAAGAATAACAAAACTTATTTAGTCTTATATATGAGTTTTTTAATTAGTTAAGCGACATCGTTTTGTTTGTTATGCCAATCTTCGCAATATACACGCTAATTGAAAATATTTTTTATATATAATTAAATCTCAATTTAAGTTATTATATACTCATGAAACTAAAAAATTATTTAAGAGATTTTTTCAAATCTATGGCGATTGGAGTTGCCTGTATTATTCCTGGAGTAAGCGGAGGCACTATTGCAATTATTGTTAAGTTATATGATAGATTACTTTATGCTGTTAATAATTTATTTAAAGACTTTAGAAACTCACTTAAAGTTGTTATTCCAGTTGCACTTGGAATACTTGTAGCAATTGGAATAATGTGGTATCCACTAGATTTAGCATTTGAACATTTGATGCTTGCTATAGTAGCGCTGTTTGGTGGATTTATTATGGGCAGTTTACCTGGCATTTATGACAACGTAAAAGAAGTTAAGCCAAAAACTATACATTATATAATTATGGTGATTACACTTGTAGTTGCAGTGCTTTTCGGTGTGTTTTCAGTAGCATATGAACTAGACGTTTCTTCTTTATTTAGTCAACCATACGAATGGTATTTATATTTAATTTTAATTCCTGTTGGCATGATTGCTTCATTTGCATTAATTGTTCCAGGAATTAGTGGTTCCATGTTATTACTTGTATTAGGTTTTTATACCGAAATACTTGCATTAATAGATAATGTTAAAGATGGTAAATACATATTTGAAACAATCGGCTTACTTGGATGTATGGCGATTGGTGTAATTATTGGTTTTTTCATTTTTGCTGGTCTTATGGGTTACCTACTAAAGAATTTTAAAACCGCTACTTTTTATGGTATTATTGGTTTTGTAATTGGCTCACTATTTTCTTTGTTTTATAACTTTGAAATAGTCGAATATTATAACCTTGGAATTACTTGGTGGGAATGGTTACTTACTGCCATACTTTTCATTGGCGGTTTATCGCTTAGTTACTATATTGTTTTACAGCAAAGAAAATATGAACTAGTTATATCGAAAGAAGAAATAACAGAAGGAGAAGTATAATATGACGTTAGCAACTGTATGGGAAATTGGCTTTGATTTTGAGTGGTTATACTACATATCTCAAAACTGGCATGGAGTAGAGTGGATCAATCAATTTTTCTATTATTTATCTATTTTAGGCGATGTTGGAATATTTTGGGTTTTAGTAGGAATTGTTATGCTTTTTTTCAAAAAAACGCGCAAATGTGGAGTATATTCTTTAGTATCAATTGTTCTAGTTAGTCTTTTAATTAACAATATTTTACTAAAAGAAACTATCCAAAGAGCTCGTCCATACTTTGATGAAAGTTTAGCTTATTACCCAAACGCTAACTTCTTTAGAGACTTCGTAACTAGTATGTTCCCTGAAGAAACTTTCTTAGGATTTGGTAATATTGAATCAAGTTATTCTTTCCCATCTGGACATTCTTGTGTTAGTTTTACTGCTGCTACCATGATCTTCTTACACTTTAAGAAATGGGGAATTGGAGCATTTGTTCTTGCAGCATTAATCGCTTTTTCAAGAGTTTTCCTTTTAGTACACTTCCCTACTGACATTCTTGCAGGCGCAATTGTAGGAGCTGGTGGTTCAATCGGCGTTTATTATTTATTAAATTATTTACAACCAAAAGTTACTCCATGGTTTATGGAAAAAGTTTGGAACAAGGTCTTTAAAAAGCAACAAACAGAAACTGCAGATGAGACTAGATAAATTTTTAGCAAACTCTTCGCTTGGTACACGCAACGAAGTTAAAGCATACATTAAAAAGGGTTTAGTTAAAGTAAACGATTTATTAACGAAAAATACATCATTAAATATTAATCCTAATTGCGATGTAGTAATGTTCAATGATGAAATAATTACATTTAAACAATATAGATATTTTGTTTTTAATAAACCGAAAGGTTATGTCTCTGCAAATACTGACAGTCTTTATCCAACAATACTTGAGTTTTTTTCACATCTTAAAATTAAGGGTTTAACTCATGTTGGAAGACTAGATAAAGACACTACTGGATTAATCATTATAACTAATCATGGTGTGTTAGCTCATAGACTTATTTCTCCTAAACATCATGTAGATAAAGTATATGAAGTGACATTAGATAAAGAAATTACACACGATTTAGTTAAATTATTTAAAGAAGGTGTAGTAATTGATGATGGGTATAAAACTATGCCGGCTGACACGGTCATTACAGGGAAAAATACTTTAGATCTAACACTCAGAGAAGGCAAATATCATCAAGTAAAAAGAATGTGTAGAGCGTTTGGCTATGAAGTTATAAATCTGCATAGAAGAAGTTTTTCTTTTTTAACGTTAAAGGATTTGAATATAGGCGAGTACTATGAACTTGATGACACTGAAATTGAACGTTTAGAAAGTTTGTAAATTTATATTGTAAATATAATTGCAAGAAAAACCTCCTTATGTATAATACTTTTATAGGGGGTTTTTCAAACTTATGATTAAACTACTAAAATACTTAAAACCATATTGGTGGATAATTGCTATTGTTATCGCCTTTTTGGCTTTGCAATCTTATGCTCAACTATTACTTCCAGATGCTATGGGAAACATCACATCTATTATAGGGGCATTAGATACTACTACTAGAGAAACTTATGATGTGTTGAGAGCGTTTCCAAATGGATGGCAAGTCCCATTTATTGAACCTACTGGTAATTATTTAACCGACATTTGGGTAATTGGATCTTACATGTTAATTATTTCTTTTGTCGTTTTTGCATCAGCAATTTTATGCTCAAACTTAATTGCTAGTGTTGGCGCTAAATTTGCTAAGAAAGTAAGATTAGATGTTTTCACGAAGATTGAAAATTTCTCTTTTGCAGATTTAAATAAATTTGGTGGCGCTTCACTTATTACAAGAACTACAAACGATGTTCAACAAGTTCAACTAACATTTATGCAAGTTTTAAGAACGATGGTCTTTTCACCAATTATTATTATTACTGCATTAATTCTTATTTTCCAAAGAGACGCAAGACTTGCTTTAGTCGTCGCTATTGCAGTGCCAGTAGTATTGATTGTAATCCTTATTACATTTAGATTCGCTACTCCACTATTTTCAAAGATGCAATATGCAATTGATGCTTATACAAAAGTTATTAGAGAAGGCATCTCCGGCGTTCGTGTTATTAGAGCATTTAATCAAGAAGCTAGTGAAATGAAACGTTTTGATGAAAAAAATGCTGAAGTAACTAAAATTAATATGAAGGTTAGCAGAATTATGTCAGTAGCTACTCCTACTATGTCTATAATGTTCAATGTCACGTATATTGTTATTTACTTCTTTGGTTTCTCTTTACTAAATGGTGAATCGCTAGCAAATCCTGAAACTGCTGCATTTATGACGGATGTTATTACAGCTGCACAGTATTCTATGCAAATCATGATGGCTTTCTTATTCTTATCTATAACACTCATCATGATTCCTAGATCGTTTGCCTGCGCAAGACGTATTAATGAAGTTCTTTCAATTGACCCATTAATTAAAGATCCAGTTAGTCCAGTAAATACAGAAACAAAAACAAGGGGTGTTGTAGAATTTAATAATGTGACTTTTACATTCCCTGATGCTACAACTCCTACACTAACAAATATTAATTTTAAGACTTCTCCTGGTACTACAACTGCTTTAATTGGCTCTACAGGAAGTGGTAAGTCTACAATTATTCAACTTATTCCTAGATTTTATGATGTAGTTGAAGGTGAAGTACTTGTTAATGGCATCGATATAAGGGAATACAAACAATCAACTCTTAGAGAAAAAATTGGTTTTGTGCCTCAACATGCACTTTTATTTTCTGGAACAGTAAGAGAAAATTTAAAATTTGCAAACGAAAACGCAACAGATGAAGAATTAATGACTGCTGCTGAAATATCTTTTTCAAAATCTTTCTTAGAAAGAAAAGAAGGATTAGACACAAAAGTGTCACAAAAAGGTAAAAACTTCTCTGGTGGGCAAAAACAAAGACTATGTATCGCTAGAGCTTTAGTTAATAAACCAGAAATTTATATATTCGATGATTCATTTTCTGCTCTTGATTTTAAAACGGATGTTAAAGTTAGAGCAGCCCTTAAAGATTATACTAAAGATGCCTCTGTAATTATTGTTGCTCAAAGAGTTTCTACTATTATGGATGCTGATAACATTATCGTTTTAGATAATGGACGCATTGTTGATCAAGGTAAACATGGCGAACTACTATTAAGATGTTCTGTATATCAAGAAATTGTTTATTCTCAACTTGATAAAAACGAAATTGAAAAAACTATCGCTTTATCTAAAGCGGCACTAACTGAGAAAGGAGATGAATAATATGTCTGCAATACCAATGCGCGGTTCTTCTAGAGATAATGGAAAAGAAAGAGCTTCAATGCGTGAATCTTTATCAATTTATAAACGTATATTTAAAGATATGAAAGGTTCAAGACTGGGTTTTATTCTAATCTTTGCCTGCCTTGCTATAGCGGCAATTTGTAATATACTTTCTCCATTCTTGCTTTCAAATATACTAAACCAAATTTCTCAAGATATGCTTGCTTTACAAGAAGGGAGATTAACTGATGTAGTATACTTCTCTGTTGAAGTAGTTTCAGGCGTTCCTAATCTTTCTATTATTTGGAACCAACTTGTGCTGAATTTTAGCATTATACTTGGTCTATATGTTTTATCTGCTGCTTCTACTTGGTTTGCAGAATGGACTGTTATTAAAATAAATGCAAAATACACATTTTCTTTACGCAAAAGACTTAAAGAAAAATTAGATGTAATGCCATTAAATTATTTTGATACGAATTCAACTGGACAACTATTATCAAGATGTACAAATGACGTCGATAATATATCAGCTAACATTAACCAAATTATTAACCAATTAATAAGTGGCGCATTTGTTATAGTAAGTGTTTTAGTCGCTATGTTTATAATTGACTGGACTTTAGCTCTTGTTGCAATTGCAACACTACCACTTTCTTTAATTGCTGTTGTTATTATTGGCAAAAGAAGTCAAAAACAATTTAAAAGCTATCGTGAAGAACTTGGCGAACTATCAGGTGTTGCTGAAGAAGTTTATGGTGGCCTTAATGTTATTAAGTTATATAGAAAAGAGGAACACTACGAACAAATTTTCACTGCAATTAACGAAAGAATGGCAAAGTATGACGCTAAATCTCAATGGGTGTCAGGTTTTATCTTCCCTACTATGAGATTTATATCAAACTTAGGTTATGTTGGTATCTCTGTCATAGGCGGCCTTGTTTCAAATGTCGGTGGTATTGTTATGTTCTTAATGTATTTACAAATATTCCAGCAACCATTCTTAAATATTGGATCTATCATAGGCACAATTCAGTCGGTTGCAAGTGGCGCTGTTAGAATTTATGAATTGCTTGATGCAGATCCACAAATCGAAGATAAGCCAGATGCAATTAACACTGAAGATAATATCGTTGGCGATATTGTATTTAATGATGTTTCTTTCTCATACACTCCAGAAAAACCACTCATTGAGCATATGAATTTGAATGCTCCAAGAGGTAACACTATTGCTATTGTTGGTCCAACTGGTGCTGGTAAAACCACTTTAGTTAATTTAATTATGAGATTTTATGAAATTAATGACGGATCAATTACTTTAGATGGTCATGACTTAAGAGATTATACACGTGGCACTATACGTGGATCTGTAGGTATGGTTTTACAAGATGCTTGGTTGTTCAACGGAACAATTAGAGATAATTTAAAATATGGTAATCTCGATGCTACTGAAGAAGAAATTCTTAGCGCTATTAAAGCAGCTAGAGCTGATCACTTTGTTGAAACATTACCTGGTGGTCTAGACTTTATGCTTAATGAAGATGCCACAAACATTTCTCAAGGACAAAAACAATTACTTACAATTGCAAGGGCAATCGTTTCAAAACCAAAAATAATGATTCTTGATGAGGCAACTAGTAGCGTTGATACACGTACTGAAAAGGCCATTCAAGATGCAATGAATGATATGATGAAAGGAAGAACTTCGTTTGTTATTGCGCATAGGCTTTCTACAATCAAAAACGCACAAACAATCTTGGTTATGAAAAACGGTAATATTATTGAAATCGGTAATCATGAAGAGTTACTTGAAAAAAATGGCTTCTATGCTGAATTGTATAATTCTCAATTCCTTGGAAATAATCCACTTGCTCCAAATGAAGAGCAACACAAAGAAGACCAACATAATACTTAAAGAAAATGTCTAGCCAACAGCTAGACATTTTTTATTTGTAATACTTCTTATTTATTATAAACGGTTACTTGAATAATTTTTTCTTCAACCATGTTACCGGCGTGATGCGCAGTAAACGGCTCATGAGCCGCGTTGGAAGAATCATATAAAATAAATACGTCTTTTGCAATGATAATAAAGTCCCCTAAATAAGAGCGAATATTTGCTTTTTCCTTGCCAAAACCAAATATTTTTAAATTTATTGCCTCTTCTGCAGTGTAAATATCGAAGTGATTTGCAACATCATTAAATTCTTCTTTAAACATTTTTATAAAGTCATTAAGATATTCATCTTTAACCCTTGCAGATGCACATCTACCTTCAAGAGATAATTGTCCTTTTAACATTTCTTTAAATCTTTTTGATGATGCAACATCAATAGAAACAACATCAATTAATCCATGGTCGCATATAGTAACAAATAACTTATCAGGATTAGAGTTAACTATCTCTTTTAATGTTTGTTCTATAGATATTACATTTTGTTTTGCTTCTTCACTACTAACGCCAAATTCATGCATTATATTATCGGGACTATCCCAATATACATATAAAAAATCTGTATCTGTATTCTTAAATGCACACTTAATATGTGTATTTATTTGATCTAAAGATTTTGGCCCGTCCTTTACAACATTACTTGTAAATATAGAAGCGGCCTTTTCAACGCCGTGCTTATTATTAATAAGTTTTATTATGTTATCGTAGCCTAAATACTTAACCGATAAATCTTCTTTATATTTTTCATCCGTACCACTTATTGTATTTTTAAAAACATCTACGCAAACATTTTCTTTTTCAAAGTATTGACTCCAACCTATCCACCCTGTTTCAATTGGATATCTACCGCTTAATAAAGAATTAGTACATGCAACTGTAGTTGGCGGAAAAATAGATGTTATATCCATGAATGCATGTTGAAGCATAAATGATGTTGGTGGTAAAACTTTTCCAAGATTATATTTGGAAAGTCCATCAAAAAGCATAACAACGATTTTCTTCTTTTGTTTGAATAAGTAATCAATTTCTGGGATAGATGGATGAAAACAATCCACATCAAATCTTTTTAAAATGCTGTTACTAAAATTAACAAGTGATTTACTTGGTGAATAAAACTTATCATTTATCATATTTGCCGTAATTTTTTAATGCTTTATATACACTTTTAAGTCTTGGATATAACTTACAATAAACTTTTGAAAACAAATATTCATAATGCTTACTAGCTTCTTTAGAAGGGACAAACGTTTTTGTTTTACTTACCATATTATCAACTGCATCTTGTGCAGTTTCATATTCTTTTAATGCAACAAAAAGCGATATAGCACAACCTAAACTAGTAGTTTCAACAGTTTGTACCTTTACGATAGGTAAATTAAAAATATCAGCGGTAATTTGACAAATTTCATCACTGCTAGCACCACCACCTGAAACAGTTATATATTTAATTTTTGTATGAGCTCTTCTTGCCATTGTAATTAATGATTCTTTTAGGGCGTACGATATACCTTCAATAATAGCTTTATATAAATGAATTTGAGAATGTGTATCACTCCATCCAACCATTGCGCCTTTACCAAAAGCGCGAGATAAACCTGGTTGCCAATAAGGTTGAAGTGTCAACCCATCACTACCTGGAGGTATAGTTTGAAGTTTTGAATTAAGTTCATCTAGGACATCGCTATCACTTAATAAATTATTTGCCTGCAATTTTGTAAATTCTTTTAGAAACCAAGTAACAGTCCAATATCCTCTATATACTTGTTGTTCTAAGTTATATAAACCTTTGATTCCTGTATGATAGGCAGGGAGAAATCTTTCTGGTTCGATATATTTATAACTTGGAATATTTACTGTAGAAGCTGTTCCATATGATAGTGTCGCTACATCATTGCTTACTGCACCCGCACCAATTGACTCGCAAGCCTTATCAGACCCAGTAGTAAATACACTTTTTCCAACAGGAATACCTGTTAACTTAGATACTTCTTCGCTAATAGGGCCAATATCAGTACCTGGATCAACTAATTCTGGCATAGCACTAATTTTTACACCAAAAACACTAGACATTAATCCAGTGTGGGTCTTATACCAAGTACCTTTACGGTAATTAAGTGGATAGTGTCCTGTGTGTTGAGAAGGAGATGCGCATAATCTACCTGTAAATTTATAGTTTAAATATGCCGCTAACGCTACATACTTATGCATTTTGTTCCAAATTTCCGGTTTACTTTCTTGATACCATAGCGCAATTGTTTTACTTCTATTTAATTCAATAGCAGGGCTTTTACCAACAATTTTGAATGCTGCTCTATATAAAAGTCTTTGTTTATTAATTGTGCCTTTAAACAATCTTTGATCTAACCACAAAATAACTCTATGCAACGGTTTTAAGTCTTTATCCAAAACAACAGATGAATCTCTAAAAGTTGTAATTCCTACACCTTTAATTTGGTCTAGTTTGTCTTCGTTCTTACTACATAATTTCTTACAAGCTTTACATGCAATATCAAAATAAAAATCAGCGTCATGTTCAGCTTGACCTACTACATCAGAATAATATACAGGAACGTGTTTAATTGAGACTGAATCAATCGTATTACCTTTTTTATCGAAGAAAGAAGCTCTTGTTGACTGTGTACCTACATCGACCGTTAAAACTAGCCCGTTATTGTCCATTACTTCTTCTCCTGATATTTATTGTATATGTCAACGTAATATTTTCTCCATATCTCAGCAACATGTTCTTTTGAATAGTATTGAGAAATTTCAAGTGAGTATTTACTATATTTATCAAAACTATTATCTCTTAAATCATATAATAAGTTTGAAAATTCATCGATATTACTCCCTGCTGCGTATTTATTAAACAAAATATCTTTGTATAAGTCTAAATCTCTTAATAATAATGGAATACCTATATTTATTGCTTCTAGTATCGCCATTGGGAACAATTCGTTAAATGAAGGCATAAATAACACATCGGACATATTAAAAATCTCGTTCATTTTGTTTCTTTTTACTAAACCAATAAACTTGACGTTTTCAGGTGGATTTTCAACTATTTTCTTTAGTTCTTCATAACCATCAGTAATTTTTCCAAAAGAAAAACCACCAGCCCAAATAAAAGTCATGTCTTTATTCTTTTTTGCAACCTCAATAAAATCTTTAACGCCTTTTCTTGTTTGTATTTGTCCACAACCTACAACTACAAAAGCATCTTCTTTAATGCCATACTCTTTTCTTGAAGCAAGTACTTGTTCTTTTGGTAGTTTATAGAAATCGTCTTTAGATACATAATTTGGTATATAAGTTATGTTTTCTCTTTTAATACCTAATTCAACAAGTGGATCAATGAATATTGGATTAACAACTACTATTTCATCTGCTCTTTTATATGTACTTACTACATACTTTTTAAATATATGAAATATAGGTTTAGGTAATTTAATTGAGCCATCAAGAGTAGTAGGCAAAAAATGAACATACATAATTGTAGGTATTTTTTTCCTAATTCTAAATCTACTATTTAAATCAACAGTATGCATATGATTAATGTCTGCCTTCACTTTTGAAGGTAGCTTATTTTCATATACATTAAATAAATCCTTTTGTTCTTTAACAAGTCCAACTTGTTCCATGTAGGCACTACCTACACCTTGTCCGTCAACACTTGTTGCTTGGGACAACATTCTAATATTTAATTTCTTCATATATTAAAGTATATCATTTACTTCCATTTAATACATTAGAATTAAAAAGAGATAATTAAATTAATTGTATAACTAAATATTATTTGTCATTGAATGTTAGAAATTTGAAGCGTTACATAATTTCAATTACTTCATATTTATCCATCTCATTAGTGCCATCTCTTTCGTCAATCTGAATGGGAGTCAAAAGTTTTACTCCAGAGAGGTTACCGCCTATTGAGAAGTTGATCAAATCTTCTGTAGCAACATCGTATGTGACTCCGTCAATTAACTCGTTTTCAAGAAACCACAATCTATCATTTATAAGCCCGAATTCATAGGTTTCTTCTCCAGTAGACCCTTTATAAATTTCAAAAATATCATCACCATATTGTTCTACGCTTGTGAGTTCAATATTATTCGTTTTTATTATTTGATTTAAAATATCAAATGTTAAATTCATAAAATGAAAGCCAGTTTTAACAGTTTCGACATTAGCTAAATATTCAAGTGCTTCATCTAAATCCATGCGTTTTTTCGTTCCGAAATATTCACCTTGCGTTTTTGTAAGAACATAAAGATACGAGGTATCTTCATCGTAGAAATACTCATTAACCTCTTCTGGTGTTGGGTAAAAAACACAATAATAATGAATGTTTTTATCAAATAAAATGTGTGGTCTTTCGACATAAGTCTCTGAAGTAATTTTTTCTAGATCAGTAAAATCTCCGAACCTCATTGCCATAGATTTTTGTGCTACAAAATCAAGTCTAGACTCTTCAATCTTATTTGCTAATTCTTTAATATTAACTGCTCCGCCATTTGCGCAACTAGTTAATAATCCTAATAGACATGTAAGTGTAATTCTTTTCATATTGCCTCCTTTTTATTCGACTTCGACAATATTGAGTTTGTCCATCTCATTAGTGCCATCTCTTTTATCAATCTGAATGGGAGTCAAAAGTTCCACTCCAGAGAGATCGCCTATCGAAAAGTTAATCAAATGTTCTGTAGCGACATCGTATGTGACTCCGTCAATTAGCTCGTT
>CAYJLA010000006.1:16993-52084 GCA_964371305.1 uncultured Staphylococcaceae bacterium | reverse complement strand
CGCTTTATCTTTTGACATTGAAACATATGTAAATTCTTCTACTAAATGTTCTGGAACAAACTTCTTTACAGTTTCTCCATAAGCTTTATACCAATGTCCCATCGAGTCAATTAAGACTCCATCCATATCAAATATAATTTTTTTCTTTTCCATAAATACTAAGTCTTCTCCTAATAACATCTTTTGCTTCTTCAACACTTTTTTTACTAGTAGCTTCTATTCCATCTAAAGGATCTGGAATACCAAGCTTCTCGTACTTAATAATACCATGCTTATGGTAAGGAAGTATTTGAATAATTTTAACGTTGTCATATTTAGACACTAGATCTGCCAAACTTTCTAAATTTTCAATAGAATCACTCACTCCATTTACAAGTACATAACGAAGTAAAACGCCTTTATTCATTTTGCTACACAAATCTAGAAATGAAATGACTTTATTTAAGTCACCTTTAACATAATCTTTATGAAAATTTTTATCTGTATGCTTGATGTCTAGCATTACTAAATCTGTATATTTAAGTATTTCATTGTTTAAAGCTACATTTAATCCATATCCCGACGTATCAAGACAAGTATGTATATTGTTTTCTTTTGCTAGTTTAAATATATCTAAAACGAATTCAGGTTGAAATAAAGGATCACCACCTGATAGAGTAATTCCACCATCTTCATAAAACTCCTTATTTCTAATAAATTTATCTACTACTTCTTTTGCACTAAATTCACTTCCACTATTAATATCCCATGTATCTGGATTATGACAAAATTTACATCTTAAGTGACAACCAGAAAGGAAAATGACCAGTCTAGTGCCTGGTCCATCGACGTTTCCAAATGTTTCAAATGAATGAACTTTTCCCACTAGAGTTACACTCCTTCATGGAAAGTTCTAGAAATTACTTCATCTTGTTGCTCTTTTGTTAGTTTATGGAAATTAACAGCATAACCACTGACTCTGATTGTAAGTTGCGGGTATATTTCAGGACGCTTTTGAGCATCAATAAGAGTGAATTTATTAAATACATTAATATTTAAGTGATGTCCACCTTTACGAGCATAACCATCAAGTAAATTAACGAGTGCTTTAATTTGAACAGGACTTTGTTTCATAAGCGCTACTTTAGGAACTATGTTATTACGATAACACTCCAAAATATAATCATCATCTGGTCCCAAAGCTTCTGGCACGACAGAGAAAGTATTTGAAATACCATCTAAGGCGTCTTCATAAGGAATTTTTGCAACTGATGCAAGAGATGCAACGGCGCCACAACAATCTCTGTTATGCATAGGATTAGCACCTGGAGCGAAAGCTTCGCCATATTTTCTTCCATCAGGAGTATTACCTGTATTCTTTCCATAAACTACATTACTCGTAATTGTTAAAAGTGACAATGTAGGAATGGAATTTCTATATGTCTTGTGTTTTTTAACGCTAGTAATAAAACGATTAATTACTTCTTTAGCAATATCATCTACACGATCATCATCATTTCCGTATTTTGGGAAATCGCCTTCAACATCATAATCAACAACTATTCCATCTTTATCTCTAATTGCTTTTACTTTTGCATATTTAATTGCACTTAACGAGTCTGCGACAACAGAAATCCCTGCAATTCCTGTGGCAAACCATCTAGTTACTTTTTTATCATGAAGTGCCATTTGTAATCTTTCATATGAATATTTATCATGCATGTAGTGAATAATGTTAAGAGCGTTTACATATACTCCACATAACCAATCCATCATATTAAAGAACTTATCTTTAACATCTTCATAGTCTAAATATTCACCTTCAACTCTTTCAAATTCAGGTCCTACTTGGTCTTTATGTACTTCGTCAACTCCACCATTTATTCCATATAACAAACATTTAGCTAAATTAGTTCTTGCTCCAAAAAATTGCATTTCTTTTCCAAGTCTCATAGATGATACACAGCAAGCAATAGCGTAGTCATCGCCTCTAACAGGCCTCATTAAATCATCATTTTCATATTGAATTGAGGAAGTTAACATAGACATTTTCGCACAATAATTTTTGAAATTAATTGGTAAATTCACAGACCATAAAACTGTCAAATTTGGTTCAGGCGCAGCCTTTAAATTTGTTAACGTATGTAGAAATCTAAAACTCATTTTAGTAACCATGTGTCTACCATCAAGACCAATACCACCAATACATTCAGTAATCCAAACTGGATCTCCAGTAAATAACTCATTGTACTCTGCACTTCTTGCAAAGCGAATGATTCTTAATTTCATAACAAGATGATCAACAAACTCTTGTATTTGTTGTTCACTAAATATTCCTAGTTTTAAATCCCTTTCTGCAAAGATATCTAAAAACGTGGAAATTCTACCAAGAGACATTGCGGCACCATTTTGTTCTTTAACAGCACCAAGGTATGCAAAATATAGCCATTGAATTGCTTCTTTTGTATTAGTTGCTGGTTTAGAAAGATCATATCCATACATCAAACCTAATTGCTTTAATTCGTTTAATGCATTTATTTGCTCAGATAACTCTTCACTTAGCCTAATGTTATCTTCATCCATTATATGACTTAAACTTTTCTTTTGAATCACCTTATCTTCTATTAAATGGTCAATTCCGTATAAAGCAACACGTCTATAGTCACCAATAATTCTTCCTCTTCCATAAGCATCAGGCAAACCTGTTAAAATATGTGAATGTCTGCATCTTCTAATCTCATCTGTATATACATCAAAAACACCCTCATTATGCGTTTTTCTATGCTTAGAGAAAAACTCTTTTATGTTTTCGTCCATTTTATATCCGTAGTGTTTTAGGATTCTTTTTGAGAGTCTAAATCCACCGTAGACAAACAGAGCTCTTTTTAAAGGTTTGTTTGTTTGAAGTCCTACAATTTGTTCAATTTCTTTATCAATGTATCCAGCGTTATGAGAAGTAATTGAAGTAACGATGGATGTATCCATATCTAATATTCCACCATTTTCATTTTCTTTTTTATATAGATCTAGAATTTCATCCCAAAGTTTTTTTGTATTATCTGTAGGTGATGTTAAAAATGAATCATCTCCATCATAAGGAGTATAATTATTCACGATAAAATCTCTAACATCAACTTCATTCATGAGAGGTTTCTTGTTAAAGTTACTATAATATTTTATATTATTACCTCCTTTTACATCTACAAATTATTATATATCAACGCACTATCTAAATAAAGACTATTGCATTTATTTATAGTTTTGCCACCGTTTCTCTTAACGCTCTAAACAAATGATTAATATTTGATTTTGAAACATCTTGATGCAACGCTAAAGACAATAAATCAGCAAGTTCTTGAAGTGTGCTTTCTTCATGTATCAACCTAATTTTACATAACTCTCTTAACTTAACATTTGTCAAATTATTGATACCAATTATTTTATCAAGTTTTTTAATGTCAGCAATTTGTTCTTTAGCAGCTTTCATAGCTTTATTGAAATTGGCGCTATCAAGAATTTGTAACCTATTTCCAATGTTAGAAAATTCTCTATCAACTCTAACATTTTCAAATTCAATGCATGAATCAGTTGCGCCAAGTAAAATTAAAAAGTCTGCAATTTGGTCACTTTTTTTCAGATATACAATATATTTATCCCTTCTTTGCACAATTTTTGCATCAAAAGCACCATCATTATATCTAAGAATTAATTTAATAAACCAACGCGCAAAGCGCTCATTGCTTAGCGAAATTTCTAAATGATAATTTGAACTCGTTGGAGAATTAACGCTACCACTTGCAATAAATGCACCAGCCATGTAACCACATACTAAATCATTAGTTTTAACTAAACTCTTGTTGATCTTATTTTCAAAAAAGTCTATATCAAGTTCATTAAGTAGAACTTCGTTTGGATCAATAATATTTATTTTATATAAAACTTTTTTGGTTAGTTTTAAAGACCTGACATAAGAAATGTTTATATCAACATCATAACTTTCTTTAATAGTTTTATATATGAATTTAGCAATCTTGCTATTTTCAGTTTTTAATGCAATTATTTTTTGATTGTTAACGACGTTTACTACACCATTAATTTTTATATATGCAGAAAGCATGCTTCTAATTCTCTCTTGAGTAAAAGGTTTAGAAACAATTTCTTCTTTAACTTGCAGTGTAAACGAATATTTTTTTGCCATATATGCATTTTAGCACAATTATTGAATTTATTAATCTAAGAAATGAGTAGAGCATGAATAATTTTAATGCTACTATTAATGTATGAACATATATAAATCGGCAGAAGATTATTTAGAAACTATTCTTGTTTTAAGTGAGAAGCTTGGAGAAGTTCATTCAATAGATGTTGCGAATGAGTTAAATTTTTCAAAAGCCTCAGTTTCAGTAGCAATGAAAAAACTAAGAGAAAGCAATTTAATTATTTTTGGTCCTCGTAATGAAATTATAATGACTGATGAAGGAAAAAGAATTGCTAAATATATTTATGATAAACATCAAATTATCGCATCATTTTTCAAAAAAATTGGTGTAAGTGAAACAACTGCACTTGAAGACTCTTGCAAAGTTGAACATGATATTTCAGATGAAACATTTCAATGTTTAAAGAAGTTTGTCGAGAATAATTAATTATTTTAAATATCTAATTATACTAATAGCAGCAGTAGCGCCATCACTTGCTGCAGTAACGAGCTGTCTAAGATGTTTTTTTCTAATGTCTCCTGCCGCAAAAATACCTGGTACATTTGTTTGCATGTCTTCATTAGTAACAATATAACCCTTAACATTATCAACATTTAATGAACTTAAAAATGAAGTGGATGATCTTTGTCCAATATAAGGAAATACAGCCTCAACACTATATATATTTTTGTTGGTTTTTATAGATTCAATTTTTTTGTCACCGCCAAGTTCAGAAACAGTTTCATTTAACTTTATTGTTACATTCTTTTTTCTCTTTAACGTATCGATAAGTATTGAACTTCCTCTTAACTCTGAATCACTTGTAACAAAATATACATGATTAACAAATTTAGATAAATATAATGCTTCTTCAATCGCGATGTCTTTATTTCCAATAACAGCAACGTCTTTGCCTTTATATAAACTTCCGTCACAAATTGCACAAGTTGACAAACCATTGCCTTTAAATTCGTCTTCTTTTGGTAATTTTAACTCTTTAGCGATTGTGCCAGTCGCAACTAAAACAGATTTTGCTGTATATTTATTCTTGCTCGTAGTAACAATAAATTGTCCTTTATTTTCGTTAATCGACATAACATCTTCTTTTTTTACTTTTATACCATTGTTTAATAATTGTTCAAAAAAGTTAAAAGCTAAGTCAGGACCTGAAATATGAGAAAAACCAGGGTAATTTTCTATATCAGCCAAAAGATTTAACTTCCCACCTGGAGAATCTTTATCAATTAATACAAATTCAGTATTAGTTCTTTGTAAATAAATAGCCGCTGTAATACCAGCTATACCTGCGCCAATAATGACAACTTTTGTTTCATATTCCATAATTTTCCCTCTTATAAAATTATTCTTCTATATTTACTTCAACAGAATCACTTTCAATCGCTTCAACTTTTTTCTTTGGGAAGTATTTATCATACAACCATAATAAACCGATACCAACAAGTCCAGCAGCAACCATACCCCATGCAGTATATAATGAAGCAGCATATTCAAAATTATCAGCGCTACTAAATCCAGCACCATTATATCTCATCGGCTCAAGGACTACTCTAGTAAGTCCATACCAAGAAATATACAAACATCCAAGTGAAGCCTCAGGCAACCATTTTTTGAGTGGTTTACCAATTCCGTAGACAATTATATAATAGCCTGCGATATTAGTTACACATTCTATAAGGAATAAAGGAATGTACATCATATCACTTGTTGGTGAACCATTAGAGAAACCAACTGCCATTTGATTTGTAATCCAAGTTGGTAAGAACCACCAATCAGACATTGAAACTGCTACTGTATTGAGTCCAGTTGTTGCATCTTGTAATGCTCCAAATACTTCATGATTTAAAAAGTTGCCCCATCTACCAATCGCTTGTGCAATTAAAATTCCAGGAACAATCATATCAATCGCCCATCTTACAGATACATACTTTCTAAATGTCATCATAAACGCAACACCAGCAATAATACCAAGTATTGCTCCTCCCATGATAGCTAATCCTCCATCCCAAACTTCGAATATTCTAGCAGGATCTTTAAAATAAATATCTGGTTCTAAGACTAAACAGTACCAAAGTCTTGCTCCAACAATACCAGCTGGAAAAGCTATTAAGAACATTGAGTCGATAATACCGTGTTTGCCAAATTTCTTATAAAATTTATGATCTCCTATTAAGTAAGCAATTACTGCTCCAATTAAAATAATTACTCCATAAAATGCAATTGTAAAACCTTCAGGAGAACTATTTGCGGTACCAAAAATAATGCCTTCTCCTGTAAAAATGATACTATTAATTAGAGGATATGACATGTAAGGCGCGATACCTTCTAACATATAAGAAAAGCCAAAAACCATAAACGGAATAGCAGAAAACATTGCAATTCTAAAATATTTTCTTAATTTTTGATCAAAATCAGGTTTGTAATAAAACATAACAAAAGAGATTATAAATGTTGATAAACCTAAACCAAAAAGTAGACCAAATACGATTACTAAAACATGATCTGTTGCATTCATTGGATAGGCATTTAATAACGCTATCCCTTCCATTAAAATTGGAAAAGAAATACTCAATCCACCAACAATGCCGATACCTTTATACATAGTGATTTTATCAACTTCATTAACATCTCTTGCCTTAATCATTAAACTCAACTCATAGCCAAGATAACCTAATATCCCGACAATAAGAATCACCCCAATATATAATAGTATCGAATTCATAATATTTACCTCTTTATTGTATACTATCACTAATAGTGACTACATTCAATCATACTAGTAATTTCTTTAGATATTGTCCTGTATAAGATTCTTCAACTTTAGCAACTTCTTCAGGTGTTCCAACACATACAAGACTTCCACCTTTGTCTCCACCATCAGGACCAAGATCGATTATGTAATCGCAAACTTTTAAAACTTCTAGGTTATGTTCAATAACTACGCATGTATTACCGTGATCAACTATTCTTTGTAATACTGTAATAAGTTTATCAATATCATACGAATGAAGACCAGTAGTTGGTTCATCCAAAATGTACAATGTGTTTCCCGTTGCAACTTTTTGAAGTTCAAAAGCAAGTTTAACTCTTTGAGCTTCGCCGCCACTAATTGTAGTAGCGCTTTGACCTAACTTAATATACCCAAGCCCTACGTCTTTTAATGTTTCTAATTTTCTTTTGATCTGCACCCTATTTTCAAAGAAGATACATGCATCATCGATTGTCATTTCAAGAACATCAAAAATATTTTTTCCTTTATATGTAACCGCAAGCGTTTCTTCGTTATAACGTTTGCCATTACATGCATCACACTTTACGTAAACATCTGGTAGAAAGTTCATAGATATTCTAGATACCCCTGCACCTTGACATACTTCGCATCTTCCACCAACGACATTAAATGAAAATCTTCCTTTTGTAAAACCTCTTGCTTTTGATTCGCTCGTTTCAGCAAATAAATCTCTTATATCATCAAACACTTTTGTATATGTTGCTGGGTTGGAGCGAGGAGTTCTTCCGATTGGTTCTTGAGTAATATGAACAACTTTATCAATATTTTTAATTCCTTTTATATCTTTATATTTACCAGGAATTATATCTAAATCTTTATTTAATATCTTTTTAACTGCTTTATGCAATGTTTCGTTTATTAATGTTGATTTACCACTTCCAGAAACGCCACTTACACACGTAAATGTACCTAAAGGAATATCAACATTAATATTTTTAAGATTGTTTTCACTTGCACCTTTTATCGAAATAAATTTACCATTTCCTTTTCTGCGTTTTGTAGGAACTTCTATTTTCAACTTACCACTTAAATACATACCAGTAATTGAGCGTTCATTATTCATGCAATCTTCTATGCTGCCATTAACTACAATTTCACCACCATGCACCCCAGCTCTTGGACCAATATCGACAATATGATCTGCTGCTTTTAGTGTATCTTCATCATGTTCAACAACAATAAGAGTATTTCCAAGGTCCCTCATATCCTTTAAAGTTGCGATTAATTTATCATTATCTTTTTGGTGTAAGCCAATTGAAGGTTCGTCTAAAACATATAAGACTCCACTTAACCTAGAACCTATTTGAGTAGCAAGCCTAATACGTTGAGCTTCTCCACCAGAAAGTGTCATCGACATACGTGAAAGCGTTAGATAATCAAGACCAACATCAATCATAAATTTACCTCGATTGGTTATTTCTTTTGCGACTAGATTTATTATTTTCTTCTGGTTTTCTGTTAAAATTCCTTCCAAATCCCGGATAAATTTTACTAATTTCTCAATTGAGAGTAATGTGACTTCATATATATTTAGTCCGTTAATCTTTACACTTAATGCCTGTGGATTTAGTCTTGCGCCACCACAAACTGTACATACAGTATCTTGCATAAAAAACTCATAATAGTCTCTCATCATTTGAGAGTTGGTTTCGAAGTACAAACGTTCAATATGTTTTTTAATTCCTTCAATATAACCTTGTCTATGCATAACATTTCCGCTACTAGATTTAAGAGTATATTTAAATTGTTTATCACTTCCGTTTAAAATTATATTTAATTGTTTTTTAGTATATGTATTAAATGGCACATCGATTGGTATGTTATACATACTTAATAAATACTTAAATTGTTGATAGTCAATATTTGAATCTTTAGCATTTTTATAATATCTAATTGCACCTTGTTTAATACTTAGCGTTGGATCTGGCACAAGTAAATGAAGTGCAACTTCTCTATTCACTCCTAAACCTTTACAAGTCGGACAATAACCTAACGGCGCATTAAAAGAAAATAATCTAGGTTCAAGTTTAGGAACAGAAAAGCCACATATTTCACATGAATGATGTGTAGATAAACTAACCTCTTCACTTCCTTTCAAGAATATAACATAACCATTAGACTGTTCACTTGCTATAGAGATAGAATCATTTACTCTTGTTCTAATTCCATCTTTAATAACTACTCTATCAACAACTAAATCAATATTATGTCTTTTATTTTTATCTAGTTCAGGTAAATTATCGCTAGTATAAATTTCTCCATCTATTCTAAACCTTAAAAAACCTGCACTTATTAGTTTTTCAATTGTAGTCTTGTGTGTGCCTTTTTCTGCTCTAATAATAGGTGATAAAATTTGTAGTTTTGTTCCTTCTTCATAACCAAGTGCAATATCAGTCATTTTCGAAAGAGAAAAAGATACGATTGGTGTATTGTGATTAGGACAATATGGTACCCCTATTCTAGCAAACAATAATCGCAAATAATCATATATTTCTGTAACTGTTCCAACTGTAGATCTTGGATTGTGTGATGTTGTTTTTTGATCAATTGAAATAGCAGGTGAAAGACCTTCTATTCCGTCTACATCGGGTTTTTCTAAGTTTCCTAAAAACTGTCTTGCATACGAAGAGAGGGATTCAATATATCTTCTTCTACCTTCGCTATAAATGGTATCGAAAGCTAAAGTTGTTTTTCCACTACCGCTAAGTCCTGAAAAAACAATAAACTTGTTTTTTGGTATTTCTAATGACACATTTTTGAGATTATTTTCTCTTGCACCCTTAATTACTATGTTCTTATTATTCATAAAATATATATTAACAACAAATGTCTTTTTTAGTAAATGATTTGCTTTATTCTACAGTAACGCTTTTCGCTAAATTTCTTGGTTTATCGACATCTAATTCACGTTTTATAGTTATATAGTATGCAAGGTACTGGGTCACCATTACACTAACTAATGGAGATAAATAATGAGAAGTTGAAGGTAAAATATAATCATCACTATCAGTTGATAAAGTTTCGTTACTAATGACAATTGTTTTTGCCCCTCTTGCTTTAGTTTCTTCAAGGTTGCTTCTTGTCGCCATATTAGAGCCTTCTTGAGTACAAATAGCAATTACAGGTGTTCCAGAAGTGATCAACGCTATAGGTCCGTGTTTCAATTCGCCTGAAGGATAAGACTCACTGTGTATGTAAGAGATTTCTTTTAATTTAAGAGACGCTTCTTTACAAACCCAATAATCTATCCCACGACCAATAAAAAAGGCATGATCTTGATTATATATTTCATCAGCTATATTTTTTATAAGCGTCTTATCTGCAATAATTTTTTCCATTGCTAGAGCAACTTTATTTAAATTGCTTCTTAAATTTGTTTTCTTACCACTTAGTTTTTTTGCAAGTATTGCACAAGTTATAATTTGAGCAACATATGCTTTTGTAGAAGCGACAGCAATTTCTTTTCCTGCATAAATTGGGAGGTGAAAAGTTGCCAATCTAACCATAGAAGATTCTTTTGATGAATTAGTAATTGCAAGCATTGGAAAATCTCTTTTTTTACACTGTTTCATTACTGTTATAGAATCAGCTGTTTCACCACTTTGACTTAAAAATATAAAAAATGGTTTATCTGTAAGTAATGCACTTGAATAAACAAGTTCACTTGCACAAAATACTTCAGCAGGAATATTACATAGTTTTTCTAAGTAATACTTTGCCATATAACAAGCATTCATTGAAGTGCCGCATGCTACTAAATTTATTTTGTCTGCCGACTTTATTTTATCTATAATTACTTGGTCAATTTGAATCTTTTCATCATCAAAGTATTTTGAAATCAAATTACGCACAACAGATGGTTGTTCTTCGATTTCTTTAAGCATATAATGCTCATAGTCACCTTTTCCAATATCCTCATCTGAAAGATTTAATGGAATAGGAATAAAGTTTATAATATCACCTAAAGTGTCATAAAGTTTTAATTTGTTTTCATAAATAATTCCGAAAGATTTATCTTCAAGATGGACGCAGCTATCACAATAACCAATAAGAGCCATTATGTCGCTTGCAATTGTGACTCCATCATTTGCAAAACCAATAACCATAGGAGTTTTATTTTTAACAACATATAATTTTGAATAGTCTTCTTTATCGATGATAACAAGTGCATAACTGCCTTCTAATAAAGAAAGTGTTTTCCTAATAGCACGCTCTGTTGTATTACTTTTAGAATATTTTTCGATTAAATTTACAATTACTTCAGTATCTGTTTCGCTTTTAAATTCAACATTAGATAAATGTTTTTCTTTTAACATTTTGTAATTGTCAATTACTCCATTGTGAACTAAAACATATCTACCATTGGACGAAGTATGTGGATGTGAATTGTTAAAGTTTGGTTCACCATGTGTTGCCCAACGTGTATGTCCAATTCCTAAGTGAGATACTATTTTATCTCCAACAAGGCTCTTAACTTTTTCAACTCTACCTTTTTCTTTTTCGATTACTAAACCATTATTTTTATCTAAAAGAGCAACTCCCGCAGAGTCATAACCTCTATATTCTAATTTTTCTAAACCCGAAATAATAATTTCGCGTGCATTTTTTTTACCTACATATCCAACTATTCCACACATAATAAACCTCCAATTAAATTACTTTGAATTTCTTTAACGCTTTTCTAATTCCGTGCTTTTCAATAGGTGTAGTAACAAACCATGCAACATCTTTCAATTCTTGTTTTGCGTTCCCTACTGCAACAGACCAAGTAACATTATTAAACATGTCAATATCGTTAAAATTATCTCCAAAACACATAGCTTCATCTTTTGACAAACCATGATAATCAAGAACAGCTTTAACTCCATCACCCTTCAAACAAATAGTGTCTAAAAATTCAACAGCTAATTTGCAATATCTAAATCTATGAGTTTTAATTTTATCAAAATAGTTATCTATATTTCTATCTCTATGAGCATATATAATAGCTCCCATTATTTCTTTTGAAGGATCATACTCTTTTATTTCAAGTCTTTCTTCTTTGTATGCTTTAGAATACTCTTCTAAATCCTTATTGTATGGTGTTACTAAATATGCTTCATCTTCTTCAATTAAATGGAGTGATAAATCATTTTCCTTAGCTAAAGAAATTAAATCTTCAATTACTTTCTTTTTAAGTTTAGTCTTAATTAATACTTCTTTATTTTTAGTAATAACATAGCCACCATTGTATGCGATGATACCATCGACTTCAATTAAGTCTAATATGTTCATATATCTAATTGAAGACATACTTCTAGCGGTTGCTAAATATACTAAAATTCCTTTTTTTCTTAATTTTTTAATAGACCTTATTCCCGACTCAATAAACTGTTGTGTTCTATGATCATATAAGGTCCAATCTATATCAAAGAAAACTATTTTAATTCTATTTTCAAGCATATCTCAATTATACATATATTATGTATGTATTACCACATAACCTTTACTTTTAAAAATAATATTCATATAATAAAAAAGTATGTATTTGTTTTTCAAAAGAATTTTCGATATTGTATTAGCATTAAGCTTGCTTATATTATCTAGTTTATTACTCATTTTATCTTTGATAATTACAAAAATAACCTCAAAAGGCAACGTAATTTTTACTCAAGAAAGATATGGTAAAAATGGCAAATTGTTTAAAATATATAAGATAAGAACTATGAAACTTGGAACGCCTCAAAACTTACAATATCCATTATCAAAAGAAGACTATAAAAAATATACTTATAAATGGGGAAGCATCATGAGAAGACTTGCTATAGATGAATTACCTCAATTAGTAAATATTTTAAAAGGAGATATGTCTTTTATTGGTTTTAGACCTGCTCCAATTGAAGAAGATAAATTGCACGAGGCAAGATTAAATTCTAATCCTTCTGCTTATGTACTAAAACCTGGTCTGTCAGGACCAGCACAAATAAAATGTTCTAGTCTATTAACTCCTGAAGAATACTTCAATATAAAAGTTGAAAACGATTCTAAATATGTTGAAGATATATCATTCTTATACGATACTAAATTATGTTTCTTAACCGTTGGTTTCTTGTTTAAAAGAATTTGGCGTCATTTAAAGTGTAAAAAATAACGCGACTTAGTCGCGTTTTTTAATTAATTGTAACTATCCAGTGTCCTTTTTGATTTGTTCCTTCTCTTTTAAGAAATCCTTTTTGTTTCATCATCTTAAGATGATACTTAACCATATTTATATCTATACCAGTTTCTAATGATATCTTTAGTTGAGTTAAATACGGATCTTCTTTAAACATATCTAATATTAATTGTTCTTTGTCGTTTGGTAATGTTTTTAAATACTGATTGTCCTTAGTCATGATTCTGTTTTTAAGTGATACTGTGCTTAATGTTATTTTTAAATTCCCATTGAAAGAAGAAAGGTTTAATTCGTTATATCCGTTGGTTTCGAGTAAATTGTTTATACTTCTGATCCCGCTTCCTTGATACTTCATTAATCCCATATAAGTGAATAATTGTTGCAACGATTTATTTTTATGTATATTAATACCTGCCTTAAGACTTTCTAAAGAGTTATTCCAGTTTATAACACCTGGAATTAAGAAATCAATTCTATCATCGAAAACATCGATTGTAATATTGTAAGGATATACATAACTTCTATTGACAATACAAAATACTACAAGATCGCACATTAAGTTTGAATTAATTAACTCCTCACTAATATTTGTATGTGTTGATATTAACTGATTTATTAATATAGGTTGAGTGATGATAGATTGAGTAACGACTTCACTTTTAAGCAATATTCTTTTGTCGAAGCCTTTAAAAACGTTCACATCAATAGATGAAAAAGTGTCATCGAGTTTTGTATCTGTAAGTAGATGAAAACCATATGACCCTAAAGTTTTGCCAGCACTAGTCTTGATTAGCTTCCATTTTTTCAGCATGTTATTATCGATTTGTTTAATAGTTCCATTTAACTTAATTGATTTTGCATTTGCTTTGGCAATTCTTGTAATATCACCTGATATTTTCTTAATATATGTTTCTGAAAAATATATCTTTGGGACTATCATTTCATCAAATGACTCACCCTTACCATCCAATATCAGTTCTTGTATAACATGAGCAGGCGCACTTATTATTGAACTATCTATTAATACATATGAACTTTCAAGCAACCCTTTAGATTTGATGTAATATGGTTTTTCATTACCTTTATTTACTTGTAATATTATTACAGTTTTAGCTCCATAATCTTGGAAGCTTATAGAAATGGAAACTTTTGGTTGTATTAAGCTTCCGATGTAATTTTGAAATTCTACACATTTAAAATCTAACGACTCATTACTTACGCCAGTAATACTTCCTGTAATATTATCAATGCCCACCATAATATTTCCACCATTTCCATTACTAAGAGCAATTATATGTCTAATAAGTTCTGTGTCATTATAATCTAAATCATTATATGAAGTTGTGTGTTGATTCAGATTTTTTTCTTCAATTTTTTTCATATTTTTTACCTAAAATTATTATAATATATATTTATATATTTTGCCATCAATAAATATATAATCGTGATTTTATGCGATAAAAACAATATAATATATAATTACCTAAGGTAAATATTTACCTAAAATTTATTGTAACTACCTATAACTTAAAAATTAAAACTTAAAATGTAGTTTTACTCGAGTAGTCACTGATTGAAACACTTATGTAGGCACTAAAATATAAATAGAACACAAAAAAAGCGTCGATTGACGCTTTTAATAAGTGAATTATCTATTCAACAACAATATATGTTGCTTTATCAAATTTACCTTGTGCTGCTAACTTATCAAGCGGACTGACCAATTTAGTGCCATCTGTAACACCTAGGAAGAATAACACATTGTCAGTATCAGCAGACATGTATAATGAAGAATTATATCCTCCAATTTTAAGATCGGGATATGCCCACATTAACACTTCCATTGGCATTCTATCAGGAAGACGTCCAATACCACTTTCTGTGAGGAAATCTGCATCCATAATTTCATGTCCAGAGACTGGTGGGTATGCTGGATGAGCCTTATAGAAATAGTCATATTCATCTCCAAATTTGGCTAATACTTCATTAATATAACCTTCAAAATCACCTGAACCGGTATAACTAGTTCCAGTAATAACCATATTTGGTTTATCACTTTCGTCTAATAAAGCATCGAAATCATCTTTAACAAAATATACCATTTCTAAGAATTTAGCTTTCTCTTCTTCGGACAATTCTGAATATAATTCAAAAGGGTGAACAGCACTTAAATCAGCATCATCGTATTGTTGATTTACATATGCAGATGTAGAACTATCAATTATCAATTCAGGATATTGCATCCAATAATCAATTTTTTCTGACTTTGCAGCATAAATAGCTGCTGGAGCAATCCTCATTGGATTACCAATTTTATCGGGATTTAATGTTGATTCAATATCTTCTCCATTCTCTGCTTTTTCAACTAAGTCATCATAGAAGTTTTGCCATGCTTTGAAGTTTGCTTCGCCATCTTCACCTGAAAAGTTTGCGTTTTCAGACACTGTATTTGTACCTAAAGCATATGTATATGTACCTGTTCCATCACTTAAAAGAGTTACTTCGTAATTACTAATTCCTTGCGCTATAAAGTATTCTAATTCAAATTGAATTCTAAGGTCGTCGCAAAAAAGATGAAACTTAGTATTTGGGTTTACTGTATGTAATTCTTTAATCTTATCCTTTATATAAGTGATATTATCGTAACTAGAGTCTGTTACAGCCCCTAAAACGTGTTCTGGTAAATTATCGATGTCTAATGTTCCAGAACGCTCAAAATACACATAAGACGGCCTTGTGTCTTGTACCATATTCAATCCTGCATAAAGTGTTGGCAATGTACCATTAACGGAATAAATAACAACTTCAGTTTGTTCAACAACTGATGGTAATGATGCTTCATCAGTAGGAACACATCCACTTAAACCACCTACTAGAAGTGGAATGAGTATGACAAATTTATTTAATTTCATATATTCTCCTTTGTTTTTTTGTATATCAATTATATAATTGTTTACTATAATAGTAAAGTTGAATTGAATGAAAAAGGCCCTATAAATAGGACCTTATTATTTTTTTTATAAACTATAAACCGAATTTTTTAACTCTTTCCCAACGTGCTTGAGCCATTTTTTCTGATTTAACAAATAACTCTTCTGCATGATCAGGATTGATTGAAGGAAGTTGATTATAACGAGCTTCGGACATAATGAAGTCTCTAAATTTAGAGAAATCAGGTTCTTTTGAATCGATTGTAAGACCTGGTTTACCAGCTTCTAAGTTACGTGGATCGTAACGGAAGTTTGTGAAGTATCCACATTCTGCTGCTTTTCTTTCAATATTTAAAGCATTTGATAAGCCGCCTTTAACACCGTGGTTAGCACATGGAGCATATGCAATAACTATTGAAGGACCTTTATATGATTCAGCTTCTTTAAGTGCTGCAATAACTTTCATTGGGTTAGACATTGAAACTTGTGCGACATAGACAGTTCCATAAGCCATAGCCATAAGTGGTAAGTTTTTCTTAGCACCTGTTTTACCGCTTGCTGCAAACTTAGCAATTGCGCCAGTTTGAGTTGATTTAGATGCTTGACCACCTGTATTTGAATAAACTTCTGTATCAAGTACTAATACATTAATATCATCTTCACTAGCAAGTACATGATCTAAACCGCCGTAACCGATGTCATAAGCCCATCCGTCTCCACCGATAACCCAAACAGATTTATCTACTAAATCTCTTTCATATTTTAAGACTTCTTTAATTTCAGCATCTTTACTTTCTTTTACAAGTTTAACTAAATCATCAACTAAAGTTCTTACTACATCTCTATTTTTGATGTTTTCTAAGTATTTAGTAATTACTTCTTTTAATGAAGTTTCAATATTTCTATCAAGTGCAGCAGTTAAGATTTCGCTAATTGTTTTAAGTTTATAATCAACTGCAACTCTCATACCATATCCAAACTCAGCATTATCTTCAAATAATGAGTTAGCCCATGCAACGCCACGTCCATTTTTATCGTTTGTAAACGGTGTAAGTGGTGTTGACCCTGAGTAAATAGAACTACAACCAGTTGCATTTGCAACTAACATATCTTGACCAAATAATTGTGTTAATAATCTATAATATGGAGTTTCTCCACAACCAGCACATGCGCCACTGACTTCCATGTAAGGACGTAAGTAACCAATACCTTTAACAGTATTTGTAGGAAGTACATTTGCTTTATAATCAACGTGTCTATATAAATATTGTGCTGCTTTTTCTTCATCAAGTTGAGTTTTAACATCAACCATTTCAAGAGCTTTTTTACCAGGCATTTTATTACCTAAACATTCAACTACGCAAAGTCCGCAACCAACACAGTTTTTAGAAGAAATAGTAACTCTAAACTTCATACCAGCAACAGCAGGTCCGCCATTTGCTACGATTACATCATCAGCATTAATAGCGCCATTTGCAACAGCTGCATCTAATTCTTCTTGTGTCATTAATATTGATCTAATGGTTGCATGTGGACATACAAACGAACATTGATTACATTGAATACAATCTTGTTTATGCCATACAGGCACGATATCAGCAATTTGTCTTTGTTCTTTAAATGTTACATCATTAACCATTGAACCATCTAATAATTCAAAATCAGTAAATTTACTTGTAGGAATATCATCTCCATCAAGCGAACCAATTACGTTAACATATGTATCGAAATATTCATCACCAGTTTTCATTAATACTCTTTGAGGATTTAATTCTAACCATGCTGAATCAACTTTAACTTCGTGAAGACCTTTATGCCCTGCATCAATTGCGTCCCAGTTCTTTTGAACAATTTCCATACCCTTACGTGAATAAGCTTTTTCAGCATATTTTTTCATATACTTAACTGCTTCTTCATATGGAAGGATACCTTGATTTAAATAAAAGAATGAAGCTTGTAAAATAGTATTTGTTCTACGACCCATTCCGACCTCTTTAGCAAGTTTGTTAGCATCAATAACATACATTTTAGCTTCTTTTTTAGCAAGAAGATATTTCATTCTATTTGGCATAGATGCAATAAGTGCATCATTATCCATATCTGTATTAAGAAGGAATGTACCGCCTTTTTTAAGATTTTTAATCATATCAAATTTAAATATATAACTATCCATTGAGCATGAAATGAAATCAGCATGTTTTACATAGTAAGTTGATCTAATAGGAGATTTACCGAATCTTAAGTGAGAACGAGTAACGCCACCCGCTTTACGTGAGTCGTATTGGAAGTAAGCTTGTGTATAAGAATTTGTTGCATCAGAAATAATTTTTGTTGAAGATTTATTTGCAGAAACAGTTCCATCACTACCTAATCCATAAAATAAACATGAAGTGTAATCAGCGTTAATATGGAATTCTTCTCCCATTGGGATAGAAAGGTTAGTTAAATCATCATTAATACCAACAGTGAATGAATTCCAAGGTTTGTTATTTAAGAAGTCATATACACCTTTAATGTGAGTTGGTTGAGTATCTTTAGATGATAATCCATAACGTCCACCATAAACTTCGATATCATTTCTTCCAGCTTGTGATAAAGCAGTAACAACATCAACATATAAAGGTTCACCTGTTGAACCTAATTCTTTAGTTCTATCTAATACAGCAATCTTTTTAACTGTATCTGGTAATACTTTAACTAAGTGAGCAACTGAGAATGGTCTATAAAGATGTACTTTTACTAAACCAACTTTTTCACCATCTAAAGCATCAATAGTTTCTTTGATACATTCAGTAACGCTACCCATAGCTATAATTACTCTATCAGCATTTTTTGCACCATAGTATGTAAATGGAGCATATTCTCTACCAGTAATTCTAGTAGCTTCATCAAAGTATTTGACTGCGCTATCAATTACTCTATTGTAGTAAACGTTTTGAGCTTCTCTACCTTGGAAATAAATATCATCGTTTTCAGCACCGCCACGAGTAACAGCGTGTGTGTGTGGATTTAAAGCTCTTGCTCTAAATTCTTCAATCCTTTCATGTGGTAATAATTTTTTCCATTCGTTTTCATCAACAACTTCAACAGATTGAAGTTCGTGTGATGTTCTGAATCCGTCAAAGAAGTGACATACTGGATAAATTGCATCCATTGCAACTAAATGTGCAACGTTTGCAAGATCAGCAGCTTCTTGAACTGAGTGTGATGCAATTAAAGCAATACCTGTTTGTCTAATTGCATAAATATCTTGGTGATCACCAAAAATTGAAAGTGAGCGAGTTGCAAGTGATCTAGCAGATACATGAACTACTGCCGGTAATAACTCACCACACCATTTGTAAATGTTTGGAATCATTAAAAGTAAACCTTGTGATGCAGTATATGTTGTTGAATACGCTCCACCTTGAAGTGCACCGTGGACGCTACCTGAAGCTCCACCTTCACTTTGTAATTCAACTACTTTAACAGTTGAGTTAAAGAAGTTAATTTTTCCTTGGCTTGAATATAAGTCAACTAGTTCAGCCATAGGAGATGATGGGGTAATAGGATAAATGCCAGCAACTTCAGTATAATAATAACTGCCTAACCCCGCTGCTGCGTTACCATCAATGGTCATAATTGTTTTTTTAATATTGTTCATAAGTTAAAACTCCCATAAAAATTATACTCACATTTCTTTATATTGTAAATATAAATAATAAGTAAAAAATAATATACCTAGTTAGCATAAAATAACTTTATTAACTAGTAATGGGTTTTTGACATAATTTAGTTTAACTATATTATCAAAATTTTTGTTTAATCAGCAAATGAAGCAATATCTTCAAGTTTCTTTTCCCATTCTTCAGGAAGAATTTTTAATTCAACAACATCAATATTGGATTTCACTATCGCCATTTTTAACTGTTGAAACATCTGCTTATAATTAGCTTCATCTAGCAGTTTTTTTAACGCATATAGTCTTGAAAATAAATCATTATTTTTTTCTAATTTATCATTTGTTTTTGACTCGCATAAAACGACTGTAGACAAAGTTCCAATCAAGCGATTGTAATGAACGCAAGAGTTTCGTAAATTTCTTATAGAATCGATCCATGTATCAAACTCTTTTGTAGTTGCTTTATTAACTTTTCTTTTCTTATATCCGTTTTGAATAATCCATTTTCTATACTTACCATTTAAATAGAAGTAAATATAGTTAATTGTACCTAAATCAAATTGTGTAAAAGCAGCCCAACATGGAACGCTTCCTTTTGCGTATTTTTTCTTATTTCTATATTCTTTAAACTCTGGATATTTAGTAGTATTTGAACGAAGTTTCTTCTCTAAGTCTACAATCTTTTTTGAAAAAGTTTTAAATACTTTTTGAGCTTTACTTCTTTCGTTTTTATCACTTAAACCTCTTGAAGTCGTATAACATGACAAATCTAGATAAAATAACGGATCATTGCATGAAGCCATCATAACTTCGACAATATGTTTTTTTAGTTGAATTTCAACAATCTTGCAATATTCAAACAATATTGCTCTAAGATTTCTATCAAGTAAGTATAGCTTATCTAATATGTTGACGTGACATTTGGAATTTTTTGTCCCAACTAAAAATTCTCCATAGCGACTTAATCGATAGTAACCCATATATCTTAGCATTGTTGTTACTCTTTTTTTGTTAGAAAAAACAATGTATTTTTTCATATTTTCAACCTGTTGCTTCTCTGATGACTTTATTTTATCCCTCATAAAACTCCTTATAAAAAAAGAATGGTGAGACCATTCTTAATCCCGCAAATGGGATACTTGCTTTCGGGCACAATGGCCTCCCTACGGATAATATAATTTTATCATAGTAGTCAATTAACGCAAGACATATTATTTATCAATTGACTTAAAGTCATTTTTTAAGTTCTTTTAAAATTAGAGTCTTCAGTTGCTTTAATTCGGCAGTAGTTAATTTTACTGAACTATCAATAATACCGCCTGGTAATGTAAATTTATCATAAATAAAAGAACCAATAGTTACATCATCATCTAGCTTAGTCGTTCTTGTAGCATTCTTTTTTGTAGACTTATTTGCATGATAAGAATTAATATATTGTTCAAGATCAGATAATAATGTTCTTATATCATATTCATAATCTAAACTTACCATTGCGTCAAAAAAAGATAAATTATCAGCAATTACTTCAGGATAAATCCCTAAGTCTTTCGAAATCATCTCGCATGTAATATACTTCTTCTTTTTTGACTTAATAGCACTTACAACTTTCTTGACGAAAATTAATGTAGGTTGTTTCATACATATATTATAGCACTAATAAATAATAAAAATGAGTGTATTTATTTATAATTATTCAGGTTTTATTAGCTGACAGTTTCTTTTTTTCTCTTACAAATATATACATATCCAACAATTGATGAAATTGAGATAATTGAAATTGTAATGATTAATCCAATAGAACTTGCAGAATTAACATCAGTAGTTGGATTTAACGATACAAATTCATTGTCTGGGTCTTCACCTAAATGATTAGCCCAAGATAAATATCTTTCATATGCCATTATATTGTCTATAGTATGCCCGCCAGTAAACTTACTCTTTTCTACATCATTAAGCATTAACCACCTTTCTTTTGCACCATCAAATCTTGTTAAACATTGATTTTCATTATTTTCTTCCAACATATATTGTCTAAATTCATCTTCTACATTGGTAGGTGATTTACTTGATTCAATAAATTTAAATGGATTTAATTTTGTATCTTGTGATACTAAGACTTTATTAACGGAGTCGAAAGATAATATAATTGATGGATTCCAAAGGTCGCTGATATATGCAGTTCCATCGACAGCAGAAACAACGTCTATTTTAAATTGAGCCCACCCAAATTCTTGAGGAGACATGAGATTATTTCTAGTATGATTAGTAAGTTCTCCTTGATTATCAACACCATTGAAAGTAAATAAAGCGGAGGCAGGTATCTCTTCAACACTACTAAATGGTCTCATAGCAGGAACATCACCTCTTAGTGTTAAGAAATAATTTCCTGAAGTAATGAAATATGCTCTACCCGAAGTAAGTAATTTAAAGTCAGTGACCGATAAACCTGTTATTGTTGTATTAAATGATTCAAAAGTAGCTACAACTTCAGTAGTTGATAAAGAAATGACTGATGGATTATATGTTATAGTTGCGGTTTCTTCTATTGTAAATGGTGTTGTGTTACCACTTGAATGAACTTTAGAAAACAATAACCCTTCAGGATTAAAAGTTTTAAGTTCCATTTGTTCAACTGGGCTACCGCTATATTGAATTCCGACCACATGATCATCTTCTTTAGCAAGAATTGAAAGCCCTGTAATTTCAACAGACTTACCACTGTAATATGCTGTAACGCTAGTTGTAGTTAATAACATTACACTAGGATTAAATGTTATTGTTGATGCGCTAATAACTTCAGGTTCAGCAATATCTTGATAGTGTGCATTGAATGTTAAACCATCAGGATTAAACAATCTATCTTCTACTTGTTGTTCAGGAGTTCCACTATAAGAAATTGACTCTAAAACTTTAGCATTGCCTGGTTTAGTGACTTCATAAAGATATATATTGTATTTTACGTTGCTATCAGTAGTAAAATGAACGTTATCATATGTCATTCTATAATCCGAAATATATAGATTAAGCGAGTTACTATTATAAAATTCAATTGTAGCCTCATAAGGTGTGGTTGAAAATTGAGGACTTGAAAACCCTGTTGAATCACTTAAATAATGTAATCCATCTTTCATAGGTATATACCAACCTGTTGTTCCTTTAACAAAGTTAGACAATACATTCTCATTTTCAAGATCTAGTGCAAAACCATCCTGACTTGGAACACTATAGAAAACCGCAGGTGCTTCATCTGTTAAATTAGCAAAGTCGAAAAGATATAACTTACTATTATAGTAGTTACCAAATGCATAAGTACCACCATCAACTAAATTATCAACACTTTTAATTTGTTTAAACTCATAGCTTGTTTGTATGTATTCTTCAACAGTAATAGTAACTACTTGACTAAGAGTTCCGCTGTCATGCACACATGTAACATTAATGTTTGTTGTTCCTTCAGTCAAACCTGTAACAAGTCCAGTAGAAGAAACTGAAGCAATTGAATCATCATCACTATGATATGTTATAGTGCTATTTTCAATATTTAATGGAGTAGCTCTTATTTGTACTGTCTCGTTTAAATCTAGCTTTGCAGCTGTTGGAGATACAACTAAAGCAGGGTCTGTATTTGCTGTCCCATCTCCCCAAATCATATTTGCATAACTTTGATTATCTACGTATGGATTTCTTGAACCAGTTGTAGTTTCAGCATACTCATTACGATATAACTCTAAAGCATCTACAGGATCAAGTGTATGCCATTCAAGTAACATTGCAAAAGCTTCAGCATCGCTATTAACATTAATTATGTTAGTAATTGGTAATACACCAGTATAAGAGTTAGTTAAAGTGCCAATTTCACTTGAATAATGTGTATAAATATAAAGGATGATTCTTGCAGTGTCTCCCTTTACATTATCAAGTGGTTCAAAAGTACTGCCACTTGAATATGCATAATCAACTCCGTTATATTGTTTCAAAAATGAACTATCGGAGTTCAAGTCACCATAAGGAATATTACTACGAGATGAGTTAATATTAGGTATGGATGGACGAATATGTAAAACATCACTTCCTGCACCTCTATCACTATTACCTATATCAGTATATAAACCATTACTTAAAGACTTTGGCCATACGTGTTCTCTGTTATAAGTTGCTCCGCTATCCCAGTTACCAGCAAGAGATTGCTGTGTATAAAAATCAATAATATTACCTGCAGTAGCAAAATCTTTATCTGCTTCACTTTGCATTTGTCCACTACCAACATCGCCATATGTATTGTATGAATGTGTTTTAGTAGACTGGCTAATAATAGTTCTCCAGATAAAGCATCTGAAATAGAACTATAGTAATCAGTTGTGGCCTTAGTTTCTAATACATCATTAGTATTAAGATTATGACCAATAGTAACAATGCTTAGCGCCATTGCCATAAAAAAGTATTTTAAATATTTCATAATTGTCCTCAAAGAAAATTATACCAATTTATAAGCGAAAAAACAAATACTCCTAATCGTCATTTATCATCTTGCTATTTTTTTCTTTTTAATAACTATAACTACACCACTAAGAAATATAACACTAATCAAAATGGTACTAATTAAAACAACATCTGTTTGTTTTACTGCTTCAAGATAAAGAGATGTTGAATTAGAATAAGGATTTTCATCAAGTGATGTAGCCCACGCCAAATAACGATCTCTTGCTAAAACGTTAGTATCTACAAAAGACATTTTAAACTCATTAAGATCGCTGCTACTTAAAGTTAAAATCATATCTCTAGCAACATAAAACCTTGTATAACATTGATTTGTATTATTTTCTGCAAGAATATAAGTTACTACCTCATCAAGCGTTGCAGGAGTAGGATATTCCGCTTTATATAATTGAACTTTACCTTGATTAGAACTGTATGTAGAAAACATTCCTGCCTGTGCATTGTATTGAATGTATGTGTTTTCAGTTATATAAAGTTCTGCCCACATAGTAGAATTAAACTCAATGTTCCATTCGAATGAACTAGTTTGTAAACTTAGTTTTTTCTCGCCCTCAGTTGCTAAAAACTTATCTTCAGGTGATGTTATTGTATATTTGGATCCACTAGAACTAATTGTATATAAAGAATCAGAATAATCACCAGTCAGTTCAAATTCTTTGTCATCACTTACTTTATATTCATTACCGATTAAGGATGTAGCAGCATCATATGGTTTAATATTACCTAAAACAAATAACTTATCAGTGCTAGCGTAATAAGAACCTATTAAGTACTGATGTCCTGATTCAAGTTGAGAAATATTATTAATTTTTTTAAATGTTGGCGTTCCAGTTTGTTCAATCGTTTCTCTTACTGATACACTAATAGTATCAAATATTGTAGTATCTTGAGTCGATGTAATCTTAATACTAGTTGTACCTTTTCCGGTGCCGGTAATTAAACCTGTGCTAGAAACAGTTGCTACAAGTTCATCATTGCTTTCATATGTAACAGTTTTTGGAGCTGTATCTGGTAAAATAGTTAAAGATATTTGTTGAGTTTCATCAACTTTAAGTGAAGTTGACTCCGGTGAAGCAATAATATGACTTACTTCATCAGGATGAATAACAACAACATTACAACTAGCGCTAGCCAATATAGCATTTGTGTTTATATCTTTTGCGACAACACCAATGGTGACATTACCCTTACCATTAGCTGTTATAGTACCATCATAATTAACTTGAACTTTATCCCAGTCTGTAGAAGTCCACTCTAAATAATAATCACTATAAAGTTGTCCTAGTCCGATATATTTTGGTTCTAAATCAAATGTATCACCCACAAACATAGTTGCTGTTGAAGGAATAATTATACTTCTTGAAGAAGCAGATATGATTTTATCTACATATTCAGGCATGTCTACAAAAGGATTTCTAACACCTATTTTTCCTTCAGCATAGTTGTTACGATTAACTTCTATCGTTGAAACTGGATCTAAATGATGCCATCTATTAAGTAAAGAAAACGCTTCGAATTCACTACTTGCATCAATTACATCAGTAAGATCTAAGTCTCCTTTATAAGTAGATGATTGTCCACCTACTCTTGTTGAATAATGAGTGTATACATATAAAACAATTCTTGCGACATCTCCTTTTACTTTATCAAGTGGTTCGAAACCACCAGTTCCTAAAAATCCATAAGGATGATAAAAAGCCGTAAGCGTTTGAGTAACTTCTTTATTATATGTAGCATCACTATATCTTAAACTGCCTCTTGTTGAGTTAGTAACAGGTATTGTAGGTCTAATGTGTAATACATCACTTCCTGCACCTTTATCGCTTCCATCAACTCCATCAAACAATCCATTACTTTTCGATTGTGGCCAAACATGCTCTCTATTATATCCAAATCCATTACTCCATTGATATGAGATAGAAGTTTGAGTATAAAAGTCTTGCATCATAGATGAATTATTTGGATCTCTATCAGCATTTTGTTGCCACTGATTTCTACCAACGTCATCATATGTATTATATGGAGAGTGATTATCAAGTAATAAATTTTGTAAATTTCTCAATAATGTGTTTCCGGTATCACTAGTTGATATAGAATCATAAAAATCTCCACTATAAGAACTTGCAGCACGTGTTTCTACTATATTGTTAGCGGTAAATGTTGATGATATAAGCATCAAACAAAATGAAACGATTGATATAAACTTATACTTCATGTTATCTTCTCCTCTTTCTTGTTTTAACAATAATTAAGGAACCACTTATAACTAACATACTAATCAATACAACTCCTACAAACATATAATTATTATATTGATCACCATTATAAAATAATGATGTTGCATATTCATATGGCATTTCATGCAACGAAACAGCCCAAGCTTCGTATCTTTCTCTTGCTTTAGTTATATCTAATTCGCTAGATGTTTTAAACATAGATATTTCATCGTTTGTTAATAATAAGAGCATTTCTTTAGCGATATAGAATCTTGTTTGACACTGATTTTCTTCATTCTCCGCAAGAATATATGCAACAACGGCATCTAAATCAACTGCTTGCTCTGTAACGGCCTTATATAAATTAATCTTTTTTTGATTTGAATTGTATGTAGTAAATCTAGGTGCGCCGCTATTATATTGTAATGTAGCAGTATCATCACTTATAGAAAATGAAAAATCAGCATTACTAATTACTTCCCATACTTCCACAGTAGTAGAAAGAGAAACTTTCTTTTCTCCTGAAGATGTTATAAATTTTCCAGAAGAATCCTTAATGTTGTATCCTCCAGTCACGCTTTCAAAAGTAAATGAAACATCACTAATAGTAATGTTGTTTTGATCACTTAAATCAAACCAATCATCATTTGTATTATTCGAATTTGTTGATGAAAGAGTTAATTCTTGTCTTTCAAAGTATGTAGAATTTAGTGTATTGCTCATTAAATTAATTGAATCATTAGAATAATATCCAAGCGCATAAGTAGCACCTGCTTCGATTTCACTTAAAGTGGTAATTTTATTAAATGAACCAGTGCCTCCTCCGCTAGGAGCAGAAGATTTTACACTAATAGAAACAAAATCTTGCTTACTAGAATTGCTTGTTGATTGAGCGGTTATATCAACATCACCTACTGCTTTTCCAAGTACATTTCCGTTTTGATCTACTGTAGCAATATTTTCATTACTTGATTTAAATATAACTCCTTGTGGAGCAGTAGATGGTGATACACTTGCAGTAACGATTGTTTCTTCACCTACTTTTATCGAACTCTTTAAAGTAGATACATTAACTGAACTTACTAAATTAGGATCTATAACATTAACTTCTATAGAAGACTTATATGTATTTCCTTCATAAATTGCACTTGCAGTAATTGTTGTTTTGCCTTGTTGTTTGCCTTCAACATTTCCTAATGAATCAACACTTGCAACATCTTCATTACTACTACCATAAGAAATTGACGCTGTAAAGTTAACTGTTTTAGCATCAATATTTTTTATTTCTCCAACAGCTAAATCAAAATCATCTATTGTTGATACAGAATAGTTAGTTGTGCTCTCATAACCCCATACACTACTTGCCCATTCAGGATGATCGACAAATGGATTTCTATTTTTTTGAAGCGTATATACAGTATTATTTCTATAAATGTCCCTATCACTTACAGGAAATTGTTCATGCCAATCAAACACTAATTGTTCACTCGAAAATATATCAGTTAAGTCATACCCATAAACAACAGATGTATACATTACAGCACGAGCCACTTCACCTTTTGCTGCATCAGGTGGCTCAAAATATGTTGATGTTTTATAAGCGTCTGTTGTATGTCCATGTACAGTAACACGATTTGTACTACTATTTTCAACATCAGAAAATTTTAAACTTCCTCTGTAGTTATTTATTTGTCCTTCAGAGGCAAATATATTATGATTATCACTTTTAGAAGCTGGAAAAGCGCTTTGAGTATATATGTGTTCTCTATTCCAAGTTGACCATGAATATCCACCAACATGGGCAGTTTTCTTCTTTGGTGTTCTAGTATAGACGCAAAGTATTGAAGTAGAATCTCCTTCCATCTCATCGGCAGCTTCGTATCTGCTCCAATCATAACTTGTACTAATGTTTTGTTTTAACAAAGTCTGTAGACCTGATTTCAAACTTGCACCTGTTAAGTGATCAACACTATCATAATAATTACCAGCAGTAGAAGTTTGATTACCACTCCATGCATTAGTTTTAACTACTGTATTATTGTTGTTCAACCCAACTGCGGCTGCACTTAAAAGAATCCCGCTAAAAAATAGAGTAGAAATAAATGTTTTGATCTTCATAATAATATTTCCTTTTTTTACTCTTATATGATAACACGATAGCGTTTATTTCGTTAAAGTAATTTAAAATATTTTTAATGGTTATATTTAATCAAAAAATAAAATACTTAAGTTAAATTGCGTTTATCTTTTTCTTATTAAAGTAATAGCCAGCAATTGATGAAACACTAACTAAAGTTATAAGAGTGATTGTAATTATTGCATTGGTATAAGCATTTTCATTAAACACAGAAACTTCTACTACTTCATTTGTGTATGAGCTCAAATTAAGGTGTTTAGCCCAAGATTCATACCTATTTCTTGCTAACAAAACATTGCTGACTGTTGAAGTTTTAAATGTATTTTGTTCTTCTACAGATAAAGTTAAGAACATTTCTTTAGCAACTGGAAATCTAACTATACATTGATCATTTTGATCTTCTGCTAAGATATAGTTTACTAATTTGTCCAAGTCGCTTACATCGTTAGTAAGATATTTATCAAAATTCAAAACTAACTCACCAATTACAACACCATGATGTCCGGTGTTAGTTTCATCATATGTTACTTGTAACTTATCAAAAGGTTGAGTAATTTCATTAAATGTTAAAACATCTATACCAAATGTATATGGCGTTCTTGTAGGCGTGAATTCAGTACTTGAAACAATATTATTTGAACTAGAATTTAAAAGACTTACAGTTAATGGATGTCCTGTGCCATTTGGATTATAAAACGAACTAAAACTTATACTTAAGTCTATTTTAGAATAAGTGTTGTTAGTCAACCCAGTATGAATATCACTAAAAGACTGAACGCTAACAATAGTTGCATCATCTTTTAAACCAACAGGATTACCATAATATGTTTCTATTTTACCGGATATTGCATTCCATTCATCAACTGTTCCAGTAATCGTAATAACTTCAGTAATTGGAGGTTCTCCGATCGAAATACCATTAATAGTTACGCTAATATTGTTGTATGTAGCTATTACACTTGTTGTTGAATTACTAATAACGCTTGGGTTAAAAGTAACTGAGTCAATATCAATTGTCTGTTCTGTATTATCTGAATAATGGGCTTTAAAAACTAACCCGATTGGGTTAAATGATTCCCCAGAAACTTGACTCACAGGAGTTCCTGAATAACTAATGTGAGTTAAAGTAACATTTGGATCAGGTATATTATCTCCCCAAATGAAATTTACAAATTCTGGAACATCAACAAAAGGGTTTCTAACTCCTATTTTAGTTTCCGCATAATTATTTCTATAAATTTCTAGTTCATCTACTGGATCTAACGTGTGCCATCTTAAAAGCATATCAAAGGCGGCATCATCAGTAGACTGATCAATAACTGCTGTAATATCTAAAGGGCCAGTATAACTATTTGTTTTAGTGCCGAGTGCTGATGAATAATGAGTATATACATATAATATAATTCTAGCAGCATCGCCCTTTACTGAATCGATTGGTTCAAAAGCATCAGTTGCACTATATCCAAATGTACGACCAGAAAAAACTTCTGTTTCATATGCGCGTCCCTCATGTCTTAAATCTGAGTATAATCTGTTACTTCTTGAACTATTTTGATTCATGTATGTTGGACGAATGTGTAATAAATCCGATCCTGCCCCAGATTCAACAAAAGTACCATTACTTAATGACTTTGGCCAAACGTGTTCTCTATTATATGTAACACTTGGATTCCAAGCGCCAGCAATTGATGTTTGCGTGTAAAAATCAATAACGTTTCCTGGGTTATCAAAATCCTTATCTGCTTCTAACTGATACAAACCACTACCTACATTATTATAAGAATTGTATGTATGATGCTCAGTGATTAATAGATCATGTAAGTCATCGAGTAATGAATTGCCCGTTGCATTTGAATCAATACTACTATAAAAATTTCCCGAATAAGCATTAGTTTGAATAAATTGCCCACCATTAGAAAAAAATGTAGCATATGATATCAATATAGTAGTTAGAAGAATAGTCAATTTAAATAATTTCATAAAATAAACCTCAATTTAGTATAACAAATAATTAATACTAAGGAAAATGTAATCCAAAAAGCACTACTTGCTTTTTTCAATAAAAACATCTAGTGAATCACATTTTACAATAAATTATTTTTTTCTACTAACTTCATAACATCAATGATTTCTAGTTGAACTGGATTTAAACCTGGTTGGGTAGTCAATAATGAAACTTGACTACTAATAAATGGAAACATAATTGATACGGTATTAAAATTTAAAATATTCTCTGAAGTACTTTCATCAAAATGAGTTGGATTCAAACTAAATATACCAACTGTAACTAAGTTGAGTTTAAATGTTTTACTTTGATTTTTAATTGCAGTTTTGATTTCGATTTTAGTTATTGAATTATCATAGACATTTGTAGATCTGTTTATCTCATAGTCAATTTCCAATTCGCTTGCCTCGCTTTTAATGTTTTTATCTTGAAAAAACTCAAATTTTGAAAAGTATAAGTCTAACATCTGAAGTTTGCTCGCTATATCTTTTTTCATATTTACTCTCCTTATATTCCGTACAGAACTGTATCAAAATATTTTATACTTTGATTACTGCTTTGATATGAAGTCTTTTCTGTATATGTAGTAGAAGAAATTTTAGTAAATTCGGTGTCCTTTGCACTAGCGGAGATTACTTCTGATGAATAACACATTTTTAAAACTTCTGGTTTTAATTCAAACAAAGTTAATAAAATAGCACTACTTCCACCGACTTTATTCTTTCCTTGTTCCCATTTTTCAATAGTCTTTTTCTTAACTCCTAAAATTATTGCCAAATTATTTTGTGTTAAATTATTTTTTTGTCTAAAATTCTTAACAAACGTATTATCAATATCCATTTGTTGTAAATATGTAACTTTTACTCTTTTTGCATTAGCTAATTTCTTTAAATTCATTTTATGTCCTCGTTTTATTGTTCTTGTCTAACTTTGTAATACTTATTGGCTAATATTTTTAGCTCTTGTTTTTCATGTTCAGTTAAGTTATCTTTTCGTTTTTTATGCTTGTATATATTTAGTATGAATGCATAACTACTTTGCTTATCAAGAAGTATGATTACTCTATACCCCGAAGACTTACCTTTATCGATCTTATGGTCTTTGCAACGCATCTTTATGCATAATACAGTGTTGAAACAATTGTATATGATGGTCTTACTTTTACTAATAAAACCCGATTTCAATTCATCGGCTATATCGTTTGCTAATTGTATTAATTGTTGTTCTCCTATTTTATACTGTTTTAAATCCCTTTTAAGAGAAAAATATTTGGTACTCAGTTCAGAGTCAATTACTTCTGCATCATACACAACTTCATATACTTTGTTCAAAACACCCTCCTTATATATACCCTATTTAATAGGGCATAATTAATTTAACATATATTAATATTTTTGTAAATATATTTACATATTTATTAGTACATTCTTTAATTAGTAACGGTTTATATAATTTTACAGGACATCTTTAGATTGTAAATCTTATCTATGTATATTTAAAATCATTTGATTACTTAAATTTAAACTATAGAAAAACTGCATAATATGTATTTTTACTATTATGACTTGATGTTTTACAAATATACAACAAAACATTAGCAAGTCTGTAGCTATTTTAGTCATTATTCATACATGATCAAACTCTACTTACGTAAAAAAATGAGCAAACAAGTTGTCTGCTCATTGAATTATTTATTATTTTCTTAATCTTGTTTTTGTTTCTTTTGTACGAAGTAATATCCACCAATTACACTTACGCTAGCAAGCGATAAGGATATAATAATTATTACTGCATTCATTGAGTTCATAGCGTTAGATGTTATAGTATTTAATGCTTCGCCTTCTGCCCATGGGTTTTGATTAAGATGCGCAGCCCATGCAACATATCTTTCTCTTGCTGCAACAATATCAGTTTCAGTAGAAGTTCTAAATGTATTTTGGTCATCAACAGACAACGCTAAGAACATTGTTTTAGCTTCTGGGAATCTTGTATTACATTGATCTTCTACGTCTTCAGCCATTATGTATTCAACTAAATCATTAACAGGATTTAAAACTTCAGTATAACGAATCTTGATTCCATCATCATCAATGTTAACAAATCCAGTAGTTGAATTCGTAATTGAGAAATGAGTACTTGTTGGATTAAGTGTAAATATACCGCTATTATTTGTAACGGTGCTAGTAAGATCATCCATGGACGTCCCTTCCATAATCTCAAGATTAACATGATCAGCATCAGTTATTGAAATCACTACATTTGTAAGCCCTTGTTTATTATAAAGTGCAGCAACCCCTGTTCTATTGAAACCAATTTGATTATTATATATAGCCATATTTGTGTATCCAAATTCAACTACATTATTAATTACTTTTTCTGTACTTGTATAACCACTTTCAAAATGAGAAGGCAATAAAGCAATTTCGTTGACGACAGTCACATCAGTTATTTCTACAGTTAATCCATCATATGATGCTGTAACAGATGTATCTGATGAACTTAGCACACTTGGAGCGAAAGCAATGTCTGCGTGATCAACGCTTATAGCGCCTTTACCTGTGTATGTCGCAGTAAATGTTAAACCTTCTGAATTAAACAATGTACCGCCTACTTGAGAGACCGGAGTTCCAGAATACGTAAAATCAGTTATAACATCTTCTAAGATAGTAATAATTTCTGTGCTATCACTTTTGCTAGCGTCACCAACAGAAGTCGCTTCAACAATGACTGTTCCAGGAGAAACTGCTGCCAATAAACCATTTGCATCGATAGTAGCGCAACCTTCAGGATCTGACAAAACTGCCCAAGTTACATTTTGATTTGCTTCGGCAGGCAATACTGTTGTGTTCATTTGCATTGTAGTGCCTTCATACATTGTTAAATCAGAATCTATAATAGAAATTGATTCAACAGCAGCAAAACTAGCTTCTTCCATTGTATAAACTAAATCAATATCTTGGAAAGTAATTCCGTGTGCTGGACTTCTATCAGTATAAATCATTTCGATTCTTACAACTTCATCCGAAGACGTAAGAGCAACTTCAGCAACGACTTCATCAAAAGAAGCACTAGAATATTGGCTAGTTGGCACCATAAAAGTGGATGCTAATACTGCGTCAGCTTCGCTCAAAAAATTAAACTTTAATAGTTCTGAAGTGGCTGTTCCTAATCCATTTGTACCAGCTTTTAATTTTATTTGAATTTTGCTATTCAAACTTATCGCTCCTGTGTCGTATAAAGTGGATAAGTTTGGCAAGCTTGCCGTAGCTGTAGATGTTTCTTTCCATGACCAAGCTTTGTGTACAGAAGAACCATAACTTTCAAATATATCACCTGTCCATAGCGATGATTGCCCTAATTCTTCACTTCCGCTTTTAACAGCATTCGCTTCAATAGCAGCGTTGTTATTAGTACTAATTAGAACACCACCTAAAAGCGATAACGAGAGAAATCCCGTCATAAATAATTTTTTAAAATTTACATTCATAAAATATTTCCTTCTTCTTTTATATAAAAATCAACTTACTTTAATGATAACTTACTTTATATGTTGTATGCAACAGAGAATTATTTTTTAATAATATATTAAGTGTCTTTACGATACTTGAATTACATCAAGTAATAAAAAAATAGAAGCCGCATCTTCTATTTTAACCTAAGCTCCGAAAGCTTTTAGGCTTAACATATTTATAGTTTATATACATAATTCTTTTGTGTCAAGTTATATTCTTATTCTCAATCGCATCATATTCGTCTCCTATTTATTCAACGTATCTACTAGTGCGACATCTTCGATTTTATATATACCAAAAAAACTGACTAATTACAAAAGTTCTTTCCAATCGCTCGGAAATCCCATTATGTCTAAGATATTTACTATAGAAATGGACTTAAGTTTCTTTTCCAATTGCTTTATCTCATTATCCACAGCATTTGCAAGTGCTTTAAAGTCTTTTTTTGAAAGCATAATACTTAGACATATTATCACACCAAATAAATTTCTATTTCCAATTTTCTTAGAAATGAAGCTATTTTGTTTTGAATGACATGGATTATCAAACTTAGGTAGGTCATATGTATTACTAAAGCAGTATAATCTATTTTTATGAGCGCAACAATTTCTTGTTAATGTAAGAATAGAAAGTATCGTTCTTAAATTTTTTTCAGATATTTTGTAGTTTCTGGCTACATTGTGCCTAATGCTTAATTCTAGAATAAAATACAAACTTTTAATATCTCCAAAAGTAAGAAATTCAGACAATACCCACAACGGCACATAAGAATAATTTGTCATGTAGTGTTGAATTGCTGAAGAATAATTTAGGTTCTTAGATATTTTTTTATGTAGATTAATTATTACATCTAGAATAAGTTTGTTATTATGTGCCTGATCATAACTAGTGATTTTAAGGTAATCGTCTTTAACATAAACATAATTGTTATTTTCATTCTTCTTATTGAAAAAATTATAAACTATTTGATGTTTAATTGTGTTCTCTACTTT
>CAYJLA010000006.1:0-16983 GCA_964371305.1 uncultured Staphylococcaceae bacterium | reverse complement strand
AATAAGTAAAGAGAATATATTTCCATAAAACTTACACCATTCATATATTTTTTTGGTGACTTCATAAATAAAAATGGCGTATTGTAACCGTTAATAATTGTGTAATATGAAGTATCGCTCAATATTTTACTTACTGCTTCTTTATTATGAATTGCAATACCACATTCTGACTCTAAATATTTAATTTGGAATTCAATATCTAAAAATTTCTTCATTGCTTTACCTCCTCCAATAACTTCTTTTACATAGTATTAAATATTGGTATATAACAAATTATAACATTATTTTCTTCTACTAGATTAATCTTACTAACTAACTTTCTAGTTAATAAAAAAGTCACGAACAATTCATTCGCGACCTTTTAACCTATCTAATACTTATTGTTTATTTTTTCTTTTGCTAATGAAGTAATATCCAGCGATACCACTTATAGAGACAAGAGTAATTAAACCTACTGTTAAAATCATAGTAGCATTATTACTTCCCATTTCTGGAGCTGCATAAGTAGAAGACATACTATAAGGATCTTCACCTAGGTGTGATGCCCAAGCTTCATAACGTAATCTAGCTGCAGCAATACTTGCATCAGTGCTAGACTTAAATGTTTCTTGATCTTCAACATTCATACTAAATAACATAGTTTTTGCTACAGAAAATCTTGTATTACATTGTCCATCGACGTTTTCAGCATTAATGTATGTAACAACATCAAGGAGACTGGTTGCAACAAACTCAATTAATTCAACACCACCATATCCAGTATTTGAATAGACTCTAAAATCTTTAGCTGAAAGATCGTGTCTAAAACATAAGAATCTATCATTTACACCTTTTAAAATTAATGAACCATCGCTATGTAGACTTACTTCCCATGCTTGAGGAGTAGTACTTGTTCTAACACCATCATTATCATTAATATTTGATAAATAATTTGTTCCATCACTAATGTGCCATGTATCTAATGCACCAGCACTTTCGAAAATCCAAGCGTTTGTAGCAGGAATGTCACTTACATCAGTATATGTCACTCCGGCATTGCCATCTTTATTAGTTATTTCTTTAGCTGGTAAATAGTAACCAGACCCAGTAATAAAGTATTTGTTTCCATCAACAATTCCACCAATACTAACATAATCTTGTACAGTTACACCAGTAATTGTAACGGATACATCGCCCAATGAAGCTACTACTTCAGTTGTATCAAGGGCCATTGTAGTAGGATTAAATGTTAATGCTGATGAAGACAAAGTTACTGTAGAAGTATCATCATAATGTCCAGTAAAAACAAGACCAGTAGCATTAAATGGTGCTCCTACTGATTGCGCCATAGGTGTACCTGTATACGAAATGCTATCTAAAACTGCAGTAGATATTGAAACATCAGCAGTTATAGAAATGCTATTAAATGCTAGTCCATATGCATGAGCATCATCATACATTACTCTAAAACCAGTAATAGGTAAACTAGTATTAGAAAAATTGATAACATCAGTCTTAACACTATCAGCTAAACTTGCTCCTCTAGCAGTTGGTGTAAAATCAACAGTTTCGATAATGGTTGTTCCACTTAAAAGAGATACTTCAGCAACTCTATCTGAAGGAACGCCGTTAGCGTTATACCCACCAGTAAATGATATACTTACATTAGTTGCATTTCCGTTTCCACCACCATATTGTGCATCGATATTTGGTAAGTCAATAGAATCTATAGTGTATGCATTTTTTGAACCGAGTTTTAAGCCGACATAACCTCCACTAATACTACCTTTAGTTACACTAAAATGTGCAGCAGTATCAAGAATGTCAGTTCCGACTGCAGCTTTTGTCTCAATTGCAGTGTTGCTATTAGTACTAATTAGAACACCTGCACATAATGAAAGGGAGACAGCACCTATCATCAAAAAATTCTTCATTTTAAAATTCATTTCAATAATTCCTTTTTTAAAAACCTATTTATATTTTAAATGTTTGTAAGTAGTTAAAGCAAGTAAATTGTATAAAAGTATTAATGAAAAATTTACTTTATATTTAATACATGTCTAAACAAAACCGTATTAAATAATAAAAAAATAGGCATATGCCTATTTATAATTATTTGGTGAACCGCCGGAGACTCGAACTCCGGACCCATTGATTAAGAGTCAATTGCTCTACCAACTGAGCTAGCGGTCCATTTAAAACTCCCATTTAAGGGAGTTAATTTATTTTATTAATCCTAATCTAAGTTTTTCGATTATTTCTTTCATACTTCTTTTTAGTTTAAGCGCAATACGTAATTTAATTCCACCTAAAGTTAATAAGATAGTTCCTGCAAGAAGAGATGCCATAGATACCCAGAATTCAAATCCATCTAAATCAAACGCTTTATTTCTAGTTCCAGTAACATTTTTAAATGACAAGATTAAAAACAATACACCAATAATGAATAAAGTCGCACCAATAACAACATGACACAATGCACTTTGTTGATTATCATATCCTTCGTTTTCTCTTCTATGAGCTGTTAATGAAAGTTCTTTTAATTGTTTTTCATCAAGTTCTTCAAAAACTTCCGTTTCACAACTTGGGCAGTTTTTAATACCTATTTCAACGTCTTTACCACATTTTATACAATACATAATAATTTCTCCTCTTTAATTATATTATCATTTTTAATTATTAACAAGTTATTAGTAGTCCCAGCTAGGATCAGATGTATAAACACCTATTTCATTTTCTTCTGCAATATGTGCTGCATTTACAATATATGAACTGTAAGGCACTTCTTTATATTTATTGTTATTAGCGCTTGTTGTATTTATAACAGCTTTTGAAAATCCATTTTTCACAATCTCAAAATTTAATAAATAGTAATCATCTAAGTCTGCGTTTTCAACATCTGTAATAAAGATATAACCTAATCCTCTACCGTAACCTTCTTTAACAGCTCCACCTAAAGCTGACATCACATAAATTCCTTTTGCATTTTTTAATTTTTCATTTGTAAAGTTACTAGCAGCTTTTCCCCAAGGTTGTTCTACTACGTGCTCGCCATTTACTTCTGGAGTATCAATGTCTAAATAACGAATGGAATCACCATTTGCAATACCAAATTCACTCAAATCATCATCATATCTAAAGTGAGTAGTATCTCCATCTCCATAATTTGTAACATACGCTTTAACAGCACCTCCAGCACCAACAGCTACATTGTTTATGTTTTTAGCAAACGGTAAAGAAAGTGCTTCTTGAGTAAGTTTAGGTCCACTTAAGTATTCAGTTTCAGTTATTGTTGGTTCGCTAGTTCCTAGTAAATTATAAACATTACTTCCATAATCGATATAATCAAAAATGTTTATTTCTTCAATTTGTTTATAAGTATTAATTCTTCTAACAAAAGTTCTTTCATTTGCATAATTATATGTACTTCCCATTATTCCAAGCGTATCACACACTGTTTTGTCTTTAATAAGTCTTACGGGATCGCTACCGCTAAAAAATGGAATACCCACACCAAACACTTCTCTTTCATCAACTACTAAATCAGCTTTAGCAAGAACATCACTTGAAGAAGATTCACTTACAAGCACAAAAACATCACCTGATTTTAATGTACCAGAAAGGTCAATTGATTGTTTAATTGTACTATCGGTGTTATATACAACAACACTAACGTCTTCTAAAGAAATATCTAATGATGAATAGTTATAAATTTCCAATGCACTATTATTTGATTCAGAACCACTCCCATTTACTAACTCTGAAAAGCCAATTTTAAAATCATCACCAAAATCTGGTCCATCACAACTAGTAACTGTAAACGCAAGCGCGCACAATAGTAATATTCTTAAGTATTTCATTCTTTCTCCTTTTAGACGATAAACGAGCCCAAAGGGCCCGTTTACCATATATTAATATAATTATTTAGCAGTAATTACTACGCCACCGACAAGAGCAAGTTGACTTGAACCGTTGTATGCAGACATTGGAGCGTGAATTGTAAATTCATCATCTACTGCAAGAACGCTTAATGAATCAGCAAGAGCTTTCCATTGAGTATCGATAGTATATTTATCACTTCTTAATGTAACTTCTGTATCACCAGCTTTAGCTTTATAAGAAACGCTTGTAGCTTCATCAGCAAATTCAAATACTTCAGAAACTGTTAAATCCATAGAAACATAAGTTTGACCTTTATTTAAGTGATCAAAATCAGTATAACCAGCACCATCAATAACTGTAGGTGTTGGTAAACCAACATCTTCAGCAGTAACTGCTACTGAAGCACCAGTTAGCTGAGGGTTTCCACCATATGTAGCAAGTTTACCAGTAACTAAGATTTCATCACCAACATCAGCAGAATTAGAAGCGTTATAAATATACATTCCAAATCCATCTTCTTGGAAGAATAATGAGTTTCCAGATTCGCCTGTAACGATACCTTTAAGTGTCATTTCTTTACCAACATGAGTAAAATCAGTTCCATCATTAGCGCGTGCTTCTTCTACAGTAATTGGATTAATTAATCCGTTAATTCTTACTTTGAAAGTCTTAACGTTATCAGTTAATGTTTTACCATCTAAATGGAATGTTGCTTCAAGTTTTGCAACAACATATTCATAATCTAAATCAGTAAGATCAAATGGTGTAATTTCACAGCGTGTATTATCATCTTCAATTACCATATAGTTAGCAATATCATCAATATTTTCATCATCAGCAATTGCTTTATATGTAACATCATATACGGTTCCAGCTGAAGTTTTGATTTCATCAAACAAATCAAATCCACCAATAACGCCGGGATCTACAATATTTGAATTATAAATCAATTTTTTCATAGCCTCTTCTAAGTCAGCTTGAGGTTCTACACTAGGAGTACTAGGAGTACATCCTGCAATAACAAGTGTTGCTAGTACAGCACTCATTGGGATTAACAATTTTTTGAACATATATTTCTCCTTTCTTAATTATTAAAAATTATGTTCTATGATGCGTAAGTAAGTTCGTTTCTGTTACACAAACTAACAGAATATGTAACATTACCACTTTGAGATTCATATTTAGTTAAGACACCTATAATATTTACGACTTTATCAGCAAAATAGGAGTAAGTCTTAACAGGATCACCTTCTTCATCATAAATAGCAACATCATCAGGTATTCTAATAGCTGCGCCACGAACATCATCAATGTAAAGTGTCATAGCATTATTTGCGAAATTTAATCCAGTTGAGTTATCAATTTCTTCAAGCCCTCCGTAACCACCAGTAACAGTAACTGCATCTAACTTTACTAATAAGTTAAGATTGTCTCCAGTCGCTACTTCTTCAGATGTCATCTCGATTGGATCGATAACGTTTTCTGTTGAAAGAACTTTTGGATCATCTACTGGATCTGGATAAAATTGCGAATAAACAATACCAGATAACTGATAACTTCCACCAAACTCAGAGAATACACCCGTAACAGCAATTTCATTTCCTTCTATTCTAATAGGTGGTATAGATCTATAACCAGCAAATAAGAATAAACCAAATGATTCTAGTTCTTGAGTTTCTTCATTAAGTTCTTCTGATTGCATAAATGCATCATAAGTACCAGTTTTTCTTGAAATAACACCTTCTACTCTAATTTTTGTTCCTACATAATCATCGGCATTATTAAGTGCTTCTTGAATTGAAACAGGTTGTGATGCTCCATAATAGAAATTTTCATCAGTTTCAGTAGAATGGATGTGAAGTTTGAAATTTGTAGCTTGAATGTCTGCTTTAGTAAATAAATCAGCATACTCAAAACCACTAACGCCATCTGCGTTAGAGAATCCTTCTTGAACAATTTCAAGATTAAGTAATCTAAAGTCATCTAAAGTAGGATTTTCAACAGTAGCATACCAAATAAAACCAAGTTGACGTCCGTTTCCATCTTTTGCAGTTGGTGCAAAATTTGTTGAATGGTTATACATTTTTGAATCTTGTCCAACAATAACAGTTGCATCTTCTAATTTACTATTAGTAAATAAAGTTGCAGTTTTGCCCCAAGGTTCGACTTTACCAGTTGATTCAGGAGTATCAACTGCTAAATATCTAACTTTTGCAGTTAATCCACTAAGTGATTCAAAATGCGTAGTATCAGCATCAATTAAATTTTTAATTGTTAACTCGCCAATACCTTCTGAGATAAAATCTTTTCCTTCGTAATTTTGAGTTAATTTTGCTTCAGCTGCATAGTCAATCGGTTTAGAAGGTCCACATGATGCAAGTGTTATTGCTAATGTAGCAAATATACCAATATAAAGTAATTTTCTTAACATTGTTTTTTTCCTCCTTATGCCGTTCTTGTAATACAGTTCGAATAAGCTTTATCAACAGCTTCTTGCGGTGTATCTTCACTAATTGTAATTAATGATAGTATTTTTTCTACTTCTTCACGAGCAAAGTCACTACCAACAAATGAAGGAGAAACATAGTAGTAATCTTCATAGTCAGTTGTTACTCCGCAAACTTCAGCGAATAAATCTGCTTCCGCCGCAACAAAGTTTTTGTAGATATCAGTTTCATGTGCAGAGACACGAACTGGATCGTAATTGTTTTGTAAGGCTACTCTAGTACCATTTTCGCTATTAGTGGCAAACTTGTAGAAATCCCATGCAAGTTCTTTTTGTTTTTCAGTTGCATTTGAGAATAATACGACACTAGGACCTTGTTGAATGTATTGCGCATTATCATTTGAATATGGTGCTGGAGCAACTCCAACTCCGAAGTTTGCACTAACATTATAAGAGGTACCGCCAGTAGAACCAATAGTAATAATTATATCTTCATCAGTGAACAAAGTTGAAGTATAAGCATTGTTTTCGATTGTACCTTTAGTAAGCATGGTTTTATCTAAAATAAGTTGAGATAATTCATCAGCAAGTGCAACGAACTGCTCGTTTTTAAATGCAAATGGGTTGTCTTCATCTGTCTCAGGTCTTACTGTATAAGGAATATTTCTTTGCGCAGCTTGCGTAATAAGTAAGTTTGCATCACTATCATATCCGAATCCAGCTCTTTTTTCAGGATGATCGATCATAATTTGTTCACCAAGAGCAACAAGTTCATCCCATGTAGTTGGCACAGTATAATCGCCTTTTGATCCACCAAAATATTCTTCGTTATAAAACATAACTTCGGTAGATTTATAGAATGGCACTGAATATGTACCGTCTAATTGGTATTCAGTACCTTCGGCCCAATATCCAGGAATAAAGTCTTCAACACCACTTTTTACTTCGCCATTAACTGTATGAGTACCATCAGCATCAGTAAAACCAAGTGTTTCTGAATCTATATATTGATCAAGTCTTTCAACAACACCACTATTAATGTATCTAGCTACATTATCAGGATAAGCAAACGCCATAGTTGGGTTTGTAGCAGCAGGAATAGCAAGATTAATTTTGTTAGCTAAATCTTCATATGTTCCGCCTTGACTGGATTGTAATATAGTTTTTCCAGGATTAAGTTCTTCGTACTCATCAATTACATTTTGTAATGTTTGAGCTTTTTCATGTCCCATTGAGTGCCAAAATACAACAGTGTTGTCGTCTGCAGCAGGGCTGCAGGCGGCAAGCATTGACACAACTAATGGTGTAAGTATTAATAATTTGTTAAATTTCATATCTTCCTTTCACAGTTAATAAATTAACTGTAGTTATATTAATTGTCTAAAATGAATAAACAATTTCTCATAGCTTCTTCTAAAGCTTCAGCAGGTGTTTTTCCATTAATAACGACGTTTGCAAGTACACCTTCCATTTCACTACGAGCTTTTGCAGAACCTACAAATGCAGGAGAGATAAAGTAATTATCATTTTTAGTATAGTTAGGAGTCATATTAGCAGTTGCAGCTAATAAGTATGCAATATTTGCGTTGTAATTATCAGGACCAGGAGCTGGGCTAGTTAATGAAACATCTGATAAGTTTTTATAAATATCTGTTTCATAAGCAGACAATCTAACTGGTTGGTATCCAGTAAGACTTGCATAAGAAACTGTACCAAGTGTATCTGTCATGGCACGGTAGAGAATAAATGCTGCTTCAAGTTCTTTTTCTGAGTAATTACTAAAGAAAGTAATTGAAGGACCTTGAGAAAGAGCAGATTTAGTTGTAGTTCCGTCTTCTAATTTGACAGATGGGATTTCAGCAACACCAGTAACGAATGATTTGTTTTCGCCAGTAGCATCAGAAACGTTATATTTAACACCACCTGTAGAACCAATTGACATGTATGAACTACCTTCTGTCATTTGAACGTTAGTATATTCACCACCATTAGTTCCTTTAGTTGTAAGAATACCTTCTTTGATCCAACCAGTAATTTTTGTAATTAGAGCAATTGCATCATCGTTCTCGAATAAGAATGGGTTTTCTTCTGGGTCAGTTGTAGTTTTTGTATATGGAATGCCATAAGCATCAAATAATGAAATGATCATATTAGCGTCACTATCATAACCAATTGGCTTAATTTTTGTATCTGTGTCGCCATCTGCTACAAGAATAGCTTCTTCTTCAGCTTTGATTTTTCTAGCAAGAGAAATCATATCATTTGTATTGTCATCATCGTCATCTTCCCAAACTGTTGGAACTGTATATCCTTTTTCATCAAAGTATGTTTTATTAAAGAAAACAGCTTCAGTTGACTTAGCAAATGGTAATGAATATTGACCTTCTTGAACATATTCAGCACCTTCTTTTAAGAAGATAGGATCAATATCACTTAAAGGATCGTCTTCACCAAAACCAAATTCTTCATTAGACATATATTCAGTCATATCTTGTGATAAACCCGCTTTTAAATAGTCAGCTACGTGATCTGGATATGCAAACGCCATAGTTGGGTTTGTACCAGCTGGAATAGCAGTAGTAATAGCGGTTTTAATTTCATCATATCCGCCCTTAGCACTGTGTTCGATTTTCATCCATGGGTTAGCCTCTTCAACTTTTTTAATTAATGGCTCTAACCAGTCTGCTTGACGATCTTTGGCCATTGTATGCCAAAATGTAATTGTAACATCTCCTGATGGTGCGCAAGCTGATACTACTCCCATTGTTGCAGCAGCTAATACACCTAAAGCAATAAGTTTTTTACTTTTCATAATTTTCCTTTCGAATAATTTTTTATATGTTAACGAGATAACTCGACTAACCCTTAAGACCTGCTCGACCAACGCCGCGCATAATATACTTCCTAAAGAAGATGAATAATAACAATAATGGCAATGTTACTAATACTGTAGCAGCCATTTGTAGTCCGTATTCAGGTTCTCCAGCTGTTGTTGAGAACGAACTTCTAAGACCATTCGAAATAAGTCTATATGCTTCGTCATCAGCAACTAAGTTTGGCCATGTAAATGCATTCCATGAACCGATAAGTTTTAAAATAGAAATTGTAATTAATGTAGGTGCAGCAAGCGGTACCATGACTTTCCATAAGTAATTCCAGTCAGATTTACCATCAACTTTAGCAGCAAGATATAGTTCGTTTGGAATTTGTCTGAAGTTTTGCATTAATAAATAAATATAAAATACAGAAATCCAAAACGGTACGATCATTGCAGCATATACACCAATAATACCAGATTGTAAGAATCCTAAGTTAGTGACAGTGATATAGTTAGTAATAACCATCATTTCACCAGGAATCATCATAGTAGCAAGTAATAATGAGAATATTACATCTCTTCCTCTAAATTGTAATCTAGAAAAAGCAAATGCTGCTAAGATAGTTGTAATTAATGTACCAATTGTTGAAATAATACCAACAATAAGTGTGTTCTTTAAATACGTAAAGAAATCAAAGTGCGCAAATACTTCTGTATAGTTTGACCACATAACTGTATTTGGCCAAAATGTTTGGACAGTTGATCTAATTTCTGGTGTTGATTTAAGCGAAGTAATTAACATCCAATAAAATGGAAGAATAATTGCAAGCGACATAACAACAATAAAAGCGTATGAAACTACAGTTGATAATACTTTTAAAACTTTATCTAACTTTTGAACGTTTTTAACACTTAAACTACCAGTTCTAATGACTAATGATATATCAACATTCTTTTTATATTGTATATCTTGAACTTCTTTTGCTGTAAGAGAAGAAGTTCCAGTGCTGAGATTTTTAATGTTTTCCATAATAATTTCTCCTTAATAATGAACTCTTCTTTTTGCAACTTGAAGTTGAACAAGAGTAAAGGTAAGAATTACAACAAACAGTAATACTGCTGTTGCAGCCCCATATTGAACTTTGCCATCAGCAATTTGATTGTAAATGTAGTATACAACAGTAAGCATATCATCCTCACCATTTGTAATACCTGGTTTACCAAACAACCCGACGACACTATCGTATTCCTTAAACGCACCAATAAACGATGTGATTAGTGAATAAAGAATTTGCGGCGAAAGTAAAGGTACTGTAATTCTTGTGAATACTTTAAATTTGCTTGCAGCATCAATTTGAGCAGCTTGGTAATATTGTTTATCAATATTTTGAAGACCGCTTAAGAAAATAAGAATCTTGAATGGGAGTGAACCCCATATAATGTATACACAAAGTGCAAACATAGCTCTAAAATATGTTGTTTGATGTTCAACTGTGGATGATATCCATTCGAATGGTTGAGCAAAACCAAATAACGTATTCCATAGCCCATAGCCATCAAAGATAACGGCGAAAACCATCCCTACTGCAATCGCGTTAGTAACATATGGTAGGAAGAATATGGTTTGAAATATTCTCTTAAAGAATTTAATTGAGTTAAGTCCTACAGCAATTAATAATGACAAGATAATTGAAATAGGCACTGTAACAAAAACTAATATTAGTGTATTTGGGATAGCATATTGAATAACATCGGTGAAGTATTCAGTGTGACCAAAAATTTCTTTTGGAACAATACCAAGAACATAACCATAGTTAAACAATGTAATACCGTCATTAGCACCAGTAAGATAATCATAATTATCTAAGAATGAAATCCCAATTGTTGATATAAGAGGATAAAAAGTAAATACCGCCATCAATATTAGAACAGGGGCTAAGTACAGCCATGCTTTCCAGTTGTTCTTAGATTGCATTAGATGTGAATCCTTTCTTCAGTTTCGTGATCAAAAATGAATATTTTATTAGCTTTAACACCTACTTTAATTTTTCCTAAACCAACTTTTATATCAGCATTAATGATTGCTTTAACGGCGTCATTAACTGTTGACTTGTGAGAGCAAATTAGAGAAATATCTCTACCCATTGTTTCAATATTATCAACATGAAGCGTGATTCCTAATTCTACATCTTCTTTAACATCGAAGCCTTCTGGTCTAATTGCTACCCATACTTTTTGATCAGCAACTTTTCCTGCTTTAGCTACTTTTTCACCATTTACAATAATATGACCTGCTTTAACTTCACCAGCAAAAACATTAATTGGCGGAGTCCCAAGGAAAGTTGCTACAAATAGGCAGTTTGGATCGTTATAAACATCTTGAGGATGTCCTTCTTGCATTTTTAAACCCAACTTCATAACTACAACTGAATCGGAAATTGACATAGCTTCTTCTTGGTCGTGTGTTACGAAAATAGTTGTAATACCAGTTTCTCTTTGAATTCGTTTGATTTCTTCACGTGTTTGAATTCTTAAACGTGCATCAAGATTTGAAAGAGGTTCATCTAATAATAAAACACGTGGTTTTTTAACTAATGCACGAGCAATAGCAACACGTTGTTGTTGCCCACCTGAAAGTTGAGATGGTTTACGTGCAAGATATCCATCGATTTGAACAAGTCTTGCAGCTTCACGTACAAGTACATCAATTTCATCTTTTCTTAAACGTCTAATAACCACTACTTTTGACCCTTCAACTGTAATGATATTGTTATTTTCATCAAGTTCTTGGCCTTTAAGTGTAAGATCAGCAATTAGACTTTCAAGTTTTTTACCTAATAGTTCTTTATCTGCACCTTCTTGAGCCATAGCCTCTTTAATTGTAATCGCTTTCTTGCATGGTCCTAATGTAGTAACGCTTGCGATACTTAAAACACCATTTTCATCTAAGTCTAAATTTTTCTTAGCGTGTTCATGTTTAATATTTTCAATTTCATTTACAATACTTAGTTTTTCAGCTTCTGGCGAGAAACCTTCTTTAAAATAATTTTTTACTAATGTTTGAGCCTGAGAATGTGAAGTATGTAATTCATCAATTACAGCTTGAATACAATCCTTTTTATCAACTTTCTTCTTGCCTAATTCTTCGCTTTTAGCAATAACTTTATCAATTACTTTTTTTACAGTATCAAAAGCAGATAATAAAGTTATTCTTTCGAGTAAGTAAACCACTTTTAAATCACGTTTTTCTTCTCTAATACGTAAGTTAGTGAGCGGAAATGCAATATTATCATAAATTGACATGTGTGGATATAAAGCATAATTTTGGAAGACTAAGCCAATACCGCGTCTTTCTGGCGAAAGAAAGGTAACATCTTCATCGCCAAACCAAATCTCACCACCTGTAGGTGGAAGCAGTCCTGCGATCATGTAGAGTGTGGTAGATTTACCACAACCAGAAGGTCCTAAAAGACCTAAAAGTTTTCCATCTGCGACTTCTAAATTGACATCACTTACAGCAATCGTGTCTTTAATGTTTTTTTTAGGATCTCCTGGAAAAACTTTGGTTAAGTTTTTGAGCAAGATTTTCATTTTGTTTCTCCTAATACTCTTAATACATTTATATTTTATTTCATTTTAATTTTAAATGCTACCAATTTAAACATTATTATTTTCTGGTTTCATGAATTAAATCAATGCTATCTCCTCTAAAAGAAACTTTAGTTAGCTCTTCTTTGGTTGATAAGTACTCACTTTTGTTTAAATATATTTTATTATTCTTAGTATCAACTACATATGTATTCAAAAAATAATCATGTAAAGCAAATCCGTAAACATTAAAAATTGACATCGTTAATGAAATAGCAAGAGGTATTAAAAACGTAAATATAGATAGCAAAACTTCTACAAATAGAAATATTGAAAACCTAGCTAGGTATCGTTTATAGGAAATATTAAACGCATCGACACCAATTATTGAAATATTCATCATCTTTTTACCAAGTGTTTGATAACCGCGATGGAATATAAGCGGAAACATTAAGTAGAAAATAATAATTGAAATTATTCCTGATATAAAATAAATTGCAAGACTAATATAAAACATATCTCTAGAAGTTGTAAAAAACACTTCATTGTTATTTAAAAATCCTACTGCCTTATTCGCCATTTCATCAAAATAAAAGTCGAAAATATCTTGATCATCAATTGAAGAAACTTCTTCATAACTAGTTGCTCCATCTACGATAATTTCTTTAAACAAATGTTCGCCATCATCATTAACGCCATTTTTTTTTGCATCATTAAAAATTTCAATTCCTTTACCTTCATCAAAAAAAGTAGATTGATCAGAATAAAAATATGTAAGTGCATTGTTTAAAATAATATTTTTATCGTACAATGACATTTCAGAATTAGGTTTTTCTTTTAACTCGTCGCAGAGAAGTTCATAGTCTTCATTGTATAAATGAGATAGTTGATACACTTCATTTAATTTGTTTGTTGAGTCGCCATACCAACTAGTGCTTCTTAAAATATTAACTCCCGCCACTATTAAAGAAAATGTTAAAAGAGCAACCATTATAATATCCATTATGTTTGCAAAAAATCTTTTGCCAGTAGATACTTTATCAAATACTAAATTCGTCTTTGTCTCTTCGTTTGTAATATTATCATTACTTAATGTTACTTCACTCATTAATTTTCCTCATCTGTTTTATTAAATATAGAAGAATCAAGAATTTGCATTTCTTCATCTTGATAGCCACTATCATATTTTTTCTTGTATGATTCATCTACTTTATCATTTTCTTCTAAAATTTCACCATATCTAATATCAACAACACATGTTCCAGACACAATGTCATCTAAAGACAATTGATTTTTACTAAAAGCCGCTAAGACAAAAGATAATATGGAAAGAACGGAAGAGAATAAGACTATCCATGCAAGTGTAAATTCAAATAAACCAAAAACTGAGAATAGAGAAGTTACAAGAGTTAATATTCCACTACCAAATAATGAAAGTAAAGCAACCATGAATAAACTTTCTAAATATAATATTCCGGATTTAGCAAGAATATTCGTCCATGCAGGTACTTTTTCATCGTTTGTCTTAACTGCAAGTCCAAGTACTTTTTTACCAATAGTTTGTCCATTTTTGAAAATAAATGGAAATGGTATAAATATCAATAAGAAGCCGAGTGTAAATGAGATAAGTAATTCAATAGATAAAATAAAATACACTTCTGCATTTGCAGCGTTGTAATTATTATAAGGTATTTTATACAAGTCTGTTTTATACAAGTCTTCTAATCCTTTAGCCACAAGACTATTGTATTCAGTAGCTAAATCATCATATGTTTTTTGAACTTCTGTTTTAAGTTCATCATCTAAATATAAAATTAAGTTTTCTTTCACTTCAGGTTTTAATGTCGCTATAGAATCAATAGAAGTATATTCCCAAAGAATTGATGTATTATCACTTGGATCTTCTTCTAGCTCTAAGATATTTAAATTATACCAACGCATAGTATATTCATCTTCTTCGCCAATGCTATTGTCTTTTCTAAACGTTAAGTAGTAATACATAAAAGGATCAGTTTCTTCAGTAATTTTATCTGTAGTATGTAATGAAATGTACTCCAAAAAAACTTCTTCAATATCTCTTGGTGCTAAATGATTAGTTTTTTCATCAACTTCAAATTGCAATAAATGCGAATCACTTAAAACAGTATTAGTTTCATCAGCGTACTTATTTATTTTATTAACTCCATCAATATACATTCCCATTGAAGGATTAATTGCTACGACTGTAATAAAATTTATAATTATTGCTACAATCAACGCTATAAAAACATCAAACAAATAGGCTCCGGCTCTTCTTGAAGGAATAGCTTTTGGATAATTAATAAATTCACTAGGTTTCTTGTACATAATTTTCTCCTCTATCTTGAACATCTAAAATGTATTGTTTTTCTACTTCTTTGTTTTTAAAATATGTTGAATATCTATCATCAGCAACAACTGATTGACAAATGTAATCATGAAGACACCTTCTCTTTTTAGTAAATAATAAAATTGTGTACGAAATCATTATTGTGGCTCCAAATGATGCAATGCCACCAATTATCTCAATGCCAAAAAACGACAAGTATCTCAATACGTATTTCCATTTACTATAAACATAACCATCATCTGTTAGTACAATTAAGCTTAATATACGTTTTCCTATGGTTTGACAATTTTTCATAAACAACGGAATAATTAAATAGTATACCAATGAAACAGCAATAGCCGTACACCCAATAGCAATGATCATAGACATAACGATGTTTCTTGTTAATATATCAAAGGCAGGAACAGCACCTAATATATCATTTGAAAAAGAAACCTTCTCATCCCAATAATTTTTTAAGGTATTTTTTTCATCATCTAAGTTGTGCCCATCAACAATCGGAAATTTACTCTCATCTTTAATAATTCCAATATTGTCATAATCACCATCATATTTATATAACGTATCTTCACTACTAGGTTCTTCTTCAAAGTAATCAAGAACATCTGGTAAATTCAAGAAAAACACATTAAAAAAATATGTAGTATAAAAATGTGGTTCTTCCACTAATGTTTCAGAATCAATACTTTTTAGATACTCGGTAGAAAATATAAATAATCTTTCTTCAATTTCATAATAATATTTAATTCCGCTATCAGAATCACTTAGGCTATATAAAGTAGAAGAATCTCCAGTTGGGTCTTTCACGTATAGTTGAGAATCAACTAACATATCATTTCTTTCTTGTTCTGCATTAACCATGTATTCACTTGTAGTCACGACTGGCATTGTAATTAAAAATGATAAAGCCATAGTAATAAGTGAGTACATTAGTAGATCTAACAATACTGATCCTATTCTTCTATATATACCTGCCAAACGAATTTTCTTCATTAAATACATTATATATAATATGTTTTAAAAAAACATAGGAAAATAAAAAAAGGTCTTACGACTGTAAAACCTTTTTGTTTTAATTTTAAACTACTTAATGATTTCGTTAACTGTACCAGCACCAACAGTACGTCCACCTTCACGGATGGAGAACTTTGTACCTTTTTCGATAGCGATTGGGTGGATAAGTTCGATTGTTAATTCAACGTTATCACCAGGCATGACCATGTCAACACCTGCTGGAAGTGTAATAACACCTGTAATATCAGTTGTACGGAAGTAGAATTGTGGGCGATAGTTTGTTAAGAACGCTGTGTGACGTCCACCTTCTTCTTTAGTTAATACATAAACACTAGCAGTGAATTTTGTGTGAGGAACAATACTTCCTGGTTTTGCTAAAACTTGACCACGTTCGACTTGATCACGTGAAACACCACGTAATAAGATACCAACGTTATCACCAGCTTGTGCATAATCAAGTTGTTTACGGAACATTTCTAAACCAGTAGCAACTGTTTTGATTGGCTCTTCTTTAATACCAACGATTTCACATGGATCGTTTAATTTACATTCACCACGTTCAACACGTCCAGTAACAACAGTACCACGACCTGAAATTGTCATAACATCTTCGATTGGTAATAAGAATGGTTTGTCAACTTCACGAGTTGGAGCTGGAATATAGCTATCTACAGCATCCATTAATTCAAGAATTGAAGATTCATCTTTTCCTTCAAGAGCGTTACGAGCTGATCCACGAACTACTGGGATTTCGTCTCCTGGGAAACCATATTCTGTTAAAAGATCACGGACTTCCATTTCAACTAAATCTAATAATTCAGCATCATCAACTAAGTCAACTTTGTTGATATATACAACGATAAATGGAACACCAACTTGACGAGCAAG
>CAYJLA010000005.1:62358-62661 GCA_964371305.1 uncultured Staphylococcaceae bacterium | reverse complement strand
AGGAAAACAAATTATATCATTGAAGGATTATTTACCGGAAGTGGCGATAGTACAAATTTTTATCTCGAAATAAAGCAGATCGATCATGAATCGTATAGCCACAGTGATGGTCTAAATGTTGTTAAAGATCTTACAAATAAAAATTCATATCTTATATTAATTTTTACAAAATAGAACATGAAGTTAATATACAATTTGATTTTTATAACTTGGTGGATTTTTACGCTAAAACTGACTCGATGCCAATTCTATATCTTGATAGTAATGATAACGGTTTTGTTTCTACCATTGGCAATAACTACT
>CAYJLA010000005.1:28195-62348 GCA_964371305.1 uncultured Staphylococcaceae bacterium | reverse complement strand
ATAAGTTAGGCGTTTTAATATAAACAACAAACTTAATTTTAATTGTTTAAAGATTAAAAGGTAGTGATGAATTGTAGTGTTGAATGTGCTTCAGTTAGTTACATTCATAGCGAAATGCAATAAATTGTAAACTTGCATAAATGACGTTAATAATATAAAATATTATTTTAGAGTGCGGAGGTCATTTATGAGCGACATTAAAATAGAAAAAATTATTACACATCTACAAACACAAGGTTTTGTTTTTCAAAATTCTGAAATATATGGTGGTTTATCAAATACATGGGATTATGGTCCTTTGGGTGTTGAGATAAAAAATAACATTAAAAGACTTTGGTGGAAAAGATTTGTTCAAGAATCTCCAACTAATGTAGGACTAGATAGCGCGATTATGATGAATTCTAAAGTTTGGGAAGCGACAGGACATATTTCAACTTTCAATGATCCGCTTATTGATTGTAAATCTTGTAAAGCAAGACATAGGGCGGATGATTTAATCTCTAATAAGTATCCTGATTTAGATGTAACTAATATGTCTATGGAAGATATGGATAAAGTTATCGAGGATAAAAAAATTAAATGTCCAACATGCGGAAATCACAATTTTACCACAATTAGACAATTTAATATGATGTTCAAAACAAATATAGGTGCTACTACTGGAGAAAATGAAAACGTAGTGTACTTAAGACCTGAAATCGCACAAGGAATGTTTGTAAACTTTAAAAATGTTCAACGCACTATGAGAAAAAAAGTCCCTTTTGGTATCTGTGCAATAGGCAAAAGTTTTAGAAATGAGATTACTCCTGGAAATTTTATCTTTAGAGTTAGAGAGTTCGAGCAAATGGAAATGGAATTTTTCTGCAAGCCTGGAACAGATTTAGAATGGTTTGAATATTGGAAAGAATTCTCACTTAAATTTATTAAATCGCTTGGAATTACTGATTCAAAGTTGAGATATAGAGATCATAGTGCTAATGAACTTGCTTTTTACTCTAAAGCTACTACCGATGTAGAATATAAGTTTCCATTTGGTTGGGGAGAAATTTTAGGTATTGCCGATAGAACCGATTACGATTTAAAACGTCATATCGAACACTCAAAAGAATCTCTTGATTATCTTGATCCAGAAACAAACGAAAAGTATGTCCCATACTGTATCGAACCATCAATGGGTGTAGATAGAATATTACTAATGACTTTAGTTGATAGTTACGTTGAAGAACAACTCGAAAATGATACAAGAATAGTAATGAAGCTTAAACCTGCGCTTGCTCCGTTTGCAGCTGCAATATTACCGCTTTCAAAACAACTTGGCGATAAAGCTAAGGAAGTCTACAAAATTCTTAGCAAGTATTTCTCAGTTACATATGATGAACCAGGTAGCATTGGTAAAAGATACAGAAGGCAAGATGCAATCGGCACTCCATATTGTGTAACTGTTGATTTCGATACTGCAGAAGATCAATCAGTAACTGTAAGAGATAGAGATACAATGTCACAAATTAGAATGCCTATTTCTGATTTACAAAAATATTTATCAATCAAAATATTCATGTAGGAAGCATTAATGATACCAAACGAAATTATTAATGAAATACTGTCTAGGGCGGATATAGTACAAATTATTGGTAACTACATTAATGTGGTTAAAAAAGGCCGTAATTATGCTGCTGTTTGCCCTTTTCATGATGATTCTTCTCCTTCTTTAATGATTTCACAAGAGAAGCAAATCTTTAAATGCTTTGTGGATGGACATGGCGGTAACGCAATTGGTTTTGTTCAACAATACGAAAAAATCTCATTCGAAGAAGCTACAAAAAAAGTGGCAGAACTTATTGGTTTTGATCATGAGTCACTCCATAAAAAAAATTATTACGATAATGTAGATGAAAAAATTAAACGTCAGTATAAATGTATTTCAGACTTAAATGAATACTACGGTTATACACTTTTATCTGAAAAAGGAGAAAAAGCATACGATTATTTAACTAAAAGAAATATCACTGAAGAAGAAATGGAATACTTTCAAATCGGTTATTCTCAACAAGATGGAAAAACAACTATCAAGTATTTATTATCTAAAGGTCATTCTCTTAAATCAATTAATGACATTGGTATTGCGAGTAATTATAGTGAAGATGCATCAGACAAGTTTCAAGGACGTGTAATATTTTCTGTTCATGATATAAGAGGACAGGTCGTTGGTTTTTCAGGTAGATTACTTGAAAAGAATGATAATAGTCCTAAGTATGTTAATAGTCAAGAAACTAGTATTTTTCATAAGGGAAACGTATTTTATAACCTACATAATGCAGTTAAAATAGCTAGACAAGAAAAGTACATTTATCTAGTTGAAGGTTTTATGGACGTCATTGCCTTGTATAAAGTTAATATAAGATCAGTTATTGCGTTAATGGGAACTAACATAACAAAAGAGCAAATCAGAATTTTAAAAAGTTTAAATGTTGAAATTAGAGTATGTCTTGATGGAGATGAGGCTGGACAACAAGCATCCATGAAAATTGTTACCATGCTTAATGCAGCACAAGTTCCTTGTGTAATCATTAACAACAATAACAATAGTGCTGATACCGATGAAATATTGAATGAGCATGGAACAGAAGCTTTAAAGTCGTATTTAGAAAATATTCAAAGTCCATTTGAATTCATAATAAATTATTATAAAAAAACCAATAAGTTGCAAACGAATAGCGATAAGGATAAACTAATTAATTACTTCTTAAAATTAATATTGGATGCACCAAGCACGCTAGTTTATAACGATTATATAGCAAAACTATCAAGTATAACTGATTATAGTATTCATGCAATTAATGAGTATGTAAAACTAGCAAAAAAGAAGTTAGATAAAGAAGATTCGAGCATTGATATTGTTATTAAAAAAGATATTGCCTTTAGTACGCATATAAAAAATACTAAGTTTACGAAAATTGATACTATTGAACTTGCTATAATGCAAGCTATCATAAATGATGTTAATTCATTGCTATATTTTGATGAAAAAGCTTTAAATTATCAAAATACACTATACAAAGACATTGCAAAAACATTAATAGATTACTATGATATGAATGGTAAAATTGTTATTCCAGAAATTATAAATTACATTAGTAATTCAAATTTAGTAAATAAACAAGAAATTTATGATATGCTATTAAGTATATCGCTAAGAACGAATACACCAAAAATTGATGATTGTTTGATGAACGAATATATACATAACCATGAAGTTGAAATAAAGAAAATGAAACGTGAAAATGATGTAAATCAGTCACTGAAAGGTAAAAATACCGAGGAACAACTTGATGTGTTAAAACAATATATCGCTACAAAGAACGAATTATAGATAAGGGAGCAAAATATGAAAAAGAAAAACGAAATAAAAGAAACACTTGTAGATGAAAACATCGTCGATGAATATGACGATATTGATGATGTAATTGAGACGAACGAAGAGGTCGAATCTCTTGCGTCCATCAAAAAAAGATTTTTAGCTGTTGGTAAGCAAAAAGGTGAAATCATTAAAGAAGAATTACAAGAAGCTACTTTGCCGTTAGATCTAACTGATGGTGATTTTGAAGATTTATTAAAATCATTAACAGATAAAGGTATTAAAATCACAAGTGATGCAGCACCTGAACCTGAATTAAGTGATGAAGAAATTGAAAAACTTATTGCAAGTGGCGATGAATCGACGTTTATTGATGATGATGTTGAGGATGCTTCTTTAGCTGAATTAGAAGATAAGATTGATACTTCCGCAGTGTATAAAAATATTGATACATCTGGTAATGATGGAGTGAAAATATATTTAAAAGATATTGGTAAATATCGAATGCTCTCTGGTAAAGATGAAGAGGTAGAAATTGCTAAATTAATTGAACAAGGTGATGTTGAAGCTCAAAATAAACTTTTCCAAGCAAACTTACGTTTAGTTGTCAATATCGCTAAACAGTTTGATAATAGGGGAATTCATTTATTAGATCTAATACAAGAAGGTAATTTAGGTTTACATAAAGCAGTATTAAAATTCGATTATAGAAAAGGATTTAAGTTTTCTACATATGCAACTTGGTGGATTAGACAAGGTATTACTCGCGCAATCGCAGATCAAGCAAGAACAATACGTATTCCAGTTCATATGGTCGAAACAATGAATAAAATTACTAAAACCCAAAGAGAATTAGTTCAAGAATTAGGAAGAGAACCAACAGCAGAAGAAATTTCTATAAAATTAGATGGTTCACTAAGTCCTGAGAAAATTAACGAAATTTTATCTATTTCACTTGAGCCAGTTTCGCTTGAAACTCCAATCGGGGATGAAGGTGATACAAAACTCGGGGACTTTGTAGATGATAAAGATGAAGTTACACCAAATAGTTATGCTATTAATTCTATGCTTCGTGAGAATTTGTATAATATTTTAAAAGAGTTAACCGATCGTGAAGAAAGAGTCATAAGACTTAGATATGGTTTAGACGACAAAAATGCTCGTACTTTAGAAGCTGTAGGACGTGAATTTGGTGTTACAAGAGAACGTATAAGACAAATTGAATCGAAAGCCATAAGAAAATTAAGACATCCTTCTAGAGCGAAGCACTTAATGGATTTTTACACTAAGTAGTTATAAAGATTCGATATAAGTTTTTAATTCAACACTTGTTTCTAGCGGTGTGCTAGCACCTGAAATAATTCCAATAGTCGATGCATTGATCAATATTGATGTATCGACTTCTTTTTTATTTAATATTTTGTATATGTGTTTTGTATTGAAATGTTTTTTTGCAATGTTAAATAATTTTCTGGTGTTAGAACTTTTACTTCCGCCAACCACGTAAACAACATCCAAATTTTTATCCATTTTTAAGACTGCTTCTTGTCTTTTTCTTGTTTCGTTACAGATTTCATCTTCAAAAATTACATTTTCATAATCATTTTGTACTTTCTTAAAACATTCATCTAGTTCAGTAACCGAGAGCGTTGTTTGGTTAGTGCAAAACAATTTTCTATTTTCTGTTAGATGGGAATATGAAAGATTTTCAATGTCTAATAATATTACGTTTTTATCAATAGATAATGCCGCTATAGTTTCGGGATGTGTTGATTGACCAATGTAAATAATGTCATAACCTTGTTCAATGAAATGTTGTATTCTTCTAAATGAATGTATGACTATTGGGCAAGTAGTGTCGATAAATTTAATACCCTTAGCATTCAATATTTTCTCTATCTTTTTATCATGTCCATGCGCCGAAAAAACAGCAGTATCTTTTGATGAAAGTAATTCAACCTTATCTATTAAATTGTCTGGATACGAAATTGAATCAATTCCATTACATTTTAAAAATGCACTAACATCTTCGTTATGAACCAAGTTTCCTAGTACTTTTAACTTCTCTTTTTGATGTTCTTTATGATAATCATAAACCATTTTTAAAGCTCTACTTACTCCAAAGCAGTAGCCGCACGGATTTGACACAATAACAGTTTTCATATTTATTGAAATTATAACTTTTCTAATATCATCTTTCTACAAATTATAATAAATTAATGTAGTGTGATATTAATTTAATATATAATATTAAATAATGAATAGCATGAAAAAAATAGTGGTGAGCAAGAGAATTGAGTTAATAGCCTCCAGAATCGAATCAAGTGATATTATTGCCGACATAGGCAGTGATCATGGTTATTTACCAATCTATTTAATGCAAAACAAAACTATTTCAAAGGCTTATGCTATTGAAAATAAAAAAGGTCCGTATTCAAATTTATGTAATAACGTAAATAACTATGGATATAAAAGTTCTATTGAATGCATTTTGGGTGATGGCATACGACCAATTACTAATGGCGTAAATACGTTGGTAATCGCTGGTATGGGTGGACAGGTAATTAAATCGATTTTAGATAATGATAAAGAAAAATTGAAATTTATTAAGAAGATAATATTAGATTGTCATAGTCAGCAAGAGTTAGTTAGGGACTTTATGCAAAACCACGGATTCAACATTGTCGAAGAAGAGGTTGTTAAAGAGAAAGATATATTTTATATAGTAATGGTATATAAAAAAGAAGATGTAGTGAAGTTAGATAAGTATGAATTGATATTAGGCAAATGTTTATTTATGAATTATAACGATTTAACTGCACAATTATACGATTCTTATATGAATCGTGTTAAAATTAAAATGTTACATGAAGTTGATGAAGAGAAGTTGACTTTTATGAAAGGTTTGCAACAAAAGGTAAAAGAATATAATGACAAAAAGACAATTAATTAATAAGTTAGGAAGACTATTTCCTAAAAGATTAAGACACGGAAAAGATCCGATTGGTCTACAAACAGGTAAATTAGATGGTGATGTTAAGACTGTTCTTTTATGTTTGGATTTTGATGAAATAGTTTATGATAAAATTCTACTCATGCATAATATACCTGATTTAATAATTACACATCACCCATTTATTTACGGTACTAAACACAAAGTATTTAAGTTTGATTTATTAAAGAAAGAACTATGTGAAAAAGTTGATGATTTAAATATTCCGATTTATTCAATGCATACCAACTTTGACACTGGCAAAAACGGTATGAATGATACACTTGCTGAAATGATTAGGTTAAACAACATTAGAGTCCCACTTTTTTCTCCTATGGCTAGAGTAGGCGAATTAAGTGAACCAATGGACATTAAGCAATTTGCGTATTACGTAAAAGAAAAATTGTCAGTAAAAGGTGGATATTTAATTAATGAAGGAACTAAATCTATAACATCTGTATGTATAATAGGTGGCGGAGGTTGGTATCATTATAAACAATCCCAAGAAGAAGGTTATGATATTTATATTTCTGGAGATATGCCACATCATGGTAGACGTGGAGTTATCGCTCACCGATACAATTACCTTGACTTACCTCACGAAATAGAAAATGTATTTATGAATAAAATGAAGGATATTATTTTATCTATAGATTCAAATATTAACGTAATTGCAATTCAACACGAAGTTGAACCGGAGGTATTATAATGGCAAGTTTCAAAACTTTTAATTTAAGTGATTTAATGGTCAAGTCGTTAAATAGACAGGGCTATTTTAAGCCTTCTAACGTTCAACAAAACGTTATTCCAAAAGCACTGAAAGGTTTAAATTTAGTTGTTCAAAGTGAGACAGGCAGTGGAAAGACACATTCATTTTTGATCCCAACGATAGAGCAGATTGATCAAAACGATCAAAATGTTCAAGTTATAATAATGGCTCCAACAAGAGAATTGGCGCGTCAAATTTATGAATTTGCTATGAAATTCGATGAATTTAATAAAATTAAAATTCGATTGTTTACTAGCGAGAGTGAGAAAAGTCAAAATACAAGTGGACTTTCTTCACCTCCTCAAATAGTTATTGGCACTCCTGGTAGAATAAAAGATATTTTAGTAAGCGAAAAGGTGCTTAGGCTCGATAAAGTTAAAAAGGTTATATTAGACGAAGCTGATATGCTTCTAACGCTTGGTTATTTCGATGACATAGATGAAATAATATACAATATAAAAAATGTCCAATTACTCGTTTTTTCAGCAACAATAGAAGAAAAACTAAAATTTCAATTACATAAATATATTAAAGCGGATTTATCTATAATTATCGAAAATAATAGAACTTCCAAAAATGTAACTCATAATCTTATAGATCTAAAACATAGAGATGCGTACGCCTCTTTATAAGAAACACTTACAATTTTGAACCCATATTTTGTTATTGTTTTTGCATCAAAAAAAGAAACTGTTAATAAGATTTATTCATTTTTGAAAGAAAATGCTTTTAATGCAACAATACTTACTGGAGATCTCTCCCAAAGAGAAAGAAAAAGTACATTGAAGATGATAAAAAATAATCGTTATCAAATAATAGTAGCGAGTGATTTAGCAGCAAGAGGACTGGATTTAGAAGATGTTACTGTTGTTATTAATTTTGATCTTCCTAATGAATTAGAATATTATTATCATCGTGCAGGAAGAACAGGAAGATTCGATAAAACTGGTGAATGCTATACTTTCTATAACACTGATAAAGTGACAAAAGTTCAACAGTTAATTAATCAAGGGTTACAATTTAATTTTCTAACAATTAGAGATGGAGAAATTGTGACTTCAAAAGGTTTGAAAGAAGTAAGAAGATCTAAAAAAGTAGATGAGGAACTTCGTCATAAAATTAGAAGTGTAGCAAGTAAAAACTCTAGTAAAGAAGGTGTTAAACCTGGTTATAAGAAGAAAAAGAAACAAGCAATAGATAAGGTAAAAAGACAACATAAACGCGAAATAATTAAAAAAGAGATTAGAAAGCAAAGAGTTGAAAGATATAAAACGGAGGCAAAAAAATATGAATGATAAACTAATTATTGGTTCACACATAAGCCTTAATGCACCTGAGTATTTTTTAGGTGCCGCTAAAGAGGCGTTGAAACTAGGAGAAAATACCTTTATGTTCTATACTGGAGCTCCTCAAAATACCGTTAGAAAAAGCGTGAGCGAAATGAAGATTGATGAAGGTATTAAATTCATAAAAGAAAATGGAATTCATTTAGATAAAGTTGTAGTGCACGCACCGTATATTATTAACTTAGCCAATACTGCTAATCCAGATATAAAACAACTAGCAATAGATTTTTTAATAACCGAATTAAGAAGAACAAATGCATTCGGTGTTAAAACGTTAATATTACATCCTGGTAGCCATGTAAAAATGGGAGAACAAGTAGGTTTGAATCAAATAGTAGATTCACTTAATGAAGTTTTTTCAAAAGACAATACAGATGTTAAAGTCGCTATTGAAACTATGGCAGGTAAAGGAAGTGAACTTGGAAGAACAATGGATGAAATTAAGTACATTATTGACAATGTAAATAATCCTGAAAGGCTTGGTATCTGTCTAGATACTTGCCACTTGTTCGATTCTGGAATTGATCTAGAACATTTCGATAAATATCTTGATCAATTTGACAAGATAATTGGTATCGACAGAATTCTTTGCGTACATGTGAATGATTCAAAAAATGAAATTGGTTCAAGGAAGGATCGACATGAAAATATTGGATATGGCAATATTGGTTTTGAAACACTACGAAATATCGTCTTAAATCCAAGACTTGAATTAGTTCCAAAAATCTTAGAAACACCTTATGTAAACGGAAAACCTCCATATAAAGAGGAAATTACAATGTTAAAAAACGGAATATTTAATGAAAAAATAAAAGAATTATAAGTTATTTATTTCTTTAATTAGTTCGTTATATACATCATTATCGGCGATTTCTCTTATGACTTCGCCTTTTTTAAATAATTGCCATGTTTTACCGTTTCCAGCAACACCTATATCTGCGTGTTTAGCTTCACCTGGACCATTAACGGCGCACCCCATTATCGCAACCGATATATTTATATTGTTTTCTTCTAAGTAAGTGAATATTTTTTCAGCTAATGGTACGAGATTCACTTGTGTTCTTCCGCATGTTGGGCAAGAAATCATAGTAGGATAATCAATTTTCAAGTTCAAGTCTTTTAATAGTCTGTTACACACTTTTATTTCTTCTTCCGGTTCATCAGACAATGATATTCTAATTGTATTACCGATGCCTGCAAGCAGCAATGGTGCAATACCTGCAACACTTCTTACTGTGCCTATATCTTTAGTTCCAGCTTCTGTTATACCTATATGAAGTGGATATATAAATTTTTCTGCAGCTATTTTATAAGCTTCAATAGTTTCGATGACGGATGAAGCTTTCAACGATATAACAATATCGTAAAAACCAAGATCTTCTAATATTTTCACATGTTTTGAGGCAGAATTTACCAAGTCAATAGCAGTAGTTTTGTTGGTAGTAATAGTTTGGTCTATAGATCCTGAATTCACACCAATGCGAATCGGTATATTTTTATCTTTACACGCCTCTACTACAAGTTTAATGTGTTCTATTTTACCCATATTACCAGGATTAATCCGAATAGCATCTATACCAGATTCTATGCATTTTAACGCCAAAATATATGAATAATGTATATCTGCAACAAGCGGTATATTAACAAGACCTTTTATTTGCTTGATTGCCTCAGCATCTTCTAAATCTAAGACAGATAAACGCATTATCTCAGCACCTAAAGCAGCACATCTATTAATTTGTTCACTAACTTGTGTGACTTTAGATGTCTTTATATTACACATCGACTGTATATAGATATGATCGTTCCCACCTAATTGTAAGTTTCTAACTTTAACGGGTCTAGTTTTATCTCTTAAATTCATAATACAATTATACCAAAAGGCTATTAACAATAAAATTAAATTATTTTACATATACATCATTAACACACAATAAATTATCATCGTAAAATATTTTATAATATGATAGAAATAATATTTATATTATGTTATTATTTTCAAGATAGGAGATTTATTATGCCAAGAGATAATATTATATTCGTTTGTACAGAATGTCGTGAAGAAAATTACATCAGTACAAAATCTAAAAAATTAAACCCAGAACGTATTGAAAAGAAAAAGTATTGTTCAAGATGTAACAAACCAACTGTTCACAAAGAGAAAAAGTAAGGTCAATCCTTACTTTTTAATCATTTATCATGAAAGTTACTCAACTAAATTATGATAGGTGTTATTGCAATACATATGTGATTGGTGAAGAGGGAAATAGTTGTTTTGTAATCGATCCAGGTTATAACAAGAACAATGTATTAGGTAAATATCTAAAGAAAAACTATAAAGATGTTGAAGGATTCATATTAACACATGGTCATTATGATCATATCGAAGGTCTTGCAACTTTAATCGATTTATATCCAAAAGCTTCTATAATCATACATGAGTTAGAAGAGAGATTCTTATATAAACCTAAACTTAATGGCTCTGCTTGGAATGGACAACAGGAACTAAAGATTGAAGTAGTAACAAATAATGTCGTTGATAACGATATTATTTGTTTACTAGATAATAAAATCAAAGTGATTCATACTCCGTTTCATACAAGTGGTAGCATGTGTTTATATCTAGAAAAAGAAAAAATACTATTTACCGGTGACACATTATTTGCAAGAACAATTGGAAGAAGTGATCTACCAACTGGTAGTGAAAATGATATATATAATTCATTAATGAAGTTAAGTAAGCTTCCAACAGATGTAGTTATATATCCAGGACATGGTCCTAAAAGCACATTAGAAATTGAGTTTGTATCAAATTCATATTTTAAAAACATTTTATAAAGGAGAATAATATGATTAACGTAACAGAGTTAAGACCAGGTAATTTCTTTATTGATGAAGAACAAATGTACCAAGTGCTCGACATTTTATTAAATAAAACTGCAATGCGTAAGATGGTTGCTAAAGTTAAAGTTAAAAATGTCAAAAGTGGCGCAGTTACAGAAATTTCACGCAATAGTGGTTACATGGTTGAACCAATTAGATTAGATAAGTCAAAAATGCAGTTTTTATATGATGATGGTGTCATGATGATATTCATGGACCAAAATACTTATGAACAAGTTGAAGTTCCGGTTGTTAAACTTGAGTGGGAAAAGAGATTTTTAGTTCCTAATACTGAAGTTGAAATAGTGATGTACGAAGGAGAAGTATTAGGTTTAACCTTACCTTCTAAAGTCGCATTACAAATTACTGATTGCGAACCAGCTGTAAAAGGTGATACTGTAAATAAAGCTATGAAAAATGCTACACTTGAAACAGGAGTTACATGTAGAGTACCATTATTTATTGAAAGCGGAGAAGTGATTCTTGTAAGAACAGATAATGGTGAATACGACGGAAGAGCATAAGGAGGGAATAATTATGGAATTATGGCTAGCTATTGTACTTATTGTCATTGCAGCTATTGGAGGATTTGTAGGAGGTTTCTTCTTCACAAGATGGTTAATTAAAAAACAATTAAAAGATAATCCACCGATAAATGAAAAAATGATTAGAGCTATGTTTACATCAATGGGAAGAAAACCAAGCGAAGCTCAAGTAAGACAAGTCATGAATAACGTCATGAAAAATCAATAAACAAAACAGAAATAAAAACTCGCTTCTAGCGAGTTTTTTTACTTATATATATAAATATATATTATCTACTAATAATAAACTATTTTGTCACTACTATTTAGCCCACTTGGCCTTCTTTTCAGTACCATCAAGTATTCTTTTGATATTGTCCTTATGTCTGAAAATTACTACTGCGCTAGCGATTGTAATGGCTAGTGGATATTCATAACCGAAGCCTAACGTAAACAAACCGCCCCAACCCCATAAACATAAGTTTGGATCAAATACAACAGTATCTGTAATGCTATTGTACATTTGTATACCGCCTAACACCCACGCAAAACATGTTACTATTACGGTGATGATTATTGAAGCTAACGAAACATATTTTTTAAATTTAATAATGATAAAAAATAATGGTAAGAAAAACCAATTAGCCCACGCAATAGTTAAACCAGTACCAAATAATGAAGCAACTCCCTTACCACCTTTAAAGTTCAAAAAGATAGGGTAACAATGACCAAGGACAGAACCAACTAAACATAAATAATAAAATAGTGCTCCTCCAGCTTCTTGTCCGTTCCATAATTCAAATCCAACTATATCTGGATTATTCAAACCAGAGTATGTAACAATTGCCCATACTATAAACATTGGACAAATAGTTTTTATCATATCAAGGACTATGACAATAAAGCCTATTTTTTTGCCTAATACTCTACCAGCATTTGTACCTCCAAGATTGTGAGAACCGTGTTCTCTTATATCGACATTAAAAAATACTTTCCCAATTATTAACGATACAGGAATATTACAAATTATATATCCCAACAAAATTGAGGAAAGTAACAAGACTACATTATAGAAAATATCCATACATTTCCTTTCTAGTTCCCGTAATCATTATAACAAAAAAACTTTAAAAATGAATAGTAATTAGTTATAATACTAAAGTATTGGTATTATAGATGAACGAAACGACAAACAATAAATATTCAGCAAATGATATTGAGGTGCTAGAAGGTCTTGATGCTGTAAGAAAACGCCCTGCTATGTATATAGGGTCTACTTCATCAACTGGTTTACACCACATTGTTTGGGAAATTGTTCATAATGGTATAGATGAAGCGTTATCAGGATTTGGTAACAAGATAGGCGTAACCATTCATAAAGATGGCTCTATTTCAGTATCTGATCAAGGACGTGGTATTCCATGTGATATAAATAAAAAATATGGCGTTAGCGCTGTTGAATTAGTTTTCACTAAGCTACATAGTGGTGGTAAGTTCGGAAATAAAATTTATGCTACCTCAGGTGGTATGCACGGTGTCGGTGCTAGCGTTACTAATGCGCTTAGTACTTATTTGAACGTTGTAATTAATAGAGATGGAAAGATAAGAACTATCAAGTTCCATAATGGCGGTAAAGTAGAAGAACAACTTACCGTAATCGGAACAACTAGAAAAACTGGAACAATTGTAAGATTTAAACCTGATCCAGCTATATTTGATACTGTTGATTTTAAATATGATACAATCGCCTCATACCTTAAAGAGTGTGCATATTTACTCAAATCCGTAATGTTTGTCATCAAAGACGAACGAACCGGAATGGAAGATGAATTTTGTTATTCAAAAGGTTTAGCGGAATATGTTGAAGCTTTAGTAAAAAACAAAAGAACTATTGGTACAGTTGCACAATTTGAAGGCGTTTCGGGAGTTATACAAATGGATGTAGCTTTCCAATTCTGTAGCGATTTATATACTGAAAACGTTTATTCATACGCAAACAATATAAAAACTAAAGACGGTGGTACTCACGAATCAGGAATGAAAAGTGGTATTGTTAAAGCTGTAAATGAATATATTGTTGATAATAATTTAAATAAAGGTGGCAAATTAAAAATTGATCCATCAGATATAAAAGAAGGTTTAGTAGGGGTCGTTTCAATTAGAGGACCTGAATCAAAAATACAATTTGAGGGACAAACAAAAGGAAAATTAAATACTCCTGAAATTAATTCGATTGTAAGTAATTTTGTGTACAGTCAATTTTCGTACTTTTTAACAGAAAGAAAGACATTTGCAGATGAACTAGTTTTAAAATGTATAAGTGCACAAAGAGCTAGAGTCGCTGCTAGAGAAGCTAAAGATAATCAAAGAAAAGTAAGAGTTAAAACTCCAGAAATGATTGTCAGTGATAAACTAACACCATGTCAATCTAAGGAATACGCACTTAACGAATTATTCATAGTTGAAGGAGAATCTGCTGGAGGTACTGCAAGAAAAGGTCGTGACAGAATGCATCAAGCTGTTTTACCTTTACGTGGAAAACCTTTGAATACAAACGACAAACCTATTAGTGTAGTTGTAAAAAATGCGGAATTTGCTACTATTATTGCAACTCTTGGAACAGGTTTTGGAATTAATTTTAATATAAACGACATTAAATACGGCAAAGTTATTATAATGACCGATGCAGATACAGATGGCGCACATATTCAAACATTATTGCTAACTTTTTTCTATCATCATATGCGCGAATTGATTACACAAGGTTTAGTATATGTTGCTATACCTCCGCTATATAGAGTTTATAAAGATTCAAAGTATTGCTATGCATGGAACGATCAAGATCTTGAAGAAGCAAAAGAAAAGATTGGAAACGGCTATAAGATTTCTCGTTATAAAGGACTTGGAGAAATGAATAGTGAACAACTTTGGGAAACTACGATGAATAAAAAGACTAGAACTTTAATTCAAATAACTATTGAAGATCTTCTTTTAACTGATGATAAAGTTAATTTATTTATGAATAATGATGCAAGTTTGAGAAAAGAGTGGGTTAAAACTAGTATTGATTTCAGTAGAAATGATAAATTTATTAAGGAGATAAAGTAATTATGGCTAAAAAAGTTAAAAATACTGAAAAAGAAATAATTATAGAAAATATTCTTAATGAAACGCTAGACTCTATCATGGAGGATCGTTTTGCTGCTTATACAAAATACGTAATTCAAGATCGCTCTATTCCTGATATTAGAGATGGATTAAAACCTGTTCAACGTAGAATTATTTATTCTATGTTTAAAAATCACAATACTTCAAAACATCCAACAAGAAAATGTGCAAGAGTAGTTGGAGACGTTATTGGTAAATATCATCCTCATGGTGATACATCTATTTATGATGCACTTGTGCGCATGTCACAAGATTGGAAATTAAGATATCCGTTAACTGTTTTTCAAGGTAATAACGGCTCTATGGATGGAGATCAAGCTGCTGCATATAGATATACTGAAGCAAGGCTAGCAAAAATTGCTGAAGAATTAATAGTGGAATTAGACAAAGATACAGTTAACATGAATTTAACTTTCGATGATACTGACTTTGAACCATCCGTTTTACCAGCTAAATTTCCTAACTTATTAGTAAATGGTAGCGAAGGTATTGCTGTTGCATTATCGCCATATCTACCTCCACATAATTTAAAAGAAGTAATAGAAGCTACAATATATCGTATTAGAAATCCTCGCTGCGATGTAAATGCTCTTCGTCAATTTATAATAGGCCCTGATTATCCAACAGGCGGAATTATATATAAATCACCAAGTCTTGATAGTGTTTATGAAACTGGAGAAGGTAAATATGAAGTTTGTTCAAACATTGAATTTGTCGAAGGTAAAACATGTAATTCATTTGTCATAAATGAAATTCCATTTGGTGTTGTAAAGATTAATTTAGTGAATTCAATTGATAAAATTAGATTCGAAAAAAGTGTTCCAGGACTAATTGAAGTCAGAGATGAAAGTGATAGAAATGGTTTAAGAATAGTTATTGATATTAAAAAAGATGCAAAGAAAGACATTATTTTGTCGTGTTTGCTTTCGAGAACTAAATTAAGAATAAATGAAAGTGTTCGTATGATCGCTATCAGCAATGATAGGCCTGTATACTTTAATTTAATAACTTATTTAGATGCATTTATTGATCATAGAGTTGATGTTTTTCAACGTAAATCAAAGTACGATTTAAAAAGGTCTGAAGTACGTCTTCATATTGTTGACGGACTTATCCGAGCGCTATCAATTTTAGATGAGTTAGTGGATTTAATACGTAAGAGTTCAAATAAAGAATCTGCTAAAAAAGCAATTATAGAAACTTATGACTTTAGTGCTAATCAAACTGAAGCTATCTTAAATATGCAACTTTATAAATTATCCAATACAGATGTTACAATATTGCAAAACGAACAAGAAGTACTTAGAAATTCTATTGAATTTTTAAGTTTAATCTTATCCGATGAAGGTGCTTTAAAACGCGAAATAATCAAAGAATTAAAGCAAATATCAAAAGAATATGGAGACGAAAGAAGAACTCGTATTGAAGAGAAACGCGATGAAGTCACATTTACAAAAAGAGATTTAATAGAAAAAGAAGAAACGCTTGTGACAGTTACAAGAGACGGTTATATAAAAAGATGTAGCAGAAGTTCGGCATCTGCAAAAGCAAGTGTCGGAACACTTCCGGGAATTAAAGACGGTGATACATTTGTTTTCAATGGTTATGTAGAAACAACTGATTTCTTAATTTGTTTTACAAATTGTGGAAACTACATCTATGTTCCCGTACATGAAATAAAAGAATTAAAATACAAGGTGGAAGGTCCTCATTTAAATACTTTCATTAATGGTTTGTCCGAAAGAGAAAGAATTGTAAAAGTGTTTGCTGTTACATCATTTAGAAAAGATTTATATTTTGCTTTAATTACAAGAATGGGCCAAATAAAAAGAACAAAAGTATGTGAATATGAGGCAACTCGCATTAATAGACCAATACAAACTATGAGAATATTAAGTAGTGATCAAATCTCTGATGTTGCCCTAACCAATGGTAATTCTGATTTATACATCTTTACAAAGAATGGGGAAGTTAGTGTATATAATGAAAATCAATTCGTTGACACATCATTAAAATCATCAGGTGTAAAAGGCTTGAAAATGAGCGGTGATGACTGTGTAGTATCATTATTATCATATGATATTGGTCAAAGAGGTAGAATAATGATTTTTACCGATAATGGTCATGTAAGAAATTTTGAGATTTCTAATGTTGAAGCTGGCAAGAGACTACAAGCCACAACAAAGATCGTTAAATCTACTAAAACTGAACCTCATAACATAATTAATGTATTTAGAAATGTAGATAAAAATGAAAGAACAATTTATGCAACAACAAACAGCATTACTGAACCATTATTTGAGTTCGTTTGGAGTGATTATCTATTGAATCCTATGGGCACTCTCGCACGTGCGGATATTAAATTAGGAAAAGACATCTTACTAAAACGAATATTCACAATTGAAGAACCTGTGTTTGTTAATGATAAGATCGTTTCGCAAACGCCAATATTAGAAAAAGACAACATTAATGTTAAGGAAAAAGATGACTTAGATATAATACAAGAGTTTAATTCTAAAGAAGAAGCAGAAGAAGACTACGAACAAACAACACTATTTGACTTAAGTGATGAATAAATTATAAATATTTTGAAATATCTTGCAATATGTGAAAATATGTATAAAATATAATTATGGAGGTCGTCATATGCAAGTAAAATGGATAAATTTAAAAGATGACAGCGGTAATGCAACATTGTACTCAACTAATATTACATTTAATAAAATTGCAACAACATGTATAGAAAATGCCTATAGAGTCTCGGTTGGCATAAATAATGACAACAATATCATTATTAAACCTATAACCAAAACAAGATATGATGTTGGCGATTTAAATGATAATGAATTGTTTACAATTGCAGTAAAAACCAATTACTCAAGAATTTCTAATACACAGTTAATGAAAGTTCTTGGTAATAATGTAAATATAGAATTTACAAAAGAGCCTCAAAAGTTTGATACCACGTGGGATGAAACTAGTGAGACATTGACTATTCACGTTAGTAAAGGAGGTCGTAAGTAGTATGCAAGAATATATGGTTTGGATATGGCTTGGTGTTTTGATTATTGCACTAATGATTGAAGTATTCACAAATGAACTTATATCAATTTGGTTCGTAGGAGGATCGCTTGTAGCAGTGATACTTGCAGTAATACCAAATATCGAATGGTGGATTGAATTTGTTGTACTTATCGGCGTTTCACTATTGTTATTAGGATTGTTAAGACCAATAGTGAAGAGATATTTCTTCAAAGAACCAAGTAAATTTAATATCGATGATATAGTAGGTAAAAAAGGTTTAATGTTAAAAGAAGCAAATGGATTAACATTAGGCGAAGTAAAAATAGGGGATGTGACATGGAACGTTATGCCTCAAGATGATAAAGACACAATTGAATCTGGTGTACTTGTAAAAGTTGTCGGAATCAAAGGTAATAAGTTAATCGTTAACAAAATTAACGAAGAAAGGTAGGAAAACTTATGAATCCAGGAATTATATTAGCAATCGTATTTGGTATTATCGCATTTTTAGCGATCGTTGTATTAATACCATGTATCAGAATTGTAAAACAAACAAATAGATACGTTATTGAAAGACTAGGAGCATATTTAACTACTTGGAATGTAGGTATTCACTTCTTATGTCCATTTATTGATAGAGTTGCTTATACTGTATCAATGAAAGAACTTGTTAAAGATTTTGAACCTCAACCAGTTATTACAAAAGACAATGTAACAATGCAAATTGATACAGTTGTATTCTTCCAAGTTACTGATCCAAAATTATATGCTTATGGCGTTGAAAACCCAATTCAAGCGTTAGAAAACTTATCAGCAACAACACTAAGAAATATAATTGGTGACTTAGACCTTGATGATACATTGACTTCGCGTGATATTATTAACGCTAAAATGCGCATTATACTTGATGAAGCAACCGATCCATGGGGAATGAAAGTCAATCGTGTTGAACTTAAAAACATTCTTCCACCAAAAGACATTCGTGATTCAATGGAACGTCAAATGAAAGCTGATCGTGAAAGACGTGAAAAAATATTATTAGCTGAAGGGGATAAAAAATCCGCAATCTTACGTGCTGAAGGCGAAAAAGAATCAGCAATTCTATCTTCAGAAGGTGCCAAAACTGCAACCATCTTAAAAGCTGAAGGGGATAAAGAATCAACAATTTTAAGAGCTCAAGCTGAAGCAGAAGCAATCTTACAAGTTAGAAAAGCTGAAGCAGAAGGTATAATAATGCTTAAAGCAGCGGAAGGTAAAGGTATTGGCTTTATCAAAGATGCAAAGGCAGATGATAAAGTATTAACCATTAAATACTATGAAGCACTCGCTAAAGTCGCAGATGGTAAGGCAACAAAAATATTATTACCTGCAGATCTTGGTAGACTTGGCTCCATAGCTACAACAATCTCTGAAGTTGTAAAAGATAATAAGTAAAACTTAATAAACCACCAAATTTTAATAGCAATTGCAAAATGGTGGTTTTTTTCTTTTAATTAACTACAAATATATTAAAAATGTTGTATAATAAAAATATATGAACAACATAATTCCTTACGTTTATGCAAAAAACATCTTTGACGTTAATATCGATTTTTTTAAAAAATTAGATGTTAAGTATGTTTTTTCTGATTTGGACAACACTTTAGATTCTTACAAATGTATATTACCTTCTGATAGAACGATTGCATTTGCAAAGACTCTTAAAGAAAACGGTATAACTCTTATTGTTGCTTCGAACAATACTCAAAAAAGAGTTAGTAAATACGCTGATGTGCTTGATTGTAAGTTTGTTCATTCACTAAAAAAACCGCTAGCAAAAAAACTTTTACAATATATTAATTCAAATAATATAGCAAAAGAAGAATGTATTTTTATAGGAGATCAGTTGTTAACCGATGTCCTCGTTGCAAACAGAGCAGGCATCAAATCTATGCTTACAGACAAGCTTGTTAAAGAAGACGCAATTTATACAAGATTTAATAGATTATTTGATAAACCAATAAGAAATAAATTAAAAAGAAAGAAGAAGTTAAGAGAATGGAGTGAATTATATGGGACAATTTAATATCGTAAGAAAATGTTTTATTTGTGGCACATTTTTACAGCAAGATAATCCAACTGAACCCGGTTATATATCAAAAGATATTTTGATGGAAGAACACAGAGTATTGTTTTGTGATAGTTGTTTTCAACAAGATACATATAATTTAGTTCCTGCAAACTACAATCTAACATCAGATTATAAGACTATGATCAAAGATGCATTGGCGAGCGACGCTCTTATTATCTATGTTATCGATTTGTTCTCTTTTGAATGTTCCTTTCCTGATGAATTAACAAGAATGTTGGAAGGTGCCAATATACTTGTTTTAGCAAATAAGCGTGATTTACTTCCAAACAATGTTGATAACGAACAATTAAAGGAATATGTCGCACATAGATTGCGTGTTTCTCGTCTTAAAGTAAAGGCAAGTGATGTTATTATAACTTCCTCACAAATGAACACAACAATAGAACAAATTCAGAATTCAATTCATGATTTGAGAAAAAGACACGATGTTTACCTTATTGGTAATGAGGGATCTGGTAAAACTACATTAATATCGGCATTATTAAAGAATTATCGAAATATTAGCGATAGACCTGTTAAGAAATTTGAATATCCAGGAACAAGTTTGATTGTAATGCAAATACCACTTGATAAAAATTCGACATTATTTGATTCGACGGGAATAAAAGTAAGTAACTCTTTAATAAATCACGTCGAGGATAACGTTAAATGGGATATTATGCCTAAAAAAATGATTATCGATAGAAGATTTAAAGTAGCAAAAAAGAGTGCTTTACTTATAGGAGGTCTTGCTAGTTTTGAATTCATTGAGACAGAACCTATGATTGTTCATTTATATATGTCATCAACCGTTGATGCAAAATTAGAAAAAAATAATAAAGAGAACTTATTTTTTGATTATATAAAAGATACAAAAATACTTCCGGTTAGTCAAAATTTCAAATCTAATCTCGATTTCAACACTTATGAGTTGTACGTAGAGGAAACTGGAGAAAGAGATATTGGAATCGAAGGTTTAGGTTGGATTAGTTTTGTAGGAAATAAACAAACAATAAGAGTAACAGTACCAAAAGGTGTATCAATATACACAACAAGGGCAAAGGTGAAACATGTTAAGTAAAAAAGAAAAAACGTTTTTAAAGTCAAAAGCACAATCAATAGACAATAGATATTTAGTAGGTAAAGAACTTATAACTCCTGAACTTATTAATATGCTAAACAAAGCACTTGATGCTAAAGAATTAATTAAAATTGGTTTTCAAAATTCAGTAAGTGATAACTTGAATGAATTAGCACTCGACTTAGTATCTAAATTAAATGCAGAATTAATCCAAATTATTGGACATGTTGTAATTGTATTTAGAAAAAAACGAACTAACTCTATGTTGAAAAATGGATAATATTATTTTATTTGGCGGAAGTTTTGATCCAATTCATAATGGACATCTTAATATTGCTAAAATTGCATCAATTAGATACAATGCTGATGTTATTTTTATGCCGACTAAAAATCACCCTTGGAACAAGCAACTTCTTTCAGAAAAACATCGTTTATACATGCTTGAATGTGCTATAAAAGAGTTTGAATACTCTAGATTTATGGTATCTTTGCATGAAGTTAATAACGATAAAGAAACAAACTATACTATAGACACAATAAGATTTCTTAAAAAGAGTTATCCTAATGCAAACATTTTACTTTTAATCGGGCAAGATCAAGTGCAATCTTTTGATACTTGGAAAGAAGCAACATTAATATCTCAAATGACTAAGATTATTTTTTATGAACGCAAAATAAAGGGTGCCTATAATGTTAATGCTAATAAATATAATATGGAAAGGGTTTCTAATGAGCTCGTATTTAACGTTTCATCATCTAGCATTAGAGAAATTCAAAATATCGATGTGCAAGAATGCGTATTAAAATATATTTTAAAAAACCACTTATATAAATATTCTTATGTAATTAAGATATTAAAATTAAATGAGTATAATGCTGCTTGTAAACGTGCTTTATTAGCACGTGAAATTGCAATCAACAATAATGCCGACGCGTATCAAAGTTTTTATTGCGCTCTTTTAATACACCTGTATTACGATAAGTTATACGATGAATATTCATTGAGTCATAATATGATGCTCATTGATACGTTCATTGATGAGCCTACTGGTAAGGAACGTATTTCAAAAATTGATAAAATTATATATTGCGTTGATTGGTTTCAAGTCATTGGCGAAGAAAAAGCAAAACCATATATTGAATTATGTATGAATGGCATAGAAGACGGTTTTGACGCAGTAAGGAAGTATCAGATAGAGACAAATTTTAAAAGAAAAATAGTTAGATTGAAAAATAAGATTAAAGCATTTAAAATGAGTAATGGAGGTTAACATGGATTCAAAACAATTAAGTGAAAATCTAAAGGACGTAATAAGTGATAAGAAAGGCGAAGATGTAATAGTATATGATGTTAAACTTACATCGCCAATTGCAGATTATTACATATTGTGCAGCGGTGCAAATGAAAGACATACAAATGCTCTTAAAGACGCGGTATTAGAATTTCTTCATAAGAATAAATTAAAAGTTCATCATATAGAAGGAAAACCAGAAACAGGTTGGATACTCGTTGACGGGTTTGATGTAATAGTTAATATATTCACTAAAGAAGAAAGAGAAAGAATAAACCTAGAACAAATCCTTAAGTAAAAAAGAAGTAAAAAAATGATCCTACATGGGTCATTTTTTATTTGTAATAGTGTAAATGATTAGTGATAAATATATACACTTACTTAACAAGAACAACATAATTAGATTTATGTTAATAAAATTTTATTGAAGTCATAGGGCGGTTAGCCAAGTTGGAAATCATAATCGGTTATATTACTTCGTATAATATTTATTATGTTAACTAAATCATATGAAATAATCGATTATAACACATATTATTTATAATATTATATTATAGAATATTCAAAAATACATTATAATATATGTTAATTTAGTATACTTATCCACAATAAAATATCTACTAAATATCTACTAATTTATATTAATAAAAAAATCCATCGTTCATTTTGATGGATTCTTTGTATTAATTTTTTGTGAGATTTACAACAACTCTTTTATTGGTTTTCCAATCATATCTTTATCTGGATTTAATTTAAAGTTTTTAAGTACCGTAATACCTATGTCGGCAAACGAATCTCTTTCCTCTAACAAACATCCATTATCGATTGACTTTGAATATGCTATAAATGGAACTTTCTCTCTTGTGTGATCTGTTCCTGGCCATGTAGGATCATTACCATGATCTGCACATACAATTAATAAGTCGTCATCTTTTAAAACATTTATTAATTCTCCAAGTCTTTCGTCGAACTGTTCTAAGCATAGCTTATATCCTTCAGGATTTCTTCTATGTCCAAACTCCGAATCAAATTCAACTAAATTAATAAAGCACATGCCTTTAAAGTCTTTATCTTTAGCTATAGCAATTGTTTTATCCATGCCATCTTGATTATTCTTAATCTTATGAGTTTCTGTAACCCCTTCACCGTTAAATATATCAAATATCTTACCAACGCAAACAACGTCTAATTCATTTTCTTTTAAAATATCCATTGCAGTTACTCCGCTTGGAGATACGGCTATATCGTGTCTATTAGCTCCGTCACGTGCAAAATTACTAGCATTTGTACCAGTAAATGGTCTAGCTATAATTCTTCCTACAAAGTATTCTGGCTTCATACAAATTTCTCTTGCGATATCACAGCATCTATATAATTCTTCTAATGGCGTTGTCGCTGTGTTACAAGCGATTTGAAGCACAGAATCACTAGAAGTATACACAATTAAAGAGTTATCTCTTGTTTGCTCTTCTCCTAACTCTTTTAGTATTTCAGTTCCGCTTGCTGCATAGTTTCCAATTACCTTATGTCCTGTCTTTTCTTCCAGTTCATCGATTAATGCTTGAGGGAATCCAGTATCTGTAAATGTTTGGAAAGGTTTTGTGGTATTAATACCCATCATTTCCCAGTGACCAGTCATTGTATCTTTGCCTTTTGATGTTTCATTTAATCTAGCTACAAACGCATTTTCGCTTAGTGTTGGTTTTACACCAACTAAGTTATCAAGGCATCCAATACCTAATTTTTCCATTACAGGTATATTAATACCTCCAGTAGCTTCGCTTATGTGTTTTAAAGTATTTGATCCTTCATCTCCATAAAGATGTGCGTCATTCATATATCCGATGCCTACTGAATCAATTACTAACACAAATATTCTTTTGTATTCTTTCATAATAATTAGCTCCTTACTTAAATAATTATAAATTATTTTTCTTTGTTAAACAAATCAAATACCATTTTTAATCTACTTGATGAAATATGCGTATATATCTGAGTTGTTTGTAAATTTGTGTGCCCTAACATATCTTGGACAAATATTATTTGTGCTCCATTGTCAAGCAGATGAGTTGCGAAAGAATGCCTTAGTGTGTGAGGAGAAACGTTTTTAACGATACCTGCATCTTTAGCATACTTTTTCACTATCTTAAAAACACTTTGTCTTGTTAATTTATCTCCTAATTTCGATAAAAACACGTAATTACTATTGTTGTTATCTACTAATTTTCGATTACTAGTGAAATAATCTTTCATTAAATTTTTGCAATAATCATTAAGTGGTACTAATCTTGTTTTATTACCTTTGCCCTTGACAGTTAGTAGATTTTCTTTAAAAGAAACGTCTTCGATTTTTAAGTTAATTAATTCACTAACACGTAGACCTGATCCATAAAGAAGTTCTAATATTGTTTTATTTCTTAAACCGTCTTTGCTGGTTATTTTAATAACCTTAATCAATTCATCAACTTCTTCAACAGTCAAAACTTCTGGAATTTTATATGTGTCTTTAGGTGATACAATTTCAGTTTTGCTATCTTGTGATAAATTGTTTTGCATTAGAAATGAATAAAAACTTTTTAGGCTACTTATCCTTCTTTTTATCGTAGATATTGCTAATTGTTCACTCATTTGAATGTAAATGAAATCGATAATATGTTCTTTTAAAAACATTTCTGAATCGGTGATTGAATCAAAGTTTTTAAAGAATATTTTTAAATCTTCGCAATAATCTTCAATCGTTTTTTTAGAATTACCTTTCTCGATTAAAAGGTATTCTTTATATTGTTGTATTACATCATTTATATTCATATTTAATCCTTTAAATCGCTAACTCGTGATAATAGCGGTTTTGATAATTTTTTGTTGAGTGAATCAATTATATTAACTATTTCATTTTTCTGTTTATACTTATCAATGTTGAATAAATCTAATTGAATTTGAAAATCACCTTCATCTATTAGTTTTGATAATGAAACCCCTATTAATCGTATCTTTTTGTTAGTAAATTTTTCGAAATACAAGTTTTCGCACACTCTAAATATCACTTCATAATCATTTGTTGGTTCTTCTATTGAAACCGACTTTGTATAATTTCTAAATTCTGAATCCTTGATAGTTATAGTAATTGTAAAAGCCTCCATTTGTTGATTCTTTGTTCTTTGAGATACTGCTAGACATAAATTTATCAAAGTCGGTTTAATGTCTTCATAGTCAGCTGTATCAAAGTCAAGAGTATGGGAATGACCTATCGACTTTGGAGTACGTTCTTCAGTTACCACAACATCACTTGTTTTACCATGAATGCAATCAAGAATATCATGAGTAAATTTACCCAAAACTTTGTTTAGCATTATGTTGTCATCTTCAATTTCTCTTACTAATTCACCAATTGTATTAATACCTAACGAAGCAATACGCTCCGATGATTTTTTACCTATACCATAAAAATTTCTAACTGGTAAATTATATAAAAATTGAGGTATATCTTTTTTACGAATAATTGTTAAACCTAAAGGTTTTTCTAAATCGCTAGCCATTTTAGCTAAAAACTTAGTTGTTGAAATACCAATAGAACACTTTAAACCTGTTTTTTTCAACAGATCTAACTGCATTTTTCTAAGGTATTTGACTGGATCAGAACAATTCGTTAATGCTTTGGTCATATCTACATAGCATTCATCTATCGAACCAACTTCAATTATATTCGAGTGCTTTGATAAAAAATGAAAAAATTCATTAGATAGCAATTTGTAATACTTATAATCAACAGGAAGTATTATAAGTTGCTTGCATTTTTGTGTACTTATGAAAGTGGGTTGTCCACTAGAAACACCATATTTTCTAGCTTCATACGAACAAGTTGAGACAATTCCGCCTCTTCCCTTACCACCTATAGCAACAGGTTTGCCAATTAAAGAAGGATTTCTAATTTCTTCAGCAGTAACAAAAAAAGCATTTAAATCAATATGCATAATAATTTTGCTCATATTTAATTATTGCTCCTCTGTTCTATTTGTATTTGCTCGTATTTAACCATTTAAGGCTTCATAAACGCATTTTAATTAGTTTTACTATATTGAATTCAGTTTAATAAATAACGTTTAAATTTGATAGCTTATTTGATTTAGTCGTGTCTTATATCTTTTAAGAATGATATTACATCACTTGGTAACAGGTGATATTTATCCAACTGCTCCTCAATACTCATATGTTTAATGTATTTTGTAGGAATACATTTAAAATAAACCTTTCCTTCATAGTCAAGTTTTTCAAGTTCTGCGAGTAAGTTTTTAGCAAAACCTTCTTCAGTAGCGTATGCATTATAAATAATGACTTTTTTGAATTTTAATAATTCTTTAACCATTTTATTATCAATAGGATTCACAAACAATGCATTAAATACTGCTATATCGAGGCGTTTTTGTATTATTTGACTGTTAAGGTCGTGTATGATTGGTCCAACACCCACTATAGCAATGTCCTTTTGAATACTGCTTTTTAGAGTTATAGATTTCCCATAACTAATCATAGGTGTTTGTACCTTGAAATTGATATCAATTTTACTCCTAGGATAGCGGATGAAAAACGGCCCAAAATGACTTAGCGATATATCCATTAGCACTTTTGCTTCGTCAAATGTTGTTGGCATCGCCACTGTTGTATTAGGTAATGAACATAGATATGATTCATCAAAAATTCCTTGATGTGTGCTTCCATCTTGTCCAACAAACCCACTTCTATCGATTAAAAATGTAACATTTAAATTCATTCTGGTAATATCATGATTAATTTGATCAAAAGCTCTTTGAAGGAATGTTGAATACATACATACGACGGGTTTTTTACCACCTAAAGCAATGCCACTAGCACAAGTAACTGCGTGTTCTTCTGCAATGCCAACGTCGTATACTCTATCTTTAAATTCGTCTTTTAATATCGTCAAATCACTTCCGGTTAACATAGCGGGTGTTATAACGACAATATCCTTGTCTTTTCTCATTGTTTCGAGTAAGACACTTGATATTACTTCAGACCAATTAACTAAATCAGTATTGTTAGTTACTTGTTCACCAGTCTCAATTTTAAACATAGATACACCATGCCAGCTACCTTTTGTATCTAATTCAGCTGGTTTATAACCGTAACCTTTTTTTGTTTTTACATGCACTACAACGGATTTAACAGATTTTTTAGCAGCCTTGAGAGCTCGATTAAGTTTATTAAAATCATGTCCATCAACTGGTCCAATATACTGTATTCCATAAAAGTTAAACAAGTTATTCGAAAACATCCTTTTTACAAACTCTTTAAACTTTTTAGATAATTTGTAAATCCAATATACAAATTTATTTGATAACATTACGTTTTTATAACGTTCTTTGAATTTGTTGTATGATGTAGAAACTGATAACTTTTGTAAAATTTTACTAGTTCCTCCTACGGTCTTAGAGATAGACATTTCATTATCATTTAAAATTATAATCACTTTTTCTTTTTTAAAAGCTATATCATTTAATCCTTCGAATGCTAAACCGTTTGAAAACGATGAATCACCTATAACAGCGACGATATCGTGATCTTCGTTTTTTAATTTTCTTGCAATAGCAAAACCTCTTGCCGCACTAATTGAAGTAGAAGAATGGCCAGCTTCATAGCAGTCGTAGATAGATTCTTCTATTTTTTGGAATCCACTCAATCCTGATTTTGTTCTGATGCCTTTTATACTTCTTCCTGTCAAAATCTTGTGTGTGTAAGACTGGTGTCCAACATCGAATATCAATTTATCTTTGCTAAAATCAAAATTTTTATGCAATGCAATTGTAAGCTCGACAACTCCCAAATTACTTGAAAGATGACCACCGGTTTTACTAGTTACAGTAATAATTTCATCGCGAACTGAAGAAGCAAGAGTATAAAGATCTTTCGTCTTTAAGTTCTTGATAAATGTAGGTTCTTTTATACTGTCTACATTATATTTCATCGATAATTGCTTACTTTTTTTACTCATAATACTAAATAACTACTAATTTTATGCTAATTATTTTATTTCCTTTATTTTTGCTTCTGCTTCTAATAATGTCTTCTCGAGTTGTTTGATAATCTTCACACTCTCTTCGTAAAGTGCTAAGGTTGTTTCAAGAGATAATACTTCATTTTCAATCTTACTAACATTAGCCTCTAATAATTTCAATTGTTCATCGAACGTCATTTGTTTTTCCATGTTATTCCTTCCCTATCACTTTAGATATAATTATACCATCTTTTAACTTAGTTTGTATTGTTTCATTATGATCTACATCTTTCACAGACGTAATTATTTTATTATTGGTTGAAGTGATTGAATACCCTCTATTTAAAGAAGTTGTTACATTGAGTCCTTTTAATAGTTGCTGTTTGTGCATTACATATTCTTTTTTTAACTTTATATTATTAGATACTGCGATAAATAATCTGCTTTTAATATCTTCTAACTTTTCAAGCTTATTCGAATAGATATTTTCAGGTCTTAAGAACATACCTAAATTTTTGTACATCTCAACTTTATCTTTTAAATGCGTATATTTTCTAACAACTAAACTATTGAGTTTACTTTTATACATAGACAAGGAGTCAAGAACTTCATATTTATCAATTACTGCAAGTTCGGCTGCCCCAGTAGGCGTTGATGCTCTTACATCCGCAACATAATCGACTAAAGTGAAATCGATTTCATGTCCAATAGCCGCAATAACAGGTACATCAATGTCTGCAATATATCTAACTAATTTTTCATTATTAAATGCATTTAGATCCTCGTTGCTGCCACCACCTCTAGCCACAATGATTGTATCTAGATTATAATCTGTAGTTTTCTTGAATGAGTTAATTAAAGATTCAGGTGCATTCTCTCCTTGAACAATGCTATTAAAAACTAATATTTCAACATTAGAGTATCGACGTTGAATATTTTCAATTAAATCTGCACAAGCAGCACTTTCCCTTGCTGTTATTAAGCCAATCCTTTTAGGGAATCTATTAATTTGCCTTTTTCTACTGACATCAAAAATGCCTTCTTTTGTTAATTTATCTTTTAGTTCTTTCAGTTTAAGTAATTGTTCTCCTTCGCCAAAATGTTGTAAGGCAAAAACATTTAATTGATATTGACCACGTTTAGTAAAGACCGTGCAATAACCTCTAATAATAACGTCATCACCATTTTTGACTTTTCTATCTACATTTCTTGCATAATTAGCAAACATTACACATGAAACGCTCGAGTCTTTGTCAATTAAAGAAAAATAAAAATGACCACTACTATGTGCAACAAAATTGGATATTTCTCCTCTTATGTCTACATATTTAAGTTGTTGGTCATTTTCTAATAGTTTCTTAATGTATGAGTTTAATTCATTGACCGTAAGGTATGATTTTGAATTCATAATGTTTTATCTAATATCGCATTAACGAATCTGTAATCTTTATTATCAAGATATTTTTTTGCTAATTTGACAGCAATATCTATAATAACGGCTTTATCGGTTTTTTCGTCACAATAACGATGATGTGTATAACTCATCAAAAGTATTGCTTGAGTAATTAATGGTAATCTTTCCCATCTCCAATTAGTTAAGTTGCTCTCGAATGCTGGTATGATTTCATTAATATAAATTGGGCATTTAATAACAACCTTTCTTGCGAAAACATCGATGTTATCGTATTCATCTTCAAAAATATCTTCTAAGGATTTTTTGATGTCTAAAGTATCACCTAAATCAATATAACTTAATTGAATATAAATGCATGTCAAGATTTTATCATGAATTTGATTACGATTAATGCTCACTATTTACCCCTTTATGATTCTATCGAAACAACAGTGACGGTGATATTAAAAGGTACTACTTCGCACATGCTCATCATTGCATTAGCGATTTCTTGTTGTATTTTTGTTGAAATTTCGGTGACATCATATCCTTTTTTAATACTTACAGGAACTTTGATATCAACTTTACCATTTTTTCTAAAGACGCATGAAATAGCATGTTTAACTGAAAATATTGAAGCGTTACGAGAATTTTTACTAACGTAAGCTCCTTCAACTGTGTTCGTTGCTTTTTGGGCAATAGTTTCAAATACACGTCTTGATATGCCCATTTTTCCCAATTTTGAGTAATTTTCAATATATAAATAATCCGCCATAACTATACCTCCTATTTATTATACATAAATAAATCTATTTTTTCACTAAATACTATGCTTTAATTGTTTTCTTAATTAGCTGAACTAAATGTTCACTAGTAAAATCAAACTTTTTAATTGCACTATTCATTGGTGCACTGGTACCAAATGTATCGATAGACATTACAGTATCAGCGTATTTATACCAACCAAATGAAGACAACATTTCTACTGCAATACATTTCTTTTTAGGGTTTCCCATAACTTCAGATTTATATTTATCAGTTTGTTTATCAAACAAGAATGTTGAAGGCATAGAAACGACGCGTACGTCAATTCCTTCTTCAAATAATTGTTTTTGTGCATTGATTGCTAAATGTACTTCGCTACCAGTTGCAATAATTGTAGCTACAGCTTTTTTCTTTTCTAAGGAGACTACATAAGCTCCTTTCTCAACTAAACTGGCATTACTACCTTCATTAAGTGGTAAGTTTTGTCTAGATAAAATAAGTGCTGATGGCACATTATTGCTTTTCATCGCGATTTTATAAGAAGCTAATGTTTCACAAACGTCACTTGGTCTAAGTACATTCAAGTTCGGTATACTTCTTAACATCGCTAAATGTTCAATTGGTTGGTGCGTTGGACCATCTTCACCTACTGCAATTGAGTCGTGTGAGAATAAGTATATTGCAGGAAGATTACTTAATGCAGATGTTCTAATTGCACTCTTCATATAATCAGCAAAGACTAAGAAACTTCCGACATATCCACGTAATCCACCATGTAATAACATACCATTTTGTATACTTGCCATAGCAAATTCTCTAATGCCGAAATTAATCATTTGTCCCTTGCGATTTGATGGTGCAAAGTATGAACCCTCAGATATAGTTGTCATAACACTTTTTGCAACATCAGCACTGCCGCCTATCAAATATGGGAAATGACTTACTAATTCATTAAGTATTTTCCCACTACTAATTCTAGTAGAGTCGTTATTATCACTGTTGTAATTGTATTCAAATGATTCAACTATATCACTTAAGTCTCCAACTAAAACACTATCAAAGACTTTCATTTCATTTTTATTATTTTTAAATACAGTATGTTTTTCGTCGTTATACTTTTCGATTGCCAATTTACCGCGTTTTACAAATGTATCTTGGAACATTTCATAAACTTCTTGAGGCACAGTAAATTTAGGAAAGTCGAATTCGTAGCTTTTTTTAGCATTTTCTCCGTCATCTTCACCTAACGGATTACCATGAACTTTACATGTTCCTTGATTTGCGCTTCCAAATCCAATAATAGTTTTGACAATAATCAATGTAGGTTTTTCTTTACTTTCTTTAGCTTGAGAAATTGCTAAATCGATGTCTTCAAGGGAGTTACCATTTTCTACTTCTAAAACATTCCAATTAGATGCAATAAATCTCATTTTTACATTTTCCGAGAAACTCATTTCTAAGTCACCATCAAGAGTAATGTTATTACTATCGTAAATTAGAACCAGTTTGTTAAGTTTTTGATGTCCAGCAAAGGAAATCGCTTCTTGAGATAACCCTTCTTGCAAACAACCATCACCACATAGAACATATGTGTAGTGATCGATTAATGTCTTACCAAAAGAATACTGTTCTCTTACACTTTGTTCTGCAACAGCTAAACCAACAGCTTGAGCTATACCTTGACCAAGAGGGCCACTAGTAGCATCAACACCTTTAGTATGCATGTATTCTGGGTGTCCTGGAGTTAATGAATCTAATTGTCTAAAGTTTTTTAATTCATCAATGCTTAATCCATAATCGCAAACATGTAGCATAGCATACAGCAAACTTGATGCATGTCCAGCACTTAAAACAAAACGATCTCTATTTACCCAAGTTGGATTATGTGGATCGCTTGTTAAATGGTTTTTGTATAGTACGTGTAAAATAGGCGCACTACCTAGAGCCATTCCAGGGTGGCCACTTTTTGCTTTGTTAATTTCATCAATGCATAAGCTTCTAATTGCACTAACAGCAAGGTTGTCTACTTTTGTAAATTTTGTATTATTCATAACTTACTCCTTTTATTTTAGTATTTTTTTAGTAATAACTATATTATATATAATATAGAAACTACTATTTTTTGAATTTTATATTTAAATCATCCAATTGTACTTGCTCAACTTTGCATGGATTATGCATCATTGGACATACAGCACTTAAGTTCTTAGGGAATGCAATTACATCTGTAATACTACTTGTATTTGTAAGTATCATGATTAAACGATCTAAACCTAAAGCGATACCTCCATGAGGTGGAGTACCGTATTTAAATGCATCAATGAAAAAACCAAACTTAGAATTAATTTCTTCTTGCGATAGTTGTAAAATTTCAAAGATATTTTGTTGTAATTCTTGTTTATGAATTCTTATTGAACCCCCACCGACTTCGTATCCATTTATTATTATATCGTATGCATCAGCTAGTATATTTTCAGGATCTAAATCTTTAATGTTATCACATTCAGTTAATGGTTTTGTGAATGGATGATGTGAAGAAGTTATTCTACCAGACTCTTTTGAACGTTCGAATAATGGAAAATCAACTACCCACAATAAGTCATAAGTATTTGATTCAATTAATTGAAGTTGTCTTGCATAATTACATCTTGTTGCTCCAAGAAAACTACATACATCTTTGTATTCATTACTAGCGGCGATAATTAAGATATCGTTTTCATGTAATTCAAATACAGTAATTAGTTGTTTACATATTTCGTCATTTAAAAATTTAGCGAAAGAACCATTCAATACGCCACCTTCATATTTTAAAACTGTCGTACCATTTAAGCCAAATTTCTTTGCTTCAAGTTGTAATGTGTCAATAACTTTTCTTGATGTATTATCAGCAACGCCAGCAACTTTAATGCCTTTTATAGTTGATATGGTTTGGAATGGTTCAAAACTTGATTTAGACATAATGTGTTTTAAATCAGTTAATACCATAGAAAATCTGGTATCTGGTTTATCACTTCCATATTTATCAATAGCTTCAGAATATTGAATTCTTCTTAATGGTAACTCTACATCGTAATTAACTATTTCTTTAAATACTTTTTTAAGTAATCCTTCAGTCATAGTTAGAACATCATCTTTAGTTACAAATGAAGCTTCTATATCTAATTGTGTAAATTCAGGTTGACGATCACTTCGTAAATCTTCATCTCTAAAACATTTTGCTATTTGATAGTATTTTTCAATGCCGCCAATCATTAATAATTGTTTGTATATTTGAGGTGATTGAGGCAAGGCGTAAAACGCTTCTTCATGAAGTCTAGATGGAACCAAATAGTCTCTTGCACCACCTGGAGTAGATTTGGTTAGTATCGGCGTTTCTACATCGATATAACCTTCAGCATTCAAATAATTTCTAATGCTAGTTACGGTGTTAGCTCTTGTAAT
>CAYJLA010000005.1:0-28095 GCA_964371305.1 uncultured Staphylococcaceae bacterium | reverse complement strand
TTTAAATCATTTGATAATAGTAGTTGTATAATTCCACTTCTATCTCTAAGATCAACAAAATAGAGATTTCCAAGATTTCTTCTTTTTGCTACCCATCCTACTAGACAAACGGTCTCGCCAACATTTTTTATACTTAATTCAGTATTGTAACAAGTTCTTTTCATATTCTTTCCCTCATCTAATTTTCATCGTATTCGCTATCATCATTACTAGCGTATGATTGTTGTTCAATATTAATATAGTTGTTAATAAACTCATCTACAGTTATGGTTTCTTGTTCATGATTTTCTAAATTTCTTACTGTTATAGTGTTAGAGTTAAACTCTTCTTCACCTATTAGTATAAGATATTCAGCATTTCTACGTAATGCTCTTTTGATTATTGCTTTTATTGACTTACTCTCTAATATCATGTCACAAGGTATACCGTTTGATTCAATTATGCTAGATAATTCAAATCCTTTAACCATATAATCATCTTTTAATGGTGCAATATAAAAAGTAGAATAATCTTTAAATTCTTCTTCTTTAAATATTTCTTCTTCAATCAAAACTTCACACAATCTTTCCATTCCGATCGAAAATCCAACTCCTACTAACTCTGGTCCACCTAATTCTTCTACAAGCTTGTCATAGTGTCCGCCGCCGCCTAAAGCACCAAGGGTTTTTCCATCTTTATCTGTATAGATATATTCAAAAACGATATGAGAATAATAATCAAGTCCTCGTACTAAGCCACTATCTTCAACAAATTCTATTCCTAAATCAACTAATAATTCCTTTGTTTTTTCATATCTTTCTTTTGCTTCTTCAGATAAGAAATCACCTATTTTTGGGGCTTTTTCGATATATTGATGATCGTGTTCAACTTTACAATCTAAAATCCTAAGTGGATTAATCGCAAGTCTTTCTTTACAATCAGGACACATATTATCAATGTATTTAGAAAAATGCTCCCTTAAGGCTGTAGCGTAATTTAATCTCGTTGTTTCATCACCTAATGAATTAATTCTTAAAACAGCGTTGTTCAAATCCATTTTTAGGTAGAAGTTAACGAACGAAGCAATACATTCGACGTCAGCAAATACTGAATCGCATCCTATACTTTCAACACCCATTTGTCTAAATTGTCTATAAGTTCCTTTTTTTGGCCTTTCATATCTAAAAGCCGGACCTGTATAAAATAATTTTACCGGGAAATCTCTTTCAACATACATCTTATTGTTAACAAAACTTCTAATTACTGCCGCAGTTATTTCAGGTCTTAAAGTAATAGAACGTCCACCTTTATCTAAAAAATCATACATTTGTTTACGTACTACATCACTACTATCTCCTGTTGAACGAGTAAATAATTCACTATGTTCAATAATTGGCGTTTCAATACCGTTGTATCCTTTTAAAACACAAAGATTAGCAAACATAGCTTCGATGTACTTATACATCTTCCATTTTGCACTAATTAAATCGTGTGTTCCTTTTACGTTTATATACTTCATGTTTATTCTCCTTAGTGAATTACCCTATTAACTTCTAGTACGCCATTAATATTTAATAATATATTAAATATATTATTTAGTTTATTAGCATCACTAACATTTATTGTAGCACTAATAGTTGTTGTTGAGGTAGTAATGTGTAACTTCGCACTAATGTAAGTGCATGGGATTCTATTCTGACTTAGTATAGACATTACATCATTTAGTAATAATGGTCTATCTAAACTTATAAGTTCAATATCAACTGGATAGTTTTCAAGCTGCAAGTCTTCTCTCCAAGTTACATCTATTAGTCTATTTGTTTCATTTGCTATATTTGGACATGTTACTCTATGTATAGTAATACCTTTACCGCGAGTAATGTATCCTTTTATATCATCGCCCGGAATAGGTGTACAACAATGACCTAAATTTACCGCTACACTACCAATATTGCCAACATTTACAGGACAACCTTTATATAATCCTGCATTTTTCGCTAACTTATAAGCCTCAACCTTTTTCTTTAAATTTAGTTTTTCAATGACTCCACCTGGAGATGGATTTCTACTTGAAATCAATAAATATAAATCATCGATTGAATCGGCTCCATAGTTATCTAAAAACTTTTTGTTATTAATTTTTTCAAGCATTTCATTTTCAGTGAAACCTAATTCTTTAAAAGCATCTAGCAAAGATATTCTACCTTTTGCGATTTTATCATCTCTTGTAAAATCAGCATTTTTTTTCATTAAGAATTTTTTAATATGACTTTTCGCATTAGAGGTAGCAACAATTTTTAACCACCCCTCATTTGGACCTTTTGATGATGTTGATGTTCGTATTTCGACAACATCTCCAGATTTCAATACTGTATTAAGTGGCACCAAGATATTGTTAACTGTTGCTCCAATTGCTTGTTCAGCTACTCTAGTATGTATTTTATATGCAAAATCAAGAGGTGTGGAACCATTAGGTAAGTCAACGACTTTACCTTTAGGTGTAAAAATATAAACACTAGATTCAAATATATCTCTTTTTAGTGAATCAATATATTCTTGTGCTTCCTCATCGCTATTCTCATCGCTCAAAGCCACAAAATCTCTAAACCAATGTAACTTTTCTTCAATTTCTTTTTGTTCTGCTTTTGGATTATATGCTTTACCTTCTTTATATTTCCAATGAGCAGCAATACCGCTTTCTGCGACTTCATTCATTTGCTCAGTTCTTATTTGTATTTCATAAATATTGCCATCACCAGAGATAATACATGTATGCAAGGATTGATACATGTTTGGTTTAGGAACAGCGATGTAATCTTTAAATCTACCTGGAAGAGGTTTAAATGTTGCATGAATCAAACCTAGGATTTCATAACAATTAAGTTCATTAGCTGTAATAATACGAAGTGCAAGTACGTCATATATTTGATCAAAGTTTTTTTGTTTTAAGTATATTTTCTTATAAATAGAATATACCGACTTAATTCTTGATACAATTTCAAATGGTATTTTTAAATCAAACAAAATATCCGCTATTCTCTTTTTTAAAGACTCTAAGGATTTAGTTCTATATCTAGTTTTTTCATCAAGTAATCTATTTATTTCGTTATATTTTTCTGGATGCAAATATTTTAAAGATAAATTTTCTAATTCGTTTTTAATATTTCCGATACCGAGTCTATGAGCTATTGGAGAATAAACTTCCAAAGTTTCTTTAGCCATAATAGCTTGTCTATCAGGGGGGAGAAATTCAATAGTTCTCATATTATGTAATCTATCAGCTAATTTAATAATGATTACTCTAATATCCTTCGCCATACCGAGGAAAATTTTTCGATGATCTTCAGCTGCAAGTTCACTTCTTGGACGATGTGATAATTTCATTCTTTGGATTTTAGTGAGTGAATCTACTATCATCATAATGTCATCACCAAATAAAGTACCGATTTCTTCAATAGAAGTATCTGTATCTTCAATTACATCATGCAATATTCCAGCGATAATGGTTGAAGGTCCAGCTTGTAGAGTTGCTAAAATGTATCCCACTTCAATTAAATGATGAATATATGGTTCACCACTTCTTCTTGTTTGTCCTTCGTGTTTATTTTTAGAATATTCATAAGCTTTAATAATTAAATCACGATTAGATTGCGAAAAAATATAATTTGAAACAACATCCATTAATTCATCAAATGTATGTAATGTATTTACGTATGCAATATTTTCACTGACCATATCATTTATTATTATATAATAAAAAACTCAAAAATATTACTTAAAATTATTTGCGATAAAAAAAGACCTATATTAATAGGCCTTTTATCAGTAAAAGTTAATTTTTATTATACTATACTAAGTTAATTACGATTGATTCGTAGTAAGTTGTGTAAGTTGCAACTTGATTCATTCTAATTGACTTATATCCAGCAGTTTCATCTACATCATATGTATATGACAATTGATGAAGAACTCCAGTAACAGCCATTTCTGTTGCATTAGTATCATCTAATAATGTTGTTCCTAAAGTTACTCCAAATAGATTTGGAGTGTAAGTAGTGTTACCCTCTCCGTGCTTTGAAGCTGAAAGATTGAATTCTATAGAATCGATTGCTGAAGTGAATAATACTTCATTAAAAATTGCAGAAGGGACACCGTTTTTATTTCTTACTTGAATGCCATCACCATAATCTGCAACTTGTGTAAGACCGAATGTAGCACCATTTACAACTTTGCCTGTTCCGTCTGCGTATGAATTAATTAATCCAAGACCAGTTGAAGTCAATGTAATTGCTTTTTCATTGCCTACAGGCGGATCTACAGGTTCTTCAGTACCACCGCCATCAACTGCAGTTGCGCTAGAATATAATACGCCAATATAACTTGATTGTACGCCAGTGATAAATCCTTCCACTGTATACATTTTGTCAGCATTTGCTGCTACTGTGAAATTGTCACAACCATCAAGAATAAAACTACGAATTTGAACATCGCCAGTTGTTTCACCATCAACGATGAATGTATTGATGTAAGTGCCATCTGAAACTACTTTAACTGTAGCTGAGAAGAAAGGTAAATAACCATCGGTTTCGATTGTACCAGCTAAAGTACCAAGGTCAGCTTTTAAATCAGCATTTGTTAATGGTTCAGCAGTTAAAGAACTGTCCGGAGCAGTTGTAGTTAATTTTTCAATAACTACAGGATCTGTGTATGCAGATGTAATATCTGTAAATTGTAAAACATCACGATATTTTTCTGTTGTACCAGTTACTTTAACGTGGTCGCCAACAGCAACACCTGATTCGTGGTTAGGTGCAAAAACAACAATTGTACCAGTTGCATCTTCAACAACTACATTACTGGAGTTAACGCCTACTACTCTACCTTCGATCATTTTCTTTGCACTACTTTCACCAGCAGCACGTACTTCTTTAATTGTACTAACATCTGTGACCGGTGTAGTTGGATCTGGTGTAGTTGGATCTGGTGTAGTTGTACTTGGGTCAACTGATGTTGGAGTACAAGCAGCCATCGCAAGAGCAACTAACGGAATTAGAAATAATGTTTTTTTCATGAAATTCTCCTTTAATTTATTCCTCATTTATGACAAGAAAAAACATTTAAAGACAATTGACAGTTCATTAATGTTTTTATTTATCACACTTTAATTATAATACTAATGAAAAAGTTTTCAATACATATTAATAAATTTTTCGCAAAAGTAATTCAATAAAACTATCGCCTCTAAATTTATTTTCCATTAAATTACCTACAATCGTGTATTTCTCGTCTTTTATATAATCACTTTTATTTAATCTGAAGGCTGTAATTCTCTCTTTTATCCCAAGAGATTTTATAACTCTATTATCAATACCTTCTTTAAACCAGGAGAAAAAATCTACATTTAGTACTTTATACAGTGGTTGAGAAAAACTTGTGCCGAACGGCTTCAATTTTTGTTGAATGTTAAAATTTACTCTACTTATGTCACTTAATGAAATTTCCATATAATCATCATTATCAACCATCTGTTCTTTATTAATAATAATAGAATTAACTAAGTTTTTTACTTCTTCAAAATCAGATAATTTTATACCTAGTCCAGCAGCCTTTTTGTGACCGCCTGAATGAGTCAAATATTTATCTATTTTATCGAGTATATCGAAAGTATCGATAAATTCATTTACACGAATACTTCCGGTGATGATGCCATCTTCGTCCGGGATTGAAGAAAATACAACAACTGGTTTTCCATAAGTTGAAAGTAATTTATTACACAAAAGACCGGCCATACCTTCAAGTATATCCAATTTTACAATTATAATATCATTTGAACTATCAATCTTCATTGATTCGAAAATTTCATTAGAATACTTCTTTCTTTTTTCATTAATATGCTCTAGATATGAACAAAGCTTTGCAATTTCGATTTGATCTTCAGAAACAAATAGTTTGACTGTGTAATTAACTTCTTTTTCTTGCTCTATCCTGCCAACAGCATTAACTTTAGGCACAAGATTGAACGAAATTGAAGTTTCATCAATCGTATCCATATTATCCATCAATTTCATCAATTGCGGAAATTTATATTTATTAATTAAATCTATCGTAACTCTAACTATATCTCTATTATAATCTAGCAAAGGCATCATATCAGATATAATGGATATTCCACCGAGACTCAGTAAGTACGGATCAATTTCTTCAAGAAAACAATACGACACAAAAAAACTCATACAGCCGCCGCTTGTAGTAACATTGCCTAATTTTGAAAAATCTGGATGAATAATAACGTTTGCCTTAGGTGTTTGTTCTTCTTTTTGGTGATGATCAATTACAATAACATCAATTCCTAATTCTCTAGCCTTCGAAATAGCATCGAATGCTACAATACCATTATCTACAGTAATAATTAGTTTATAATCTTTTTCTTTCGCTAAGAGGACTTTTTCAATTGTAATCCCATAACCATCTAAATATCTTGATGGTATATATGAATCAGCGTTTAGTCCTACCTTTTTGAGCATTATTTTAATGATCGATGTCGACATTATTCCATCACAATCATAATCGCCATATATTAGTATTTTAGACCTATCATCTACATGCTTTTTTATTAACTCTTTACATTCATTAATATTATCAATGCATGAAAAATGTGGAATATCATTTATATCAAGCGGTCTTGTTAAATGTATAAATTGTTCTTCGGTAATATTAAGATGTTCTAGTAGTCTTTGTTCAAAAGTTTTCATAATATATATTATAAAGAAAAAAGGCTACATAAGTAACCTTTTATTTATTAATCGTTTATTCCGATGAAGACAGCTTCTTCAGGTTCTCCTGATTTAACTTTCTTAACGTTTTTACTTCTTTTCTTTTTGAATGAAAGTTTTGGTAGTCTTATTTTTGACATGACTATGTCTACTAATTTACTTAACCACGGTAATAAGTTGATGATTAATAGGACTGTGTAAGAAACACCAACAACGAAAGCTCCATACAATAATGAATATTCATTAGGACCAAACGCAAATAATGAAATGCCTACAATAATCATTGTAACTAAGAATACTAACATTATTGCTACATTTTGAGACACAGCTTTAGAAATTGAATCAAACCTATCATCTATTGATTTAGCTTTATTTTCTTTTAATAGTTCTTTATCTCTGTTTAAAACGAATAATGAAGTTATAAACGCTACAAAACCTATACCAACGATTGCTAATGTGGTTATTGGACTTGTAGGTATTCTAACTAAAGAGATTAAACCTATTACGGTTACACCACTACTAAGTCCAATTAATGTTATGGTTTTAACTCTTGAAACTTTGTAACGTAACATCATATATATTGCGGCTCCAACCATTGAAACGATCGTAGCAACAATGATAGCTGTATTACTTGGAACAACATTTACAACATACACAGTTTTCACTTGTGCAACGGCATTTCCATCAATTTCACCAATAAAGTTAGTGAATGTATCTTGAAGTGGTTCTTCTGAACTTGTTGTTGATCCATATGTATATGTCGAATTTGCAACATCATCGAATTTACCATCGATAACGGCAACATAATAGTAATATGTTTCTGTTAATTCTGTATCATCATTATAAACTTCTCTTGTTTCAGTAAATACCTCAACAGCTTCTAGTTTTTCTCCATCAATCATAATATTTGCAATAATATTATCTTCTACATATTCAACACTATCTATTGGAGATGAAATTGTATCAGTTGTGATATAAAGTTTGGTTGATTCTTTAAGTGATTCTTCAGTATTATAGAAATTACTATTTAAAGCTGAGAATACGATTAATCCAGCTGTGGCAACTAATAATAATGCACCATTTATGATGGCATGCATTTTTGATTTTTTAGTAAAATCAACATTAGCAAATGAACCTTCATGCACTTCGTTTTTATTTTCCTCAAGTTGATTAACAACGTATTTTGTTTCGATATTAAATACTTTATGGTTGTTGTATAAAGACGTAGTATTAGTCACTAAATACATCATAATTTTTAGGACGATTAAACCCATTAAAATAGTCACTACAGAACCAATAACGAGCATTACACCTAAGTTTGCGATTGTTGAACCGCCTAAAAAATATAATACAATACCAAAGATAAATGCAATTATACTTACATCGACTATTGGTAGAGTTACTTTTTTACTTGCTTCAATGTTTGCTTTTTTATAACTGCGTCCTTTGTAAACTTCATCATGGAATTTCTTATTATAGAAGATACCAGCAAATAAAGACATAATTCCGACTAATAATGCTCCAAATAAAGTTGCGATATTAAACTCAGCACCGAATAAAATAAATACTAATAATGATAAGAAAACAGAAGCGCCAGATGTAGTAATAATAGCTATAGAACCTAATCTATAAAATAATACAAGAATTAAGCTAACAAGAATAATAGCGACTAAACTTGAAATTAATGTTGCGCTTAATGCAATTGACTTAGTATCAGAAAAGTTAATTAATGCTTCGATTGTAGGTTGAACATCTTGATAAAACAAAGATTCAACTTCGTATTGAGTTGTTGAAGCATTTAACATATTTAAATAATAAACTGCTTCATCGTAGGCTCTTTGAACCGCTTCAACAGTAGTTGAACTACCTGTTTCATCAGTTGCTTCCGGTAAGAAAACCCATTGAATTTCAGTTTCTTCAACGGCACTTTCAGTATAGTAAATATTATTTGCAGAGAAAACGTTAACGATTTTTTCAGCAACTAATGGGTTACTGTCACGATCTGCGTATAAATCTTCACCTTCAATTCTGTTAGACCACAAAACAATTGATGGATCTGGAGTAACTGGCTCAGCATTTGGATCACCAGTATCTTGAGGGGTTTCAAGTGATACACCGTGATCGACTAGAGATTTGAAACCTGTTGTATTACTAATTGGTAAAATAACTACAGGAGCTATTCCGTTATATTCAAGACGTGCTGTTGAGTCTAAGAAAATTTCATCACCGATTAAGTTAAATTCATCATCCGTTGTGGCAATTGATAAAGAATTACTAAAAGACAAGTAGTTATTAATTCTTTCATATTCAAGGTCATTAGAAGCTGAAAATTTAACAGTTATCATGTCATTGCCTTCAACACGAACATCATATTCTGTTAATCCCCATGTTGCTAGACGTGTCTCCATAACACCAGCCATTTCGCGTGATGCCTCAGAATCATCATTTATGTCATCATCACTATCTTCCCAGTTCACTAATTGATAAGTGTATTCTCTACCACCACTAAATGATAAACCACCATTAATTTGTGTAAACACAGGTACAAAGGCTGCAGCCATACTAACAAGTATGGTAAATGCCACTACAATATAAGCTATTAATCTACGCATAAAAATTCTCCATTATCAAAACATTTCAGCAATCTGCTTGCTTATATAGAATACAATTTATTACAAACTTTTTCAATATAATATTTATATTATATGTTTATTTTAACGATTTAACATAATTTTTTTATATATCTCAATACCTTTATTTGTTGCAATTCTACCTTTTTGTGTTTTATAAATAAGACCCGATTTTATTAAGTGTGTTTCACATAAATCCTCTACATTAATTCTGTCTTCTCCCAGCGCTTTAGCAAGTGTATCTATTCCTGTTGGTTCATTTGAAAATGTCATTATTAAAACACTTAAATATTCAATATCTAAACTTGTTAAACCGTAGTCATTAATATTTAAAATTTGCAACCATTTTAACATGTTGTTTTTATCAATTAATTCAATGTTTTTATAGTTCGCAAAATCATTTATTTTCTTGAGATTATTGACTAATATTCTAGGAATTCCGCGACTTCTAGAACAAATTATTTCATAACATTCATCATCTAATTTTATATTCATTTTATTACAGATATTTTTAGCTATTTTGATCATATTATTAACTGAATAGTAATCAAGTTTTAACGCAAGAGAAAATCTAGATCTTAATGGTGATGATAAGGATGCAAAACGTGTAGTTGCACCGATAAGTGTAAATGGTTCAACATTAAAATCAATATTATCGCCTATACTATTTTTTGAAATTACTAAATTTAAACTGTAATTATCCATAACACTATATAACATTTCTTCTATTGTTTTAGGTATTCTATGTATCTCATCGACAAAAAGAATATCGTTTTTATTGATGTTAGCTAGCAAAGTTAGCAAGTCAGTTGCTTTTGTTATACTAGGACCGATTACATAGTGCATTTTTCGTTTTGATTCGGCGGCAATAATATTTGCAAGCGATGTTTTACCCAAACCTCCTGGACCATATAAAATTATGTGATCCATAGCTTTATTATTTTTATTACTTGAACCTATAAGCATCATCAATATTTCTTTATAACCATCTAAGCCGATGAAGTCTTCAAAACATGTTAAGTTATTTGCATTTGCATTATTTTTCATATGCTATTTAAACTCCTTAATGCTAATTTAAATAGATCCGATTCTGGTATATTTTCATCCAAAGATGTTAGAACTTTTCTTATTTTGTTTTTATCATAACCTAAACTTAACAATGTTCTTTCTACCTTGGTCAAATTTTCTAACAAATCACCACTTTGACAATAGTTATTTATTATTGAAATTACTTTTACTGCTTGTTGTTTATTAATGTATGGTAGATTACACAAACTCATAATATTTTCGTTTTTGCAAAAAGAAATTAACTCTTGAAGTGTCACTTTTGTAAATATCGCTAAAATAGATTTAGGACCTATTCCATTGATTTTGATTAGTAACTTAAAAACATTGTAGTAATCGACATTATTAAATCCAATTAGATAACTATCCGAGTCATTTATGTGTTCGTGTAAATATAGTAAATATGATTTATCTATTTCATAAGATAAACAATCGTTTGCAAAAATTTTATAACCGATATGATTCGCTTCAACAATTATGTACTTATGATTTACTTCTTTTACCACACCTTTTATATAAAACATTTTACCTCTTAGTACTTATATAAGGACAAAAAGAAAAATAAGGGCTAAAACAATGAAAAAAGAAACTAAAAATGTAATTATAATCGGTAAGTTATTGTTATTCTTCATCTCGGCAATACATCTTTGGAGATGGTATTTCGTCACGCTTATGTTGACTTACTTTATGCAAATACTCAATTCTTTCTTTTGCAGGTTGAGGAATTTCTTTACCCAATAGGTAATCATCTAATTGATCATAAGTTACTTTTAATTCAGTTTCATCAGTTTGACCTTCAAATAAACCTGCAGTAGGAATGCGGTTGACTAAGTATTCAGGCACATTATAAAGTCTTGCGGCTTCTCTTACTTCACGTTTTACAAGGTGTTTAATTGGTAAAAGATCAACGCCACCATCGCCATATTTAGTAAAATAACCTACATATGATTCATCAAGGTTATCAGTTCCTAAAACCAACCTATTCATATTTTGAGCATACGCGTATAAAGTAACCATTCTTAATCTAACTTTCACATTAATCATCGATAATTGCGAGAATTTATTGTTTACTTCTAAAGTTGAAGCAATTGTATTATATGTATTAGATAAGTCGACGATATCATAAGCAACACCGAAATGTTTGCATAACTTAATTGCATCTTCTTTATCTGCAGGATTAGAAAGGCATGGCATAATTAAACAATGTATCTTTTCTTTTCCAACTGCTTTTAATGTTATAGCTAGTACGGCAGAAGAATCAATTCCTCCACTTACACCAAGAACGTATCCACTACATTTTGTAGTCTCTAAGTATTCTTGCAGAAATTTTTCTACTTGTTTTAAATATACATCTAGTTTCATTATGCAAAATATTCAAAAGTGAAGTCACAAAGTACTACTTCATCTCCATCTTTTGCCCCTAATTCTTCAAGTCTTTCATCTACACCTATTTTTCTTAAATAAGTTATTAGACGCAACATTCCTTCCTCAGTTGAAATGTTAATTAGTTTATAAGTTCTTACGACACCTTCTCCAACAATTCTCCAAACATTGGATTTCACTCTTACAATATCGAAAACATCTTTGTTTTCTTCGTAAGCATTATATTCTTTATATTTGCTATTAGTATCTTCATCAAAAACAACTACATCTTGAGTTTGTTTTAGTGTATTAAAACATTCATACATTAACTCTTTTAAACCATCATGTACTAAAGCACTAATTGGATATACATCTTTGTTAACTTTTTTCTTAAATTCTTGAAGTCGTTTTTCTGCACCTTCTTCATCCATTTTACTTGCAACTATAATCATAGGTTTAGATAATAAATTAAGTTTATATAATTCTAGTTCTTTATTTATATTTTGATAATCCTCAAACGCATTTCTACCTTCTTCCATAGATACAACATGAACAAGAACCTTACATCTTTCAATATGTCTTAAAAATACAAAACCTAATCCTTTTCCTGTAGAAGCTCCTTCTATAAGTCCAGGTAGATCGGCAAGAACAAAGGAATCAAAATCATTTATTCTAACGACGCCAAGATTAGGCACCAAAGTTGTAAAAGGATAATCTGCAATTTCTGGAGTTGCGCTCGATACTACTGATAATAATGTTGATTTACCTACACTTGGATAACCAACTAACCCAACATCAGCGAGCAATTTCATTTCTAAAATAACTCTTTTAGTTACCCCAGGTAATCCATTTTCTGCAATTCGTGGTACTTTATTTCTAGAAGATTTAAAACAGGCATTTCCTCTTCCACCTCTACCACCTTTTGCAACTAACGCTTCTTTTCCATCTATATTTAAATCAGCGATTATTTTACCTGTTTCTTCATCAATTATTACAGTGCCAATTGGAACTTTAACATAAATGTCTTTAGCTGCTCTGCCGTAACGATTTTTAGTTAAACCTTTTCCTCCGTCTTCTCCAATAATAGTTTTGGAAAATCTAAAGTTAATTAATGTGTTAACGCTGCCAGATGCAACAAAAAATATCGTTGCCCCTCTTCCGCCGTTACCGCCACTTGGGCCACCTTTATCTACATATTTTTCACGGTGAAAAGCGATCATTCCATCGCCACCTTTACCAGATCTTATTTCAACTACTGCTCTATCTATAAATGACATTATTTGTTCTCGTTTCTTTTTACGTAATCTATAATAAACATCGGCCTTCTTTGTGCTTCTGCAAACGCTCTAGCGTTGTATTGTGAAATTATACCTAAAGAGATCATAATACATGCTCCAATAATTAGAAGAACATTTACTATAGACCAACCTACATAGTATAGCTGAGATAATTCAAAACTTCTAACACAAATATCACTAATTAAAACCGCTATTTCACCAGTGATACTTAAAAAAGTAACTATACTTAGCATAACTGCAACAGATGTAATATATTTTAGTGGTTCTGTTGTTGTTGTGATAATGCTATCAAGCGCAAGTTTAGTCATCGATTTATAATTATAATGCGAAACACCTTTTGCACGTTCTTCACGAATAAAAGGTACTTCAGTAGTTTTGAAGCCAATATATGGGACTTGAACCCTAAAAACTCTAGATACTTCTTCAAGTGAATTAACTTGATCTAGCACTCTTCTGGAAATAAGTCTAAAATGACCAACGTTCTCAGGAACTTTTACTTTACCTGACCAATTTGCAATAATTTTGTAAAAGATACTAGCTGTTGTTCTTTTCATAAAAGAGTCTTTTTGTCTATCAACTCTTTTTGCATTAACAACTTCAAAACCTTCTTCGTATTTTTCAATCAATAAGGGAATAACTGTTGGTGGATCTTGCATATCGGCATCCATAGGAATAACTGCATCACCAGTTGCCACGTTAAGTCCAGCACTTACAGCTGATTCATGGCCAAAATTTCTTGATAAATTAACAATCACTAAGTCTTTGTACTTGCTTTCTTGAAGTTGTGTAATTATTTCAAGTGTTGAATCTTTACTGCCATCATTAACAAGAATAACTTCAAAAACATACGATTTTATATTATTTAAAACCTCATGTAATTTGTCTAAAAATAACTCTATAACTTCTTGTTCATTATAGGCTGGTATAACTATTGAAATTTTACTTTTCATACAACAACTCCTTTACTTTATTATACTATAATTATAATAAAAGACCACAAAGTTTGTGGTCTTATCATTTGGTTTTAGTAATTACTTTGCGTAAACACTTACTTTTGTTTTATTTTTGCCCATTCTTTCGAAACGAACGATGCCATCAATTGTACAAAAGATTGTATCATCTCCACCACGCATTGCGTTAGTTCCTGGATATACTTTTGTTCCTCTTTGACGATATAATATTGAACCCGCTGTTGCGAATTGTCCATCAGATTTTTTAGCACCTAAACGTTTACTATGAGAATCACGGCCGTTCTTTGTTGAACCAACACCCTTTTTAGAAGCAAAGAGTTGAAGATTTAATTTAAATAACATTTTAATGATCTCCTTTCATTTTAATTTGAAGGTATTTGCCATAAGACTCCTCGATTGTTTGTAATTGAATCAAAATTGTATTCAATACGACTTCATCTTCTTTAGCAATAACTTCATTTGCTTTTAAGTGAACATGTCCACTTTTCATTTTAATTTCGAACTGATTTGGATTAGATAATGCATTTAATCCACCAGTTACTATTGCCGATACAGCACTACACACAAGGTCTTGACCTTTAGGTGCGCTTTCAGCATGACCAACTACTAATAGTTCTTTGATTTGATTATTTAACTTCAATACAGTTACAGTAATCATAATTATGCATTAATAGCTTCGATTGTTAGACATGTATATGGTTGACGATGTCCTTTTGTACGACGGACATTAGCTTTTGATTTGTAAGTAAATACTCTAATTTTTTTACTTTTTCCTTGTTTTTCAACTTTAGCTACAACAGTTGCACCTTTTACAAATGGGCTACCAACAGTAACTTTTTTGTCGCTAACAAGAAGTACTTTTTCAAATGTGTATTGTTCGTCTGCATTTACGTCGAGTTTTTCGACCCAAATTTTTTGTCCAACTTCTACACGAACTTGCTTTCCGCCTGTTTCGATAATTGCGTACATTTTATTACCTCCTTTTTAAATCACTTATACTCGCTATTAAGGTAGATTATTAATCATTTGAGAAACCTGTTCTATGCGGTTGAAGCTAGTGAGGCAACAACATTAGTATAATATCAATTACATACTAACTATGCAAGAAAAAATATTGTAAATTTACAGATATTTACCAAATTTAACATAGTTATCATAAATTTATAGCATGAGTAACTTCTGTTAAATCAAATTATTAGATTTCATCGAGAAATAATTACTATTACTTATAATGATATGGTCATAGAGTTCTTTACCAATTTTTTTAACAATTTCTTTAAGTCTATATGTAATATTTAGATCTTGAATACTTGGTGTACAATCTCCACTTGGGTGATTATGGAATAAAATAAACTTACTTCCTCTCTGTTGATTAACAAAATCTATTAAATCATCTAAGACAATGGTCATAGTGGTTTTTGTACCTTTATATAATTTTTTTTCACATAAAATGTTGTTCATTTTGTTAAGTGTTACTATCACCAATACTTCATGTTTATAACCACTTAATAAAGCAACATATTTTCTCTTTAGACATTCGATTTTTTCTAGTTTTGTTTCCCTATAGTTATAAGCACTTCTACGAACAATTTCAAATGTGGCCTTCAACTTTAAAGAACATACTTTATTAATGCCTTCTATGTCAATAAATTCGTTCGTATTTGATTCCATCATTCCAAAAAAACTTCCGTATTCAACGAATAATTGTGTTGCTATATCAATTGCACTAAAACCTCTTATTCCACTACCAATAACAATAGCAAGCAATTCAATATTGGACAATGAATCAATGCCGTATCTTATAGCCTTTTCTCTTGGTCTTTCAAGTATAGGAATATCTTTAATTTTTATAGCCATTAATTCCATTCGAATTCGAAGCCGCCTGGGATAGCAGCTTCACCATTTTGACTTGTAAATAATTTGTACATAATAATTATAACCAATCCTATAGCTAAAATGGCCATTACCGCCGTTAGTGAAAACGCTTCACCCGTCTTTATATTATCTAATTGTGTATCATCTAATTTTATTCTTTTCATATCTACCTCCTTACCACTAGTAAGGTGAAAAAAATATAAATAGCTAATTAATTTTTGATTTTTTTTCTAATAAAGATTGACGTTTTGCAGTAAAATTTGCTAATTTATCTTTTTCAACATCTATCTTTGCAGCAGGTGCTTTTGAAACGAAATTTTCATTTTTTAACATATTTTCTACTCTTAAAATTTCTTTATCTAATAGTTCTAATTCTTTATTTATTTTAGCTAAAATTTCTTCACTGCTTTGTCCATCGCTTACAATCATTGTAACATTTGGATATACAAAGAATGTATTTATTGAATCTTCTACAAACGTTTCAACAACTTGAATATTTTTAGCGAAAGTAAACCTTTTTAAGTAAGTTTCAAAATGATTAAATAATCCATCTTTTGTGCAAATAGTAATCTCTACAGGTGCATTAGGGGCAAGTTTTTGTTCAACTTTATAATTACGAATGTCTTTGATCATGCCTGAGAGAAGTTCAACATTATTAACAACTATTTTATCATTTAAATTACTTACTTCTGGATAAGTTTCTAGCATAATTGAATCTAAATGTTTAGGAAGAGATAAATATATTTCTTCGGAAATAAATGGAGCATATGGATAGATCATTAAAATAATAGCTTTAAGCACTTTATATAATACTTGCTTAGTATTGTGATTGTCTTCTTTTGCCATAGACACTTTTGACATTTCTAAATAAAATGAACAGAATTCATCGTATACAAAATTATATAAGTATGTTGAAGCTCCACCAAATTCATATTTATCCATTGCATTCGTTACATTTTTAACTGTTTCATCAAGTTTTATTAATATATATTTGTCTAAATAATTTAATTCGCTGTAATTAATTGTTGCTGGTTCAAAACCTTCACCAATGTTTTCTAAAACATATCTAGCCGAATTCCAAATTTTATTTAAGTAATTATGTGCACTATCAATTTTTTCAACCTCATATCTCATATCTAAACCTGGTGAAGCTGAAGTTGTTAAATAATAGCGCATTGCATCAGCGCCATATTTTTCGATTATTTCTAATGGTTCAACACCATTATTAGAAGATTTTGACATCTTTTTACCATGAACATCTCTTACTAAACCATGAATCAACACATCTTTAAATGGCGGTAATCCTGTTGCATTAAGAGATTGGAAAATCATTCTTGCAACCCAGAAGAAAATAATATCATAACCTGTAACCATCAGTGAAGTCGGAAAATACCTTTCGTAATCACTAGTCTTCTCAGGCCAACCTAAAGTTGTAAATGGCCATAGTCCACTAGAAAACCATGTGTCTAAAACGTCTTCATCTTGTGTATAGTTTTCGATATCTTTTGGTGGTAATTCACTAACTACGATATTACCAGTATCATTATGATAATAAACAGGTATTCTATGCCCCCACCATAATTGTCTTGAAATACACCAATCATCGAGATTTTCTAACCATCTGTTTAGTGTATTCTTAAATCTATCTGGGTAGAAATTAATAGCATTTTCACCGCTTTGTAGTTCTAGAGATTTCTTTGCTAATGGTTCCATTTTAACAAACCATTGTTTTGATAAGTACGGTTCAACAACACAACCACTTCTTTCACTGTGTGCTACTGAATGAGAAATTTTTTCAATTTTAACAAAAAGTCCTTTTTCTTTGATATCTTGTACTAGTTGCTTACGACATTCATATCTATCTAAACCTTCATATTTACCAGATTTATCATTCATACTAGCATCTTTATTCATACACACGATGAATTCTAATCCATATTTTTTTCCAAGATTATAGTCATTAATATCATGAGCTGGCGTACATTTCATTGCCCCAGTACCAAATTCAATATCAACATAGTCATCTGCCATAACTGGAATAGTTTTATCATTCGCTGGATTAATGACTTTTTTACCAATAAATGAGTTATAACGCTTATCTTTTGGATTAACAAAAACAGCAGTATCGCCAAACATTGTTTCAGGTCTTGTTGTAGCGATTATTAATTCTCCGCTACCGTCTTCTAATTTGTATATAAAATAATAAAACGAACCTTCAACGTCCTTATGAATAACTTCAATATTACTTAATGCAGTTTGAAGAACAGGATCCCAATTTATTACTCTTAAACCCTGATAAATCAAACCTTGCTCATATAAATTTACAAATACTTTATTAACTGCTTTGTTTAATTGTTCATCAAGTGTAAATCTTTCACGAGTATAATCAAGAGATAAGCCAAATGCCTTCCATTGTGATTTAATATTTTTTGCATATTCATCTTTCCATTCCCATGCTTTAGTTAAAAATCCTTCCCTGCCAAGATCGTGGTAATCTATACCTTCTTCTAATAATTTTTGACAAACTTTAGCTTGCGTAGCAATACCTGCATGATCCATTCCAGGAACCCACAATGTATCATAGCCTTTTGCCTTTTTATATCTAATTATAATATCTGATGGAATTGTATCTAAGGCGTGCCCAAGATGAAGTTTACCTGTGACATTTGGTGGAGGTATTACGATGGAAAAAGGAGGCTTACTTAAATCTCCAGCAGTAAAATACCCATTTTTCTCCCAGGTATCAGCTTTGTTTAGTTCTACTTTTTTGTGATCATAATTCTTTTCAAGTGCCATAATTTTCTCCTAATAAATAAAAAAAGATGGATAAGGGCGAATAATCGCGGTACCACCTTACTTTTTTTCTCAATTAATTTGTAATTAACGCTTACCACGAGATTCCTCTAGTCTCAAAGGCGACAATTAAGATACTTTTTGTTGTTTTGCACCACTACACAACTCTCTTAGAAAAAGTTAGTCTTAAACCTCCTCATCATCGACAATTATATTATAAACATTTTAATCGTATTTTCAAGATTATAATGCTGTTTTAATTAAAACTTCACGTAATTCAATTATACTTTTATTATTTGTAATAGATGTAAAATGTATTTTTGCGTCTTGTAATAATGCTTTGTAGTGAACTAAAGCCTTGTGTTTCATTGATTGATTTAACTTATCAGATTTTGATAACACTAGTATATAAGGAATATTAATTTGTTTGATAAACTCATAAAAATCTTTATCGTATTCGCTCATTTCATGACGAGGATCCATTATAAAGACTACTCCTTTGAGATTTTCGTTTTGAAAATATGATTCCATCATTAAGTCGAAGGAATTTTCTAAATTTCTCCCACCACGTGTATATCCATATCCTGGCGCATCAACTAAATAAAATTTCTTATCTACATTAAAGTAATTCAGCAATCTTGTATGACCAGGTTTAGAAGATGTTTTAGCAAGAGATCTATTATCGCATAAGGTATTAATCAAGCTTGATTTACCAACGTTAGATCTTCCAACGAATAATATTTCTGGCATTTTTAAATCAGGCGCACTATCAATTGTAGGCGCCGATTTAATAAATACTGTGTTTTTAAAATTTACCATTATTTCATTGCAAAGCGTACTGCATCATCAACACAAGTCATATATTCAATTGTGAGTTTATCTAAAACTTCTTTTGGAAGTTCTACAGCATCTTTTTCATTTTCTTTCGGGATCATGATAGACTTAATACCACTACGCAATGCAGCAAGAGATTTTTCTCTTAATCCACCAATAGGTAAAGCCTTACCGCGTAATGTTACTTCACCAGTCATTGCAACATTTGAACTTATAGGTTTATTTGTAAATGATGAAATTAAAGCTGTTGTGATAGCTACACCTGCACTAGGACCATCTTTAGGTACTGCACCTTCAGGAACATGGATATGTATATCGTTTTTTGCAAACATTGTTTCATCAATATTGTATTTTTCAGCATTCGCTTTTACATAATCTAAAGCAATAGATGCACTTTCTTTCATCACATCACCTAATTTACCAGTTAGAACAAGATTTCCCTTTCCTGGGAAATTATTAATTTCTATAGGCAATATATCGCCACCAAATTGAGTATATGCAAGTCCAGTAATTACGCCAACTTGATCTTCATTTTCTTTATTTGAATTAGAAAATATTTCTTTTCCTAAAAATTCTTTCACCTCATCAACAGAAACAGTCATATGAGACATATCATCTTTTTTAAGCATCTCAACAATAACTTTTCTAATTATAGAAGCAATTCTTCTTTGTAATTCACGAACACCTGCTTCTCTTGTATAATTTTGAATAACAAACATAATGGCTTCATCTGTTATAGTGATAGCAGAATTTTCAAGACCATTTGCTTTTAATTCTTTTCTGATTAAGAATTTTTTTGCAATTTCGAGTTTTTCATGTTCTGTGTATGAATTTAACTCAATGAGTTCAAGTCTATCTCTTAATGGGCCAGGTATATTTTCAAGATAATTTGCAGTCGCAATAAATAGGACTTTACTTAAATCGTATGGTTCTTCAAGATAGTTATCATTGAATATATTGTTTTGTTCCGGATCTAATACCTCAAGCATAGCACTTGCAGGATCTCCTTTTTGTGAAGAACCTAATTTATCAATTTCGTCAAGTAAAAATACTGGATTAACTACTCCGCATTTTTTCATTCCAGAAATTATTCTTCCAGGCATACTTCCGACATATGTTCTTCTATGTCCTCTAATTTCAGCTTCGTCTGATATGCCACCTAAACTTGCTTTAAAGAACTTTCTTCCAAGAGCTCTTGCAATTGAAATACCAAGGGAAGTTTTACCAACACCTGGAGGACCATAAAAGCATAAAATAGGTGCTTTTAAGTTACCTGTCATTTTTTTAACAGCCAAGTACTCAATAATTCTTTGCTTAGCTTTTTCAAGACCAAAGTGATCTTCATTTAAAATCTTTTCAGCATGAGATATATCATCATTATCTTCAGTTTCTTGATACCAAGGTACTGCAAGAAGAGTATCCATATATTGTTTAATTAATGATGACTCTAATGATGCTTGTGGCATCATTTCATAGCGCTTATGTTCTGATTTAACCTTAGCTTTAATGTGCTCTGGATAATCGTTGTTTTCTAACTTATCTAAAATAGATTCTGAAGCATCTTCACCTTCGTATTTTGATAATTCTTTTTTAATAGCTTTTAATTTTTCGCGAAGAAAATATTCTTCTTGATTTTTTCTAGCACTCTCATTAACTGCTTTATTCAAAGTACGTTCAATTTCAATTGATTTTGCTTGATCAGCTAATGCTTCATAAATTATTTCTAATTTGTTAATAACTGATTCAGCTTCTAAAAGTTGCTGAGCTTTTGAATGCGGTAATTTAAGTGCGTTAGCAACTATATATGCAAGTTCAACACCAGTAGTACCTTTGCTTAGTCTATTAGTATCTGCTTTAGATATAAGAGACGCTATTTCAATATGTGATTCTAAAATAGCAGTAATTTTATTCACTAATTCAAGCTGGCTTGCCTCATCAGTTATAGTTTCATCAACAACATATGCATCTGCTACGAAAGTACCGTTTTCAAAGCGTATATCAGTAATTTGTACTTTAGATGTCGAAGAGACACGAATTCTATAGTGAGTCTCTTTTTTATTGTAAGAAAGTATTCTAGAAAGTGTGCCAATCTTATGCACACTTTCACTAGTAACTTCAGCTTCAGCAGGATTAATTTGACTTGTAATTAGTATTAATGACGATAATTCATCTCTAGAAGCATCTATTGCTGCTTTAGAAAAGGAACGCGTTGCTTCGATTGAAGTCATGCTTCCTGGTAACACTACTAGTTCTTTAGTAACTAATAATGGTAAAGTCATCTTTGTTTTTTTAGCCATATAAACCTCCTCAATCCAAGATTTATTTATTGTTGTCGATAATAAATTTGGATATTTTTCTTTGTCTTAATTCGTTTCTAAGTCTAGAAATGTCTTTGCCTAAGATTTCTTCTACTTTAGCAAGTTCCATTTTGTATTGTTCAGAGATTGTTTTAAATTCTTGTTCAATTTCTTCTTCAGTCACTTCAAGACCTTCAACCATTCCAATTTGTTCTAAACAAACTACTTGTTTAAGATTTTTAGCAGCATCAGCTTGCATTTGTTCTTTAATTTTTTCTTCAGTTTGTCCAGTGATTTGAATATATTGTTCTCTTGTTAAACCATTTTGTGTAATTTGATTTTCCAAGTTTTTATTCATTGATTCTACTTCTTTTTCAATAATTTCATCAGCAATTACAACTTCTGCTTCAGATGCAATTAAATCAACTAAAGCTTTAAAGTGTTTATTTGCTGCTTCTTGATTTTTTCTAGCAGTAATAATTCCCTTTTCGTGTTCTTTTAATTCTTCAATTGTTTTAACATTTTCAACGCCTAATCCAACTACGAATTCATCATTGAGTTCCGCCAATTTTTTCTCTTTTACTTCATGAACAGTTACTTTGAACATAGCGTCTTTTCCAGCTAATTCTGGTACATATTGTTCTGGGAATTTAACATTTACTTCAACTTCATCACCAGCTTTTTTTCCAATTAATTGGTCTTCAAATCCAGGAATGAATGAGCCAGATCCTAATTCCAGTGTGTAATTATCAGCTTTACCGCCATCAAATGCTACACCATCAACGAAACCTTCAAAGTCGATAACAACGCTATCACCTTTAACTGCTTCACCTTCTTTTAGTGAAATTGATGCATTATCAGCAAGCTTTTTATCTAAAGCTTCTTTAATTTCTTCTTCAGAAACACTTACTACATCTTTTTCAACTTTAAGTCCTTTATATTTACCAAGTGTAACTTTTGGCATTGTTACAACAGTGAATTTAATTTCTAATTCATCTGCAGTAAGTTTTGTAACTTCTACTTGTGGTCTTGTATATGGATCGATCATGTTGTCTTGACATGCTTTTGAAAACATTTCAGGCAAGATTGCATTAATTGCTTCATCATAAACTTTTGCTTGATCAACTTTCTTTTCGATTAAAGCTTTTGGAGCTTTGCCTTTTCTAAAACCTTCTACCTTTACAGTAGCAGCGATTTTATCAAATGCTTTTTTTTGGGATTCTACCCAAACATCTTTATCAACAACTACTTCAATAGCGATTGTTGAAGGTTTAATTTCTTTTACTAAGACTTCCATTTTTGTTCTCCTTAAATTTTATAAGTCAAGATTTAATATATATTAAATACATTAAAGTTTCAAGTTAAATACCACTTAGTTTATAATATTGTTTATTTTTTTATTTGCAGGAACTTTTTCGTTATAGTAATTCATGCTTAGATTGTCTAAGAGCGGCAAGCACACTTTTTATCATCAATAAATGTTTACTAATGACACTTTCATTTTCATCAGTGATGAATTGCTCTTGATAAGTTAGTAAGTTAGCAGGAAAATACTCACACGCTTTTAAAATGCATGCAATTAGATAGGAATCATCATCTATAGGTATTTTATTGGGGAAATGTCCGCCAATTGTCATGTTTAGAATGTTTATTGCAAAATCTGCAATTGATGGATCTTTACACATTTTTCTAATCTTATCATTTGCACCACTTAAATCACTTTCGGTCAATACATAATCACTTGTAGCTGGATTAATAACATAATCGGCACCATATCTACATATTTTTATATCTTTGTCGTACTTAATTGTTGCTAAAAAGTATATATAAACTGGAAGAAATGATGAGTCATGATTTCTATGTATTAAATTTAAAATATCTTCAGTATATAATCTAACTTCTTCACTGGAAAGCCTATACAATGCATCTATAATTTCGCTGCCTATACTAGAATTTCTTATTGTTTCGATCGGATTAACACTTGTATTGTTATCTTGCTTTTGTTTTAGCATGTTATTAATAACAAGTTTAATGCCTCTAAGTTGTTCTTCAACTTGTTGAGAAACATATGGTTTATTAGCGTAATATTCGTAGATGAAAAGTAATCTTTCGGTCTTATTTAGTTGTTCAATTAGATACAAATCAATGCAAATCGTGTCAAAGGGATTATAGTCATAGATGACTTCTTTGTATGTGCTTAAAATTTCTTCAGCTTTTATCAACTTATCGAGTTTAATCAAAGACTTAACAAGGAAAAAATTACTTTCTCCATCTTTAGAGTTTTCAGTAAGCTTTACAACTAATTCAAATTGTTCTTTTTCGAATAATGTTTTTAATGAATCCATAATGTTAAATACACGAACGTAAATATTCTATCACTTCATCAATAGGTTTTTCTAGTGTATAAGACATTTCTTGTGAAACTAATTTCAAAAGAAACACTGAAAATGAATTATCTGTTGTTGGAACAATTTTCTTTTGTGCGATAAGATCTTTCTTTTTTCTAGATATTAACAAATATAGTTTTGTCATCATGTAAAGATCCGCTTCATCAGTTATAATCTTAAATTCATCCTTTCTTCTTCTTGCGTCGTTAATCCACGCTATATCTACTTCAATATTAGTCAATTCATTATACAACTTCTCTACCTCTTCTTTGGGTGTTAATGTTTTTAGTTGTTGACAATTATCAACTAAAACAAGAAAGCTTGAGTTGCTAGGACTTTCATACACCGGTAGAAGAGAAAAATATTCTCGTATTGTCTCTCCATTTTTAATTTGGACAATCTCTTTAACACTACAGACACCTTCATTTTTGTGTAAGATTGTATCAGATAGTTTATACATATATTTCTCCTTATGAAAAGTTTAACACTTTAAATATATTTAAACTAATGATATGCCTTACTTTAATACTTTAATGTTAACTAAATGATGAAAAAACTACACTATTTGAAAGTGTAGTTTATTGTTTAGAAATTGTTTTTAAAGTTGTTTTGTGAACTTTTTATTCGAATTAATGTTTAAAGTTTTTATAACATCCTTAGGCAAACATAATTCCGCAAGAAGTTTATCAAGCTGCTCTCCTGGTATCGGTTTTGTAACTTTCATATTGAATAAATCTGAACCATGCGCAATAGACATGTACAGTTTTCCTTGCATAAATGCCATATTCAAGTGGCCTCTAAACTTCTGTTCAATTTCAAGCATTTTTTCTTGTAATTGAGGAGTTAAAATATAAAATGCAGTATGCTGATCACTACAAAGAGTTTTAAACTTTTCATTAAAAGCCAAAGACTCTAATTGCACTTTTTCTAAACCGCCGGTAGCAAATATAGAAGATGATTCAAGTATTTTTAAAACTTGATCAAAGTCTTGTTCGAAATCAAAGATAATATATGTGCCTTTTAAGTATGTGTTGTATGTGACTCTTCCTTTAGAATCGGTTCTACGATCTTGTAACGTGATATCACACATTTGAAAGTGTACTTTATCATACGTCCCACATAAATAATCGTTTGTAAAATAACGATCAGGCGACGAGAAAAGATGAGGAATCATCATCTCGTGAATATGAAGACCGCCGTTAGGATTATATAATCCATTTTCGTAATGGTCTGCCAACACTGATGTTATGAATGTATTTTTAAATTTTATAGAAAATGCATTCTTTTTAGAACTTGATACTCCAAACATTATCATTGAAACAACAAATGAAATGCCACCAAGGACAAGCAAAACTATATTTAATACTCCTTGATTACCAATGGAAACAGCAATAATAATCATCAATATGGTTAATAAAATTAACCCTACCGCAATCCATGTAAACTTTAAACTAGATTTATGTACTACTTGCCTTTGAGACTCTAAAGCATGTATATCCATAATTAGAATGAAACTTTAACGTCTTCTCTTTTTGCTTCTTCAGCTTCAAAGAATTCACGTTTTGAAACACCAGACATCCCTGCAAATAAACTGTTAGGGAAGACGATAAGTGTTTGATTAAGTATTGAAACATTTGAGTTATAAACTCTTCTTGCTGCTTGTAAATGTTCTTCTACATCAGCAATATTGTGTTGCAACATTAAGAAAGATTTGTCTGCTTTTAATTCAGGATACCCTTCTACAACTAAATTAAGTTCTTTTGTTGCTGTTGTAAGTGTGTTTGCAAATTCAGCTTTATCTTTCATTGAAGATCCTGCTGCAGGTGCTCTCATTGCAATAACACCTTTTAATGTTTCAGATTCATGCTTTGCATAACCTTTAACTGTTTCAATAGCTTTAGTTAATAAATCGAAACGCTTTGTAAGTGCAACATCAATTCCTGACTCTGCCTCATCGCATTTAACATTCATTCTGCGTAGTTTATTAATTAATCCAATAATCATTAAAGCAGTAACGATTACTACAAATAAAATAATACCAACTACAATCCAAATAACAATTTGTCCGTCCATAAAATTCTCCTTTATCTTAAATTAATTATATACTGATTTTAAACTAACTTACCATAACTTTAATACATTAAATAGTTTAATGAATGGAATGAATTATTGCTTTAATTCTTAAAATGTATATTAAAACATATATAGTTTGGTGTTCATTTAGTATAGCACTTCTTCATATTAACAATGTCTACTCAGTTATATAAATTAAAAAGTCCTATGAATATACATAAGACTTAATTAATATTTAACTTAGAATTAACAAGTGTAAGTAATAACTATTTCTTGTATGTGAATAGTTCCGGTAGAAGAGAGATCAAAGTAGTTTACTTCGGTGTCAAAAGTAATATTACAAACAGAATCGGTGAAGGTAAGTCTTTGATCTAAATCCACTTGTTTATCGACGCCATAGAAAATATCAACAAATGAATTACTATGTTCTTTTAGTGTTATGCTGATTGATTGAATTCCATGAACAGGGTCTTCTGTGTAAACACCATTGAGTTCTGAATCAAAAGTGGCCCACCCTCCTTCTAAATAGTTAGCAGCATAAAAACCAAACTCAACGCTGTTGCCTAAATTAGTTTCAAAAAATAAAACTCCATCGATATTATTTTCCGTAATTTTATTTTTGGAATCAGACAAAGTTATTGTATACATTGTTGGTTCAGCATTTCCTTGCTTAATTATATTTGGTGAAATTAATATTGTGCTTACGAATGCACCTACACCAAATATTACAGCAGTCATCAATAGTTTATTTTTTTTCATTTTTTAACTTCCTTTTTTATCTATTTTTTTAGTATATAATAGTTTATAAATTAATTCTACATAATCTATAGTAAGTTTACATTTAACAAACATCTTTTCGTATCGAATAAGTTACAAAATTATTATGCAAAGCACAACCGTTAACCATGTGCACTCTAAATTACAAAATGTATCGGTTATATTACCATCTCAAATAAAAAATCTCAATACATAATGTAATTAAGGCTAATCCATTATAATGACACGCGAGCCCATGATCTACGGCTTAGAAGTATGGTACACTATTACTTAAGTTTGATGATAGACATCCTGTATTTGATAATATTAAACCCTTGTAATATTTGGGTATTTTTTGCGTAATAAATCCTCCTAAAGACTTTCCTAAAACTATACTTTAATTTTGAGATTTGATAATAAAATATTAATTGCATCGATAGGTTGATCATCGGTTTTATAATACTCACAATAATCAAAAACAATAACTGAATATTATTCAGCCAGTTTCATAAAATGAGTATGCATTAATCCGATAAACCAATTCGTCAGCAAACAACACTACTGTTTTTGTAACTTTATTATGGATGTAATGTTTATATTTAAATAATGTTCATGCACTTTAGTTCATTAGCTATTAAAAACCTAACATACATGTCATTATATTGTTTCATATACCAATATTAATGTTACTGTATTATTACGAAATTGTATGTATATTAACTTGATCTAGACTCATTAAAATAATCTAATTATTACTACGTTCTCTCTTCATTAACGATGTTAGTTATATCGAAATTGATGAATAATTATTCTCTTTCAACTTTAACTTCAAATGTCAATTCAAGACTATCGTTGTCTTCTTCAATAATTACAACTGTAGATTTCATAACCAATCCATCCGTTGAAGGATTAGGGACGTTTATATAACATGTTAACAAACTTGAACTATATTCATATTTAATAACATCGCTCGTTCCATAAATTCCAGTCATCAAACATAAA
>CAYJLA010000004.1:38273-67480 GCA_964371305.1 uncultured Staphylococcaceae bacterium | reverse complement strand
AGTGGACCAGTGGTGTAGCGGTTAACATGTCTCCCTGTCACGGAGAAGATCGCGGGTTCGATTCCCGTCTGGTCCGCCATTTTATTTTAAAAAGGCCCGATAGCTCAGCTGGTAGAGCAACGGACTGAAAATCCGTGTGTCGCCGGATCATCCCCGGCTTGGGCCACCACCTAACAAAAAATAGCAACCAATATGGTTGCTTTTTTATTGATAATGAATATATGTTCAACATAAAAAAAGAAGCATTACTATGCTTCTTTTTAAGTTATTTAACGACTGTTACTAATCGATATATAACACCTTTTCCAGTATCTTTATCAATTATTAGTTTTCCTCCAACTTTGATTTTATGCATTATAGGAATGTTTCCTTTAGCAGGTGTTCTTACAAATAGTGTAACTTCGTCTCTTCCAATGTGAGTAATTCTAATTCTATCAGTAATTTCCTGACTAACGTTATGATTATATGCATCAAAACCAATATAACCTTTACCAACTAGATCTTTTGTGTGAAATTTTCTTTTTGCAATTTTTTGTTCTTGTCCATTAATATCAGCAAATAATGTACAACTAAATCTATCAACGACTGTCCCTTCTTCAACAATCATTTCATTTAGTTCGAATAATTCTTGTTCTGTGTAGTTCATAATATTTCTCCTTTTATTATTTATTTAGTAGTGAATTATTTTTTATAACGTCATCGATCAAGTGTTTTGGAACTTCTTGATATGAGTCAAATTTAATATTGAAATAGCCACTTCCTTGAGTCAGAGTACGTAATTTTGATACATAATCCAATATTTCTGATTCAGGCGCAAGAGCTGTAATGACGCTTGTATCGTTTTCTTCTTCCATGTTCATAATTCTAGCGCGTCTATTAGTTAAGTCAGACATTACGTTACCAACATGTTCTTGGTTAACATTAATCTTCATTAATATGATAGGTTCTAGTATGGTCGGCGAGCATTTGTTGTAAGCCTCTCTAAAAGCAAGAATTGCAGCCATTTTAAATGCTTGTTCATTTGAATCAACTGCATGATACTTTCCATCGAATAAGATGGCTTTCACTCCTATTACAGGGAAGCCTGCAAGCAATCCTTCTTTAGTTGATTCATGAAATCCCTTTTCAGCAGCTGGCCAATAATTTCTTGGTACTGAGCCACCAAAAATTTCTTCTGTAAATATATTTTCATCAGTATCATTTTTTTCAAACTTCATAGAAACAACGCCATAAAAACCACTTCCGCCAGATTGTTTAACATATCTTCCTTCAGCTTCTCCTTTACCTTTGATTGTTTCTCTATAAATAACCTTAGGTGGAGCTGTGTCTAAAACAATATTGTAGTTAAGTTTAATTTTTTCTAATATATAAGCGACATGAGTTTCGCTTGTACCACCTAACAATAGTTGTTTTGTTTCGTGGTTTCTTTTAATTTCTAAACAAGGATCTTCTAATTTAATTTTACCTAATACTGTACCAATTTTTTCTTCATCGTTTTTGTTAGTAGTGGAAATTGCAGTAAAGTATACGGCTGTTGGATATTTAACCGGTTCATACTTGATAACGTCATTTTTGCTACAAAGTGTAAAACCAGTATTAATACCTTCTAACTTTGGAATAGCAACTATGTCTCCAGCATGAACTGAAGATACAGGAGTTTGCGTAGCACCAGATAAAAAGAACATAGCTCCTACTTTCATAGTTGTTTCGCTATTAGGACAATATACTTCATCACCTTGGCTAAGTGTACCAGAATTTACTTTTAGCAAAGATACTACACCTGTATAAGAGTTATAACTTGTTTTGAATACATATGCTGAAAATGACTCATTTGCATCAGTTTTTCTTATGACAACATTATCATTTTCATCCTTACCTTCATATGGTTTTAAATCTTCTGGAGAAGGTAAAAAGTCAATAAACATATCTAACATAGTATGTAAACCAATTTTCTTAGTTGCACTTCCGACAATAATTGGTGAGAATTCACCATTTAATACACCTTCACGCAATGACTTGTGTATTTCTTCTTTTGTCAACTGCTCTCCACTGAAGAATTTATCTAATAATACGTCATCACTAACTGCAACTTGTTCACAAATAGCGTTATGTAATTCCATAACTTTTGTTTTTTTATCGTCATGAATTATATCATCTTCACAATTAGTGCCGTTGAATTTTCTAGCTTTTAAATCGACTACATTAACAAATCCGTCGAATTTTTCTTTCTTACCTATAGGTAGAGTAAATAATAATGCTTTCTTACCTAATTTTGTTTGAATTTCATCAATTACGCGTTCGTAATCAGCCTCTTCTTTATCCATTTTATTCAAATAAATAAAGGTTGGAATGTTTCTTTTTCTCAATACATTAAAGTGTTTCACCGTTTCTACTTCAACACCTTTTGCAGCATCTACAACTAAAACAGCTCCTTTAATTAGTCGAGCAACTCCTAAGGCCTCAAAAAAGAAATCGTCATTCCCTGGAATGTCAATTAGATTAACTTTATGATCCTTATAAAAAATAGGCACCACAGAGAGGCTTGTACTACTTAAACGATTTTTTTCTTCTACTAGATGATCGCTTATTGTGTTCTTTCTCTCAATAGAGCCCGGATTTACGTTATTTGTTACTGCATGTAAGTTTTCCACCAAAGTCGTCTTACCAACGCTTTGATGTCCCAACACAGCGACATTACGTATTTGTTTAGCAAAAAAGTCCATGATTATTTCCTCCTTATTGCTTTAACTTAATTTAATGATAACATAATGGATTATAATTGTAAGCGTTTTTTCATTTAATTTCTTCAATGCTTTTGTAATTTAAGTTATTATTTATATACAATAAAAATTATGGTATTATCATAATATGATTAATGTATATTATACATTCAGCAAAGAAATTTAATTTATGCCAGGTTTTCTAACTCATTATACATTTGCTGCTCAGGCAGATGAAAACATAAAAAATAAAAATGCTTTTTACCTTGGAGCACAAGGTGGCGATGTTTTTTATTTCTCATTACCATATAAAAGAGGAAAAAAGTGTGCGGGTGCAATAAAGTTTGCATCTATGTTGCACAAAAAACAATGTGCAGAAACACTAGCATTTATGTATAAGTATGCCAACGAATTTGGTGGTTATAATAAAGGACTTTTATTAAGTTATGTATATGGATTTATTGCACATTATTCATTAGACTCACTAGTTCATCCATATGTTTTTTCAAGAACTGGCTTTAGTGAAGATGTTAAAGATAATGCGGTAGCTTTGATTAGGCATCATTATTTTGAAAGCGCAATCGACTCAATTATAAGTTCTGAATTTTCTACATTTAAAAAACCAAAAGTTATATTTAATTTATCTAGTAAAGAAGTAGAACATATCTCAAGAATGCTCTATGTGGTCGCTAAAAATCAACTTCACTATAGTGGAATCGATGAAGATACTTTTTCACAATGTTATAAGGATATGTTATTTGTATATTCTTTTACTTTTGCAACTACTAAAGCTAAAGAAAAAATATTAAAGCTTATAAAAAAAGGCACTTTAATCGCAAGTATGATATCTTCTAAAAAAGCCGTATTGGACTATAAAATTGATTATATGAATTATTCTAATAAAGAATGGAAAGATCCTGTTAGCGGTATTTTTTCTAATGTGAGCGTTTTAGAACTGTTTAATCAAGGTTTATTAAAATACAAGAATTTTATTGATGATATTCAAAAAGAGACTGATTATGAAAAGCTTACTTCAATGTTTATGGATTTTGTTGGTAGGGTTGATTATGAAGGTGTTCCATATGGTGAAAAAAAATACTATATGAGTTATAACGGAGAAAAACTTTGGTAATATGAAAAAATTATTATTCAACAGATTATTTTGGGTTGGGTTACTTATTTTATTACAAGCTCTCGTAATTGTAAGTTTTACCATACTTACATTATTTTTTCTAAGTTCAACATTAGATTTATCTGAAGGAGTCACAATTACATCTGTTATTGTGTTTTTATATTTACTTAGTTTCTTCTGTATCCTATATATGATTAATAGTAGAATAAGCGACGCTTATATAATTTCATGGATTGCAGTTATTGCATTAGTTCCAGGTTTTGGCGCATTAATATATTTGCTGGCTGGCAATAAAAAATACACAAAAAGACAATTAAAAAAATATAAACCAATTTTTAAGGCATTAAGAAGAGTTAAAGTTAATCCAAGAATTCGTAAAAATTTAGAGAAAAAAGAACCTGATGCAATACGTATTGCTGAATACATTAATGCCGAAAGTGGCAGTGCTTTTTATGATAAAACGCAAGTTGATTATTACCCAACAGGAGAAAAAGCATGGGAATGTATGTTGAGTGAGTTAAAAAAAGCTAAACATTATATATTTATGGAGTATTTCATCATTGAAGAAGGTTTAATGTGGAATAGTATTCTTGATATTTTAATTGAAAAAGTCGCTGAAGGTGTCGATGTAAGAGTTATGTATGATGATATGGGATGTATTTCAACATTGCCTACTAATTATTTATATAAGTTACGTAAATTAGGAATCAAGTGTATTGCTTTTGGAAGGTTTAATCCATTCCTTAGTATTAAAGTAAATAACAGAGATCATAGAAAAATCTTAGTAATTGATGGACATACTGGATTTACAGGTGGAATTAATCTTGCTGATGAATATATTAATGCAATTGAGAGATTTGGCCATTGGAAAGACAATGCTATTAGATTAAAAGGTGAAGGAGTTTATGGGCTGACTATGTTATTTTTATCTAACTGGCAAACAAATTCTTATTTTGATGAAGAAATTGATTATGATGACTATTTGCCAAGTGTCCATATAAGCGAACTTGAAGAAGAGATTGCTGACAACGGTTTTATACAACCTTACGGGGATGTTCCGTTTAATTACAAGTCTGTTAGTGAAAATGTATATTTAAGTTTAATGCAAAGAGCTAATAACTACTTATATATTGCAACACCATATTTAATTATTGATTCGAAGATCCGTGATCAATTAATATTAACTGCTAAACAAGGCGTTGAGGTAATATTATTGACTCCACATATACCTGATAAACCAACAGTATTTGGAATAACTCGTAGTTATTATAAGTCTTTAATAAGTGCAGGAGTAAGAGTATTTGAATACACACCGGGATTTATACATATGAAAATGTTTATTAGTGATGATAAATTTGGGACCGTTGGTACTGTAAATTTGGATTATAGAAGTTTGTTTTTACACTTAGAGTGTGGCTGTTTTATGTATGATACAAGTTGTATAGTAGATATGAAAAAAGATTTTTTAGAGAGTTTAGAAGTTTCAGAAGAAATTACTATGAAAAAATATGAAAAAATTTCCAGAGGAAAAAGGTTTTGGTGGGCAATTTTAAGATTGTTTGCTCCGTTAATGTAGTTTACAATTATTATTGGTATTATAATTAAGATAATATAAGGAGATATTATGAGAAAAGCTGGAATATTAATGGCGGTATCGTCATTACCAAACAATCATGGTGTAGGAGATTTTGGACCTACAGCAAAGAAATTTGTTGATTTAATAAAAAAAGCTGGATTTAAGTTATGGCAAGTTTTACCACTTAATCCATTAGGATATGGTCATTCACCTTATCAACCATTTTCATCGAACGCTATGGATGAGCTATATATATCACTCGAATTATTAGTAAAGAAAAAATATTTAGATAAAGTGCCTAACTATTTAGCAAATAGCAAACGTGTCGAATATGAAAGAGTGCGCATTTTTAAACAAAGACATTTAATGAAAGCTTTTAGAAACTTCATGAAAGTTGATAAAGAAAAATTAGTTAAATTCGAGAAAAGTAACGCATGGGTTCGTAACTATGCTGAATTTATGGCTTTAAAAAAGCAAAACGGCATGATTGCCTGGAATCTTTGGTCTAAAGAAGAACAAGATTATATAAACGATCACAAATATTCTATGAAACATTTAAAAAGTAAAGTCAATTACGAGATATTTTTACAATACATTTTGCTTCAACAATGGAATGATTTACGTAAATATGCAAATAAAAATGGCATACAATTAATTGGTGACATTCCGTTTTATGTAGGATTTGACTCAGTTGATGTATGGGCAAATCAACAGTATTTTGAACTAGATGAATTTAAGGCTCCAAAGCTAATTGCTGGTGTGCCACCAGATTATTTTTCTGCAACCGGTCAAAGATGGGGAAATCCAATTTACAAATGGAATAAATTACAAAGTGACAATTTTGAGTTTTTAGTAAACAGATTTGGTTATACTGCAAACTTGTTTGATATTATACGCATCGATCATTTTAGGGCATTTGATTCATATTATGAAATAGATGCTAAGTATCCAACTGCAGAAATAGGTGAATGGAAATATCCGCCTGGGTATGCATTTTTTGATACTTTGTTTGAAAAAATGCCTAATATTGAAATTATTGCTGAAGATTTAGGTGATTTAAGACCTGAAGTTCTAGTGTTAAGAGATCATTATAATTTTCCTGGTATGAAAATTATTCAATTTACTTTTGAAAGTGAAGAAGTTAATGGCGGAAACAAAGATACGTCTGAAAACATGGTTTCATATATCTCCACCCACGATAATTTAACATTGAAACAATGGTACGATACATCTAGCGATGATTTAAAAGGTAAAATGTACTATTCACTAAAGGACAAAGGTTATAATGATATGATTTATGATAATTTCATTGCTTATACGTTCGATGGCGAATGTAAATATGCAATTATTATGATGCAAGACTTATTAGGTTTAGATGAATACTATCGAATGAATAAGCCTGGTATTATCGATGATGAAAACTGGACTTTTAGACTTAAAAACTATGATTCTTTCGAAACTAAAATACCGTATATAAAAATGTTAATTGAAAAGTCATCGAGATAAAAATGAAGAAGATTTGTCTAATATCACTTGGTTGCGTAAAAAATGTGGTTGACTCTGAAATGATGCTTGGTCTTTTTAAGACATCAAATTACATGTTGACTAACAATAAATATGAGGCAGACATAATTGTCATAAACACATGTGGATTTATAAATGACGCTAAAGAAGAATCTATAAATGTCATATTTGATACTCTAAAAACAGGTGCTAAAATTGTAGTTACAGGTTGTTTAGCTACAAGATATTTAGATGAATTAAAAGAAACTATACCAGAAGTTTCAAAATTTATCCCGTTAGAAAAATACGATTCATTTATTAAAGAACTTGAAGATATTGATGATGATTTAAGTAGTGATGAAAAGTTAACTTTCAACAATAGGGTATTATCTACTCAGCATTTTTCAGCATATCTAAAGATTGCTGATGGATGTTCCAACAATTGTTCTTATTGTGCCATTCCTCTTATTAGGGGACCAATAAAGTCTAGGCATTTAAATGATATTATTGAAGAAGCGAATATATTAAAAACAAAAGGTGTTAAAGAGTTAGTTATTCTTGCTCAAGACACTACAAAATATGGAATCGATTTAAGTGAAGATGTAAATATTGTTGATGTATTGAAAGAATTATTAAAAATCGAACAATTTGAATATATTAGATTGCTATATTTGTATCCTGATGAAATTACTGATGAATTAATTGATTTAATTGCTACGGAACCAAGATTAACGCCATATTTCGATATACCTATTCAACACAGCGAAACTAACATTCTTAAATCAATGAATAGAAGAGGTGACAAACATTTGCTCACTCAACTGTTTGATAAAATAAAAACAAAAGTACCAAATGTAGTTTTAAGAACAACTGTAATGGTAGGTTTTCCAGGTGAAACTAGTGAAGATTTCGACAACTTATTAGACTTTATTAATTATGTTAAGTTTGATCATTTAGGTTGCTTTAAGTATTCTCCTGAAGAAGATACTCCAAGTTTTAATTTCGCTAATCAAGTTGATGAGCAAATAAAACAACATAGATTAGATACTTTAATGAAAATCCAAAGAAAAATTTCATATAATAAAACAAGAAATAGAGTAGGGGAAGTTATGGAGGGCTTAATTATTGGTAAGGAAAATCAGCACTATTTGCTTCGTTCATATTTTAACGCTCCTGATGATATAGATGGAAAAGTATTTGTAAAAACAAATGAAAAACACAATGTCGGTGACAAAATAAAAGTAAAAGTTACTGATGCGTTTGTGTATGATCTATTAACAGAGGAAGTTAAATAAAAAAACTGGGCGAACCCAGTTTTTAATATCTTTATAACTATTGATTTGCAAATTCAGTTGGAAGGTTACTTGTTACGTCAGTAACTGCTTCATCAATAAAGTTCATAACTAACTGAGCTTGAATTGCAACACCTTGCACTGCACCTTCTGCATAAACAGCAAGACCAACTACAGAGCTTTCATCGTCAATAATAGCACCTGCATAAATCTTTTCTAAACCAAGTTCTGCAATTGGTAAAGCTTCTTCGATACCAGCTAATTCAAGCATACTAGTAATTTCGTCCATACCAACCTTAACTAAAATAGTTTCGTTAGTGGCAGTTTCAAGGAATCTAATATCATCAACGTTACTTAAATCAATGCCGAATTGATCAATTACATTAAATTTGTTACCGATGAATTCATCAACGAAATCAAGTGTAGCTCCTTCTGTTTTAACTATATCTTCTTCTTGTAATAAAACTTCATCTAATACTTTGATTTCGTGTTGTTTTGTATACAAATCATTTCCATCGTGAAAAGATTCTAAAATGACATCATTTGCCCCTTCTTCAGCTAAATCGTTTGTAATTAAGGCTTTGAATTTGCGATCTGTAACTGTTCCATCTTCATTTTTAATTCCGTCAGTAGCCTTCATTGTACCAACGTAGGAAATAGGTTTTGCAATACCGCTTAATGCAGTAATATCTAATTCCATACTAATATTGAAGTGCTGGATATCAGCAGTAGATTCTTCAAGTATTTCGACATATTCTTGAACCTTAGCAGGATCATTGATAATAATGTATGGACTATTTGTGCAAGAAGCTAAAAGTAGTGGAGCAACAAGTAATGGTGCTAATAATAGTTTTTTAATCATAAAAAACCTCCTTATATATAACTTAATTATATATTACTATTGCTAAAATTCAAGTAAAAGTTCTTGCCATAAATTATGCATCATATTAACATTATATAGACGCCCCCTTAGTTAATCGGTATAACAGATCCATGGTAAGGATCAGTGGCTGGTTCGACTCCGGCAGGGGGCACCAGAAAAAACTCGACTAGTAAAATGTCGAGTTTTTTAATACTAATTAAGAAATTAAACGTTTTTTATTTTAAGAGATTGCAATATTTTATACTTTACCTTCTTTTCTTTTATCAAGTATGTAAGGTATATTCCGCATATTCTTTCAGCTAAAAATCCAGAAACTCTATAACCGTATGGACTGTATTCCTTACAATCAAACTTTTTTTCATGCTTTTTCAACACGTCAAATAGCATTTCAGAGTATTCCATGAAATATTCACGTTTCATTATGAACATATTTCTAAAATATCCACGAAGACTTCTCATGTATTTGTCAGTACTTTTAGCTAAGTAAGGGTAATCCTTTTTAATAACTTCTATACAGAAATCTAAATCACGCTTAAAGTGGTCCTTGGACCAGTTATATTGATTCCTTATTCCTGGAGTGAAACCTCTTTCCGGTACTACTAAATCAAACGGTTCAATATTTTTCCTCATATCCAACTCGTTAATTTTGAATTTTTTTATCATTTTGTCATCAATAGTGTTAACAAGTACTTCCAAAAATGGTAAATTACAATATTTTATATTTGAGAATGATAAATACCTTCTATAATGAAAAAAACCATAGTAATCTGCATCGATATGCTTGTAAGCATAATATTGCGCAGTTAACTCGCAATATCTTCTATTTTTTGAAGAAATGTTATCTTCTGCATCGTCATCATGAAGAATATTTTCAAGGTGTGAATCGTTGCTTATGCATCCGACTTGGATTGGTATAAGTAAGTTATCGTGTACATAGTTAAATTTTTTATGCATTGATACAAATATTTTGATGTCTGTCATAAAGTTACCTCAATTTCACAGAAATTTTAGCATGAAATTAATGATATAGCATTATAAAGTTGTGTACTATAACTGATAGAGTGATATAATGGTAGTTGATAAACGGAGGTGCTGATATGCTTACTGCAACAAGAGTCTTATATATTTTATCTATGAGTTTAAACATAGGAATACTATTATTCTTATTTGTTTTCGGTGGATGGGATGTTTTATGGGAATCGATGCCTAATGAACTGGCTCATAACAAAGACATGACGTCATTGGTTTACATAATTTCAACATCAATTTCTATAGTTATTGCTTTTGCATTTTTTATTGCTACCTTTTTTATTAAGACAAGATTTCATGCAATTATATTGGCGGTTATTTCGCTAGTGATGGGTTCTATACTTCCGGGAGTTTTATTATTATTTGCGAAGTTTGAAGAATCAAATAAGGTGATAAATAATGAACAACAATAAATTATTTATTAGTTTATATAATAAGTTAGATAACTTAACTAGAATAAAATACAAAGTATCTAAAAGAAGTTATTCTACCATAATGACTTACATAACCGATCTTAAAAGAAGTGGTTTTTATAAAGATAGGGAACGTGGAGATGTTTTAGATCAAATAAGAATTCTGAGAAATACACTTGTGCACGACGAAACTATTAAAGGTAACGCCATGTTTCAAATTTCTCAAATTGTTATTGAAACATTAGAAAAAGAGATAGATATTTTAGAAGATCCTAAACTTTCCTACCATGTAATGTTAAAGTTTGAAAATATTTACAAGGCAAAATTATCCACAAAACTAAGAGAAGTACTAAGTACTATGAAAAATAAAGGTTATTCAAATATACCAGTTTTAAGCATAAATAATGACTTTCTTGGTGTGTTTTCAGATAATGTATTAGCAACTTATTTACTAGAGAAAAATAACATCAATTCTTCGAATTTGACTATGCAAGATTTTATTAATTATATTCCAATAGACAGCCATAATTCCGAAAGATACGCTTTTGTTTCTAGAAAAACCGAGTCTGATGAATTAGTTAAAATGTTTGAAACATCAAAAAGAGATTATGGGAAAAGGCTTGTTTGTATATTTGTTACAGAAAATGGTAAAAAACAAGAATCTATACTTGGTTTTATTTTACCATCAATGTTGTTTTAATTTTGATTAATGTTGTCCCATTTTTTCCGTGATTCAATTTTCTTTCTCTCGCTTGTATTTAGGATCTTTTTTCTCATTCTAAATGTTGTAGGTGTAATTTCGACTAGTTCATCGCTATTTATATAATCCAAGCAACCTTCGATAGACATTTTTCTAGGAGACTTTAAAACAACAGTATTATCTTTTCCTGCTGAACGAACGTTTGATTGTTTCTTTCTCTCGCATACGTTTATACATAAATCATTTTTATAACGATGTTCACCAACAATCATGCCTTCATAAACTTCTGTTCCTGGTTCTATAAACATAACACCATGAGATTCGACTCTTTCAATAGCGTAAGCAGTTGCAGTTCCTCTTTCAGTAGCTACTAAAACTCCAATTTGCCTTTCTCCAACTTCTTTTGCGGAAATAAGTCTATAATCTTTAAAAGTGTGTGCTATTACTCCATAACCTTTTGTTAAAGTTAAGAAATTAGTAATAAAACCAATTAATCCTCTTGAAGGTATATCATATACAAACTTTGTGGTAGTTTCTTGAGTGTCCATTGAAATCATTGTGCCATCTCTTCTAGAGATAGAATCAATAATGTCTCCAACATAATCGTTTGGAACTTCAACGACTAAATCTTCAAATGGTTCACATAAATTACCATCTATTACTTTTGTAATTACTTCTGGTTTTGATACTTGAATTTCGTACCCTTCTCTTTTCATATTTTCCATTAGAATCGATAAATGGAGTTCACCTCTGCCAGATACGATCCAAGATTCTGAATTTTGAACTCTTTCGACTTTTAATGCAACGTCTTTTTGAACTTCTTTAAATAACCTTTCTTCAATCACACGTGCAGTTACATGTTTTCCATCTAATCCAGAAAATGGCGAGTTGTTAACTGCAAATGTCATTTGCAAAGTTGGTTCATCAATTTTAATCGGTTCAAGTTTAGTAATATGTTTTGAATCACAAACTGTTTCACCAACGTAAATATCATTAAGACCAGCTATAGAAACAATATTCCCCGCCTTTGCTTCTTGTAACTCGACTTTTCTAATGCCTTCATAACCGAATAATTTTAATATTTTGAATTGTTTAACTGAGTCATCTAATCTAACAATAGAAACTGTTTCACCTACTCTGACTTTACCTCTTTTAATAACGCCAATCCCCATTCTGCCTACAAAATCGTTGTAGTCAAGTAAAGTAGGTTGGAATAATAGTGGTCCATCTTCCGTTACTTTAGGTGAACGAATTTCATCAATTATTACATCTAAAATATTTGACATGCCTTCTTTTTGAGTATTTAAGTCAGCTTCCAGTGAAGAAGTGTTTTTAAGTGCGCTAGCGTAAATGATTTTAAAATCACAATATTCTTCTTTTGCACCTAATTCAATAAACAATTCTAAGACTTTATCTTCTATTTCTGAAATATTGATATTTTCTCTATCTATTTTATTGATTACAACTATTGGTTTAACATCTGCCTCAAGCGCTTTTTTTAGCACAAAGCGTGTTTGAGGCATCGTTCCTTCAAAAGCGTCAACTAAAAGAAGACATCCATCTACCATAGACATAATTCTTTCAACTTCGCCACCAAAGTCAGCATGTCCAGGAGTGTCCATTATGTTAATTTTATGGTCTTTATACATAATAGAAGTCGCTTTTGCTAAAATAGTGATTCCTCTTTCTTTTTCTAAGTCATTACTATCCATAACTCTGTTATCAACTTCTTGGTTTTCTCTGAATGTACCAGTTTCCGCGAGTAGTCTATCTACTAAGGTAGTTTTACCATGATCAACGTGTGCAATAATTGCGATGTTTCTAATTTTCATATATTTTTCTCTTTTTCAACCTTTTAATTATATATATTTTATAAAATATATCAATGTAAAGTTCATTTTCATATTAATTACTCAATGGTATTCTTCTTTACTTATAACGCTAAAGTGAGTATAATTTAATTCATTAAAAAGAGGGAAAATATGAAAAATATATTTAAGGGATTTGGGATAATGGCGCTATCCATTCTAGCGCTTTCTTCATGTACAAATGATAGTAACGTGATAAAAGTAGGGATAGATTTAAAGTTCCCTCCATTTTCGTATTTAGATGATGGCGGAAAACCGGCTGGGTTTGAACCTGATATTGCAATAGAATTTGGAGAATACCTAGGTAAGGAAGTAGAAATTGTTAATATCGATTTTTCACTCCTCATACCAGCTTTAGATATAGGCGATGTAGATGTTCTTATTGCTGATATGTCCGAAACAGAAGAACGCGCTGTAAAAGCTGATTTTTCTAAACCTTATCGATATGGGCACACTTTAGCATTGATGAATAAAGACTTTGCATTAGAAAATGGAATAACCGATGATATGACAGAAGAAGATTTCTTCGCTATTAAAGATGCTAAGTTTGTTGGACTAGCTGGCACAAAGGGTGTTTACTATCCTGAACAGTTCGGTGTAGAAGTGACAGAGGTCACTGAAATATCTACAGCATTGTTTCAAATAGATAATGGAGATGCAGATGTACTTGTTGCATCTGATGAAATACATCAATTTCATGCTAATTATGAAAATACTACAGTTGTATACTCCGGTATAAAGGAACAAAGTGCATCATCCTTCGTTGTAAAAAAAGGCAATAGTGAATTGTTAGATAAATGTGACACTTTCATTGATTCAATGTATGAAGAAGGTGGATTTTATGATACAATCAGAAGTAAGTATGATCCAATCATTGCAGACTTTTTAAAGAATGATGAATTAGGATTGGATTATATAATTTACAAAGATGCATAAAATAAGTAAAAAACTCGACAACATTCAATATATTGCCGTTATATTAATTTTTACCTTAATAATAGGATTAATTTTAGCTTTTACCATTGAAAACCCAAGATACGATCTTGTTTTAAATAATTGGCAACTTTTACTTGAAGCTTATTTTTTAACTATACTAATCAGTGTAATAGCACTTATTGGAGCACTAGTTTTTGGTTTTATATTATTTATGATGTTGCGTTCTAAATTCACCATTTTACGCGCAATAGCTAGGGTTTTTAGTGAAATTATTATGGGAACGCCATTGCTCGTGATGTTGTTTCTTGTTGCTTACCCTCTTGGCATCGCTTTAGGAACAAGAGATATGATATTTTTAGGGACTTTGGCTTTAATACTTTATAACGGTCCATATGTCGCTAATGCATACGAAACAACTGCATCAGTTGTTACGAATGAACAATACATAGTTATGGATTTATACCAATTTAAATGGTGGCAAAAATATTTGTATGTTATATTCCCACAAATGGTAAAACCATTTATTCCTTCTTTAGTAAATAATTTATCTAGTGTCATTAAAGGGTCAGCATTGCTCAATGTTTTGGCAATTGCCGAAATTACATATATAGTAACATCAATAGCTGCTAAAAATTTCGCATTTATAGAAGGGTATTATATTATGTGGATATTATATCTAACTATAACGATTCCATTATCTTTACTAGCGAATTATGTTGGAAAAAAGGTGAGCAAATAATGAAAATTTCAATAAAAAATGTATCAAAAGGATATGAAAAACAAGAAAATGTTCTAATCGACATTAGTTTAGAGCTAGACAGTGTTAATTGCATCGGAATTATAGGTGAATCAGGTTGTGGCAAGTCGACTTTATTAAGACAATTATCTGGAATCGAAAATCCTGACGATGGCGAAATATGTATTAATGAATTATCGCCTATAAAAGATAAAATAAAGTTTCAAAAACAAATCGGCGTAGTATTTCAAAAACATAATTTGTTCCCGCATTTGACTTTGAAAAAAAATATTACACTAATACTCGAAAAAATACAAAAAATGAGTAAATTCGATGCTAACGAAAGAGCTGATGAAGTCTTAGAAGAGTTACATATTCAAAATATATGTGATAAAAAACCAGATGAAGTTTCTGGTGGACAAGCGCAAAGAGCTTCTATAGCCAGAGCGCTTTCGACAAATCCAAGTTTAATTTTCTTAGATGAACCAACAGCAGCATTAGACCCTGTTTTGACTCATGAAGTACTTAAATCAGTAACTACTTTAAGAAATAAGGGAAAAGATTTTATATTCGTCACTCACGAAATAAGTTTTTTGAAAGATTTTGCCGATTATATTATATTTTTAAAAGACGGAAAAATATGTGAACATGGATCGATTGACATTTTATCATCACCAGTAACTGATGAATTGAGCGAATTCTTGAAGATACATTAAGGAGCATTACATGACCATTAAAGAAATATATGAAAAATTTGAGAAGATAGGTTGTTTATCTTTTACAACCATAGATGAAAATAATATTCCTGTAAGTAGAATCGCACATCTTAGAGCATTTGATGATGAAGGAATATATTTTATGACTATGTTTACAAAAGATTTTTATAAACACTTAAAAAATAATGGTAAGATCTCAATTTGTGGATTATGCGCTAATAGTGAAATTCAACATGATGAAAATGGATTCCCAATATTCGAAGGCGGCTATGCCATAAGAATGAGTGGAAACGTTAAAGAAGTCAGTATTAAAGAAATAAAAGCGAAGAATAATCCTATTTTCGATTTTTGTATAAAAGATCAAGAAAAATATACCGCTATGGTTGTTTTGTGTATCACATCAGGAAGTGGTGATGTATTTGATTATGATTTTGAAAAAATAAATAGAGACCACAAACTAGAAAGAACATATTTCTCATTTAATGGCGCAAAAGAAAAGTTTAAAGGGTTGTTAATTCACCAAGAAACGTGTATTCAATGCGGCATTTGCGAAAGAAAATGTTCATTTAACGCCATAGATAAACAAGATGGTCGATATTATATTAATAAACATAGATGCGATGAATGCGGTGATTGTTACGAAAATTGCCCAGTTAAAGCGATTAAATACTAATTATTAGTGAATGCAGGTAAAATATGGGAAATTTTTTTAGAAGTATATATTATGGAATTGTATATTTTGTTGCGGGTATTATTTGGCGTAGAAGAAAAATAGTATATGAGGGGGGACAACTAGATACTGATAAACCATCTGTGTATTGTTCAAATCACGCAGGCATACTCGGGCCTGTAATTATGTGTAGATATTTCAAAATTAAAAAGAAGATATGGATTACTGGCGAAATGGTTAAAAAAGAAAGTGGCGCTAATTACTTTTTTCATGAAATGTTATCTGGAAGAGCTGCAAAGAATCCGAAAAAATTTAGGAAGAGTGCAAAAATGATGTTTAATTTAATTTATCCAATGTTATATAAAAATAAGAGATTTATAGTTGTGCATAAAACTGACAAAAGAATTATTGAAACATTTAAAGAAACGGTTAGCGCTTTAGAAGCAGGCTATAACGTTGTTATATTTCCTGAAAAAAGAAAAAAATATGGTGAATTTGTAACTACTCTCCAATACGGATTTACCAAATTGGGTGAATATTACTATAAAAAAACTGGTAAAAGTCTTGATTTTTATCCTACATATATCCCAAATGGATTGAAAACAATTAATATTGGTAAACCTATAACTTATGACGGAAATAATAATAGTAGCGAAGAACGTAAAAAAGTATATGATTATTTGCAAGTCAATATTGAACGAATAGGTTCGAGTGTTCCAAAACATAAAGTAATCCCTTATAAGGATGAAGCGTTTTATGAATACTACCCTGAATTTGTCGACGATGAACTCGCATTTGCTGAGTTTTTATCAGTGCCTTATAGTGAATAGTTAAGTTTACATTAATAAATACTAAAATCTTAAATAAATACTGACATTTAGTGTAAATACTATCGAGTTTAGAGTATGAAAACTCAAAACAAAATTAACACTTGTAAGTTATAAAATTATCTTTTATAATTATTGTGGTTTTATTAATTAAAACTATCTCATTTATGGGATAAACTCTTAACGTTAAAGAGTGGTCGAAAGATCACTCTTTGCATTTTATAAGGAGGTTTCATGATTATTGAAAAGGTAAAAGCAGCGATTGAAAACAAAATTAATAGCCTTGGCTATGACTTGTATTCTGTTTCTTTCAAAAGAGAGGGAAGTGATGATATTTTACAAATTATTATTGATAAGGATGGAGACATTACTCTTGAAGAAGTTATAACTGTTTCTAACTTACTAAGTGAAATATTAGATGTAGAAGAAGTTATTCCTGGTGCATACTTACTAGATGTAACAACACTTGGAGCAGAAAAACCAATTGATAAAGAAAAACTCAATTCTTATATTGATTCTTACATTCATTTACATTTAATAAATCCAATCAATGGGGAAAATATTTATGAAGGCACGTTAGTTGGGTTTGAAAATGATGTTTACACTCTTGAATATAGAGTAAAAACAAGAACTAAAAAAATAGTATTTAACAAAGATAATGTATTATCTTGTAGGCTTGCAATTAAATTTTAAAAGGAGAAAAGTATGAAAAAAATAAATATTAATACACAGGCATTCTTTGCAGCTATTGATGAAATGGTTGAGACAAAAGGACTTAGAAAAGAAGATGTTATAGAAGCTTTAAAAGAAGCTTTCAGAAAAGCATTCAGTAAACATTTACTTGGTGGCGGAGATGACGCTTTAGTAAAAGTTATAATTGATGAAACTGATGGTATTTTAGTTGGTCAATTAAAAACTGTAATGAACGATGAAGATATTGAAGATGATTACTTACAAATTTCACTTGAGGATGCTTTAGAATTAGATCCTAACGCAAAAATAGGTGATGAAATTGAAGTTCCTACTCAAATTAGTGATGAAGAAGAATTAAGTAAATCTTTCGTCCAACACTTAAAAAGTGTATTCACACAAAAAATTAAAGATGCAGAAAAAGCAGCATTATTCTTACAATATAAAGATAAAGTTGGTGAAATTGTAACTGGTACTGTAGAAAGTGTTAATGCAAGAAGTGTAGTGGTTTCATTAGATAAAATGACATTAACTCTTCAACAAAGAGACTTAATTGGAAGCGAAACTTTCTTTATAGGTGATCCTATTAAAGTATATCTAGCAGATGCTTCAACTAATTCAAAAGATTCTATGATTCATGCAAGCCGTAGTCATGAAGGGTTTTTAAGGCGCTTATTCGAAGAAGAAATTCATGAAATATATGATGGAACTGTAATTATTAAAAACATCGTAAGAGAAGCTGGTGTTAGAGCTAAAGTAGCAGTCACATCTAAAGACAAAGATGTAGATGCAACTGGAGCATGTATTGGCAAGGATGGACAAAGAATTTTAAATATTGTTTCCCAATTAGGTAACTCTGAAAAGAAAGAAAAAATCGATATTATTGAGTATAGTGAAAATCCTGCTTTATACATCATCGAAGCAATTAGACCAGCTACTGTAGTCGGAATTCATTTAGAAGAAATTGATGGAACTAAAAACGCTACTGTAATTGTAAATGATTCAAAGAGTTTATTACTTGCTATCGGACGTAGAGGTGCAAATGTTAGACTTGCAGTTAAATTGACTGGATGGAATATCGAAATTCTTGAAGAAGCAATTGCGATTGAAGATGCAGTTGAATATATGACAATTGCTGAAGTCGAAAGACTTGAAGGTGAAAGAGTTAGAGAAAAAGCGATTGAAGAAATGAACGCAAGAACAAATCTTTACAAAAAGAATGCTGGCATTTCTAATGAAGAAAAAGTTGCAGAAATTCTTGATGAACAAGTTACTGTAGAAAAAGTTGTAGAAAATGCTGTTAATGTAGAAACAACTAACGATACTGTTGAAATAGTAAAAGAAGAAGTAGAAATTAAAGAAACTGTTAAACCAGTGAAAGTTACGCTTGAAACAACAACTACGCTTGAATCTCTCGAAAAAGAATTAGAAAAATCCACATCTAAATCCGGAACAAAAACTGCAGTTAAATCAAAACGTCCAAGAAAAATTACTGAAGAAGAAGTTGCTAACGAATCAATTAAAGTTGAAGAAGTTGCTAAACGTAGTGAATCAAAAATTAAAATTTACACCGAAGAGGAATTAAAAGCTTTTGAAGAAGAAGAAGTTTCATCAGCAGATTACTATGATGAAGATGAAGTAGATTATGATGAATATGATTCATTCTACGATGACGATAAATAGGAAAATTTATGCAAAAAGTACCTTTTCGCAGAGATTTATTGACGTATGTTTCATTTCCCAAAGATGAGCTTACTAGAATTATAGTGATTGAAAATAAGCCAGTCTTGGATTTGAAACAAGAAATAAAAGCAAGAGGTTACTATATTAAAATACATAGTGAGTTAAATATTGAAAAACATGTCAAAAAGTTAAGTAAGATACTTAAAGTAGATTTTGATAATGGATTCATTGATTCACTTAAAAAAATAATAAAGGAGGCAAAAGTATATGAGAAAAAATAATACTCAAAACAGAATAAGTAATGTGCCTACTAGTTCAAACAATAACAAAAAAGATAAGAACTTTTCAAAAGTCAATAACGGAGTCTTTGTTTATACAAAATCCCTTAGTGTTGGTGAATTAGCTGATCAACTTAATTTGAAGTCAGCTGAAATCATTAAGTTTTTATTTATGCAGAAAAAAATGGTTACGCAAAATCAGGTCTTAGATGACGATACAATTGGAGAAATTTGTCTTGAATTCGGTTACGATGTCAAAAAAGAAAAAGTTGTTGCAGATGAAAACTTTGAAGAACTTGAAATTGTTGATGATGAAAAAGATTTAGTTGAAAGACCACCTGTAATTACAGTTATGGGTCACGTTGATCATGGTAAAACTACTTTGATTGATGCTATTAGATCTTCCAATTTAGCAGATAATGAGTTCGGTGGTATTTCTCAAGCAATTGGTGCGTACCAGAAGGAAGTTAAAGGTAGAAAAATTACCTTTATTGACACTCCTGGACACGAAGCTTTCACTGCGATGAGAAGTAGAGGTGCTTCAATTACGGATATTGTTGTACTTGTTGTTGCTGCTGATGATGGAGTAATGCCACAAACAATTGAAGCTATTGACCATGCAAAAGCTGCTAAAGCTCCAATTATTGTAGCGGTTAATAAAATTGATAAGTTAGGCGCAACTCCTGATAGAGTCAAAGAAGAGTTATTAGCTCACAACATCGTTGCTGAAGAATACGGTGGAGATGTTATATTTGTTCACATTTCAGCGAAACAAAAAACCGGAATCGATGAATTACTTGAAAATATCATTACATTGGCTGAAATAATGGAATTAAAAGCTAATCCAAATAGATATGCTATCGGTACTGTTTTAGAAGCTCATCTAGATAAAGGTGAAGGACCAAAAGCGAGTTTATTGATTAAAAACGGTACATTAAATAATAGTGATTTCGTTGTTGTCGGAAGTAGTTACGGTCGTATAAGACGTATGACTAACGAACATAAACAAGTTCTTAAAACGGCACCTCCAGCAACTCCAGTTAGTATTTCTGGATTAGATAAAGTTCCTAATGCAGGTGATGTTTTTATGGCCTTTAATAATGAAAAACAAGCTAAAGAAATTGCTGAAAAACGTAGATTAAACGAAATAGATGCCGCTAAATCAAGTAGTGGACCTGTCTCGTTAGATGATTTGTTTAACGCAAATTCAAGCGAAGAAGTACAAGAATTAAAATTAATTATTCGTGCAGATTCAACCGGAAGTTGTGAAGCTCTTAAATCTTCACTTGAAAAAGTTGCTACAGATAAAATTAAGATCAATGTAATTCGTGCTACGGCCGGTGCAATTACCGAAAGCGATGTACTACTTGCTAGTGCATCAGGTGCTATTATTTATGGCTTTAACGTTCGTCCAGATGCTCAAGTTAGAGCGAAAGCGGCGGAAGAAAAAATAGAAATTAGACTACACAGAATTATTTATGCATTAATTGAAGAAATACAAGCTGCTATGAAAGGCATGCTTAAGGCAGAACTTGTCGAAGAGGTATTAGGACAAGCTGAAGTAAGAAAACTCATCAAAGTCTCTAAAATTGGTACAATTTGTGGTAGTTATGTCACTGAAGGTGTTATTAGAAATAAATCTAAAATGCGTTTACTTAGAGATGGCGTTATTATTTACGAAGGAGAAATTGCTTCAATTAAAAGGTTCCAAGATGATGCAAAAGAAGTTAAACAAGGCTTTGAATGTGGTATTTTATTAGCTAATTATCACGATGAACATGAAGGTGATATTATCGAGTGTTACCACATTGTGGAGAAAAAATAATGGCTGACCGAAAGGAAAGAGTTAAAGCGATTATTCGTAAAAATTTAAGTGAAATAATCCAAAGAGAAATAAGTAGTTCTAAAGTTGGATTAGTTTCAATTAATGAAATCGATGTAATCCATGATTTTTCATACGCTAAAGTATACGTTTCCTTTTTAGGAGTAAAATATCAAACTCAGGCACTTGAAGAGTTAAATAAATCAAAAGGCTATATTAGAAGTTGCTTGTCTAAATCCCTAGATATTTATAAAACACCTGATATTGTGTTCGTTCTAGATAAAAAGTTTGAAAGTATCGATAAAATCGAAAACGCTTTAAAAAAATAAATTACTAACTTAGAGTCAAATCAGGAAAGAATACCTTTCCTGATTTTTCTTTTTCTGTAATATAAGTGCAAGAAAATATTAAGTTTTTTATTTCCTTTTGATATTTTTTATATAAATGATTAGTTAATAAAGTTTGTGCAGTTTTACCTAATGAAATAGTAATCAATTCGATAGATGAACATTCATTCATATCTTTAGTTATTTTGCGAACTATTATTTCAAAAATACCGATAGGGCCATTGTTTAAATAAACTATATATGGTTCACCTCTATAAAGCATTGTTTCATCTCTTCCGTCGAGGTTATCAGATAAATAATCTTCAAAAGGTTTGTACATTTCTAAATATGTTTTATGATCTTCAAAAGAAATAACTTTTTTATAATATAGTCCTTCATTGTTTAATTTATATTCAAAAGACCCATTAAAGTATGCAGGTTGCATATCCTTTTTAAACATCGTAATCAAATTATCTTTTGAATATATAAAATCTTTATTAATGCATTTTAGCATTTTCTTTATATCTTCTCTTGACGTATGTTTATCTGCAGGGCAACCAGATTTTAAAATAGGTAATTCAAGCTGTTTAACTGTATCTATGATTGTTTGTTCGTCTAAAAATATTAATGGACGAATAAATGTAATATTAGATCTATCTAATAACATTTTAGGTGCGAATGTAGTTGGGTTAGCGTTAAATATTTGGTTCATAAATAATGTTTCGATTGCATCATCAATATGATGTGCAAACGCGACTTTATTAGCGTTTAGTTTACGGGCTACATCATTTATTGCTGCTTTTTTCATTTTTGAGCAGATAGAACAGGGTAGGTGCTTGTTGTCAACTTGATGCTCTTTTAACACTTTATAAACTTCACGTGAATCTTCTACAATTAGTTCAAGTTTTAGTGTAGATATAAATTTAGATATGTTTACAGAATCAAAACCGTCAAACCCTAAATCCAATATAACTGGAATGATTTCGTAGTTAATTTTTGAATAAAAACGGTATAAATGCAATGCATATATCAACAACATTGAGTCTTTGCCTCCAGAAACACCAACAACTATTCTATCACCGTTATTTATTAAGTTAAATTCAGAGTCAGCTTGCTTTAATAAACCTAATACTTTTCTTATGGATTTCATATTAGTATTTTATAATATTTTCTATTAAAAAACAAAGACAATAGCAGTAGAAAAAAGTGTTGTATTTTACATATTAAGTTGTATATATCAATATATTTTACCCGAATTCATATCTAACATTAATAAATTGTATAATTTTTATAATTTTAAAGTAATTTTTTTATATGAATTGCACATAATATGCTTGCAAACGCTTACATTATTTGTCATAATTTTTCCATAGGAGTTTAAAAAATGAAAAAAATGTTAAAATTTTTAGTTTTACCTGCGCTCATGTTAAGTTTAGTAGGGTTAGGTAATAACACAAACGTTTCTACAACAAGCAATATAGAAATTTTAGATGTAGTAGAAACAAAAAGAGAAGCAACTGGCGATACTGGGGATTTATATCTTGTTTTAGGAGATACATGGGGTTCAGGCGACGCAGATTACTACATTCACATGTGGGGCGGCGCAACTACTGATGATACAGCATGGCCTGGAACAAAATTTGTGGCTAGCACAGGGAATGCATCTAATCAACTAGTTATTGAAGATGCTAGTTTATCAAATACTAATATCATTATTAGTAGATATAAGACTGGTTCAACATCATTTCCAGGATCTATAGGAGGCGACTACTGGAACAGATGGGATTATTACGATTCAAACGCCATCGATCTTAAAAAATTTAATATGTTCGTAAATAATGAATGGTCAAATTGCGAAACTAGAACAACGCTTTCTTCTACAGTTGATATATATGCCGAAGTTCCAGCAACATTTGATGGAACGGTATCAATGCACGCTTGGGCAATGACTACAGGAAGTCTTGGTGGTTTAAGTACAGCTTGGCCAGGAGAAACTATGACCGAAGTAACTGAAAACATTTATGAAACCGATGGAAGAATTATGAGATTCACTGGTGACTTAAACTTTACGCCAACCGATATTATTATTTCTGAAAAAACAGGTACAACAACTCAGCAAAGTAAAGATATCGATATTACTAGTGTAAGTACATTTGTAGAAGTATTATCAACATCAACTGGGACAGGTGACAATAAAAAGTTCAATGCTAGTGAATTTGATGATGCAACAGCAAGAATTGAATCACTTAATTTCTTAACTTTATTTAGAGCAATTACACGTACTGCCGATACAAATGATATTTGCTGGGTTTTAGCAGATGAAGTTGTTTTGAATCCACTTTTAAATTCTTATTCTAAATTAAGCGGCGATATTAAGGTGATTGTTGATGGAATGTTAGATTATACACCAGATGGATTAGATCCTGTAACTATTGGACAAACTATGACGGTTTTAGTCGGTAATGCACCAACTTCTACTGGTAGTAATTTATTTACTCCAATCATAGATTCTATGATTATTCCTGTTGCTATTATTGCATTTTCTCTCTTAGCGGCTGGCGTATTCTTGGTATTAAATAAAAAAAGAGCCAAAAGATAAGTTAATTCTATAAAAATAAAAAGGCACTTCGGTGCCTTTTTTTGTTATAATAATTTTATGATAAATGGTGGTTTTTTGATATATAAAGAAAAAGGATTTACAAGTAGAGATATTGTAAATATCATTTCTAAAAAAATAGGAAGTAAGAAAGTTGGACATATTGGAACATTAGATCCTTTTGCTGAGGGTTTACTAATTGTTTTGGTAAACAAATCAACTAAGCTAGTACCATACTTAGAGTCTGCAAATAAAACATATATAGCTACATTGCAACTGGGTTCTTCAACAACTACACTTGATTGCGATGGAGAAGAAGTGATGAAATGTCCAACTAAGTTATATAGGAAAGATGAAATAGTAAAAGTGTTAGATTCATTTACAGGCGTTAGTGAACAAATCCCGCCGATGTATTCAGCATTAAAATACGAAGGTAAAGAACTATATAAGTACGCAAGAGAAGGTATTGAGATTGAAAGAAAGTCACGAAAGATTGAAATATTTGACATTGAATTAATCTCATATTCTAACGACTTGATAACTTTCAAGACGACAGTATCAAAAGGGACTTACATTCGAACTCTTGGAAGTGATATAGCAAAAAAATTAGGAACGTGTGGACATTTGATCGGTTTAACTAGAGAAAGGATTAATAATTTTGATATACAAGATTCTGTAAAGATTAAAGAATTTGATATTGAAAAAGTAGTAACGCCTTTTGAGTTAGTTTCACACATGAATTTAATTAAAATTAATGATGAAGAAGTTGAAAAGGCCAAAGTTGGAAAAAGACTAGTTTTTGAAACTTTATTTGATGAAGTTTGCTTAGTCAGTGATGAAGATTTAGTGGCGATTTACGAAAGAGAAGAAAATAATGTATTTAAATCTAAAAGAGGTTTATTTTAATGAAGGTAATTAATTTATCAAAAAGAGAACTGATATTCGACAAAGTGAATATTTGTCTAGGAAATTTTGATAGTTTGCATATAGGACATACATATTTGATCAATTTATCGAGCCAAACTAAAGAAAAAAATGGTGTTATTTTGTTAAACGGTCATATAGGAAAATATTTAAGTTATAAAAAAACTATGTTGATTGATATTAATGACAAAATAAACATTTTAAAAAATATGGGCGTGGATTATGTTTTTTTGATCGATTTAAAACTTGAATTTCTATCGCTAAACCCTGAAGAATTTATAAGCCAATATTTGAGATTGATAAATATTAATAAAATATATGTAGGTAAAGATTATGCATTTGGTAAAGATAGAATTGGTAATGTTGAAACATTGAAAAAGTTTTATGATGTTGAAGTTGTAGATTTTATCAATAATGAACGTGGCGTGAAAATATCCAGTAGTGATATTAAAAAAAGTATCGAAAATGCAAATTTTAATTATGCAAAAAAATTACTTAATAGAAATTATCTTATAAAAGGTAAAGTCGTTGAAGGATTTGGATATGGGTCTAAACATAATTTACCAACAGCAAACATCGATTTACTCGACAATTATGTTTTGCCGAAAAATGGTGTATATTTGACAAAAATATTTTTTGACAATCAGTCTTACTATGCAATGACAAATATTGGTGTTCATCCAACCGTTAACGAATTAAATACGCCTACAATTGAATCGTTTATATTAAATTTTGACGGTAATATTTATAAAAAAAATGTTTGTTTAGAGTTTATAGAGTTTATTAGAGATGAAAAAAAATTCTCTTCTTTCGATGAGTTACTAAAACAAATCGAGAACGATATTAAGTATGCAAAAAAATTCATGATTAAACTTAAAAACAATTGTTGTTGATAATATCAATGATTTGATATATTATCTAAATAGCGACTATTTCTAAGATTATCGAGACTTCCGACGATATTCATGGATTTAGTTAAGAATAACATAGGGAGGAAAAGACAATGGCATTGAGAAAAGAACAAAAAGCTACTATCATTAGTGAACATGGATTAAACGCTAAAGACACTGGTTCAACAGAAGTCCAAATCGCATTAATCACTAAACGTATTAATGAACTTACAGCTCACCTCAAAGTTCACCACAAAGATCAAGGTGCACGTAGAGGTTTATTAATTCTTGTTGGTCAACGTAGAGGATTACTTGATTACTTAATAAGAACTAATCGTGAGTCATACTTAGCTTTAATTGCAAAACTTGGAATTAGAAAATAAGATAAAATTTATTAAAGGGCAATTGTGCCCTTTTTTTATTTTTATTGTCAAAGTCACTCTTGCAACCGCTTACAAAATGTGGAATAATATTATTATTAATATAAAAAAGGAGGTAATCTATGAAAAGATTATTAAAATTGGCAGTTTTACCAACATTATTAGTATCTCTTTTTTCTTTCTCTCTTTTAAATAGTTCGAGTGCAGTATCAACCGAATCTGTAGCTGAAGTAAAAGAAAATATAGAAGTTGAAAAAAAGGAAGCTGCGACAGAGCGAGATATTTATGTCATTTTGAATTTTGAAGATAATGATAGAAATAATGTTGATTACCGTTTGCATATGTGGGGCGGTTCACCTGAACATGATACTGATTGGCCTGGTCAACTTCTTTCTTATAGCACAACATTAGGTTCTAATAATGTTGTAGTGTTTGAAAATGTGGATGATCGTTTTGAAAATTATATTTTTGTTAGATCGCACAAATTTAGCACTACAGTAACTAACGAATGGACCGGAAAACCTATAAATACAGCCGTGCATAATATCATAGAGGTTTATGGCTGGAATGGTGGAGAAACTAGAGTACATGCTTCTATGCCTACTGACGTTAACTTTATTGTTGATGTTCCTACAACTTGGACTTCACCTAAACTTCATCTATGGCATGATTCAGGTTTAGGGACTAAATGGCCAGGTTATTCTTTAGAAACGGAAGTAAGAAAGTTAGGTGGAAGAAATTATTTGCAGTTTACAGGACAAGTTCCATTCACGCCGCAGAACGTTATTGTAGCCAATGGTGCGACTGGTTCAAGTGAAAGTCAATCATTAGAAATAACTGAAATGACTAACATTATTCATGTTCTTTCTACAAGTACAGCTAGTAAAAGACACATAGAATTGGTAGATTTAACTTTATATACTAAAGGATTTGAATTCGTTGATATGTTTGATACTGTTGCTCGTGATGAAAATGATTCAATTTGTTGGTTGCTAGATAGTGCAAATAGCGCAACATTAAATTCAATTTTGAGCGACTACAATGCTTTAGATGAGGTTATAAAAAATGAAGTAAATGCAACTGATGATAATACAGGCGTAAATATTGGTTCTAGCATTTCTTATTTGATTGCACAATCAACACCAACTGAAGTTTCAATTAATAACATATTTGGCAGTGTGTCAGAAATGAACATTGTTATTGTAATCATAGCTAGTATCTTATTAGGTGCTGGTGTTGTTGGATTCTATTACATGAATTCTAAGAAGAAAAAATATAATTAATTATTAAATATTTTTTAAAGAAGTGGGTAATATTTTGTTGCTCACTTTTTATTTTATTAATTAATGGACTTTTGATTATATTATAAATATAATATTAGAGATACGAATATATCAGAAATAAAAGGGTTTTAAGTGTGTGATATTACACTTTGGAGTCGAACCCACTAAAAGAGGAAAAAACATGAAGAAAACATTTGAATTGATGTTTAGAGGCAAAAAACTTGTTGTTGAAACTGGTGAAATTGCTAAACAAGCTGATGGAGCAGTGCTTGTAAGATTAAATGAAACTGCTGTATTATCAACTGTATGTGGATCAAAAAATCCAAAAGAAGGAGATTTCTTTCCATTAACTGTTGGTTATGAAGAAAAACAATATTCAGTAGGTAAAATACCTGGATCATTTTTAAGAAGAGAAGGTAGAGCAGGTGAACATGCTATTTTAACTGCTAGATTAATTGATAGACCAATTAGACCTATGTTCTCAGAAGGTTTTAGAAATGAAGTTCAAGTTGTTAATACTGTTATGTCTGTAGATCAAGATGCAACTCCTGAAATGACAGCAATGTTTGGTAGTTCATTGGCACTTGGAATAAGTGATATTCCATTTGATGGCCCTATTGCTGGAGTTAATGTCGGTAGAGTAAATGGCAAATTAATTATTAATCCAACTGTAGAAGAAGCTAAATTAAGTGATATAGATTTACAAGTTGCTGGTAGTATGGATGCTATTAACATGGTTGAAGCAGGTGCTAGAGAAGTTACTGAAGAAGACATGCTTGATGCATTGATGTTTGGACACGAAGCTATTAAAGAGTTATGTGAATTCCAAAAAGAAATTATTAAAGCTGTCGGTAAAGAAAAAAGAGAAATTGAATTGTTCGTTGCTTCAGCAGAAGTTAAAGAATATATTTATAGCAAAATACACAAAGATATGTGCAAATCAATTGCTATTGTCGATAAATTAGAAAGACAACATGCTACAGAAGCATTAAGAGATTTAATCGTTGCAGAATTTGAAGCAAAAGAATATGAAAATGATAAAGCTAAAAGACGTGCAATGATGGAAGTTAATGATGTTCTTGAAGTGATGATTGCTGATGAAGTAAGAAGATTAATCACTGAAGACAAAATCAGACCTGATGCAAGAAAAGTTGACGAAATTAGACCACTTGATTCTCAAATCGATTTGTTACCAAGAACTCATGGTAGTGCATTGTTCACTCGTGGACAAACTCAAGTAATGTCAGTAACAACACTTGGACCATTAGCTGATGAACAAATTATTGATAATTTAACAGATGAAGATACAAAAAGATTTATGCTTCACTATAATT
>CAYJLA010000004.1:0-38263 GCA_964371305.1 uncultured Staphylococcaceae bacterium | reverse complement strand
ACCTTATTCAGTTGGCGAAGTTGGTAGAATGGGTTCACCAGGTAGACGTGAAATTGGTCATGGTGCCTTAGGTGAAAGAGCGTTATCTTATGTACTTCCAACAAAAGAAGAGTTCCCATATACAATTAGGGTCGTCTCTGAAGTATTAGAAAGTAATGGATCATCATCACAAGCATCAATTTGTGCTGGATGTATGTCACTTATGGCTGCTGGTGTACCAGTAAGCAACTTAGTAAGTGGTATCGCTATGGGTCTTATCACATCTGGACCATTAGATGGAAAACACCCTTATACTATATTGACTGATATTCAAGGTCTTGAAGATCACTTCGGTGATATGGACTTTAAAGTAGCAGGTACTAAAAACGGTATTACTGCTCTTCAAATGGATATTAAAATCAAAGGTATTAATAGAGATATCTTAAAAGAAGCTCTTGCTCAAGCTCATGCAGCTCGTAAGGAAATTAGATTTGCTATGGAAAAAGCGATTTCTGAACCAAGAGAAGATGTAGGAACATATGCTCCAAAAATGGATACATTCACTATACCAACTGAAAAAATCAGAGAAGTAATCGGCACTGGCGGTAAAGTAATCAACGATATTATCGATAGATGCGATAAAGTAAAAATCGACATAAATGACGAAGGACAAGTAACTTTATATCACATGAACAGAAGTACAATTAATGAAGCGAAAGATATTATCTTAAGTATAATTAAAGAAGCTCAAGTTGGTGAAGAATATGAAGGAGTTGTAACTAGAGTTGAAGACTATGGTGCATTTGTAAACTTATTTGGTCCTGTTGATGGATTATGCCACGTTTCTCGTCTTGGATGGGGTTATATTGAAAAAGCTCAAGATGTTGTTAAAGTTGGCGATATGCTTAAAGTAAAAGTATGCGAAGTAGACGAAAAAGGTAAAGTAAAAGTATCTCATAGAGAATATTTAGAAAAACCTGAAGGATACGTAGAAAGACCTGAAAGACCAGCAAGAACTGGTGGAAAAGGCAGAAAACCATTTAATAAGAAATAACTTATATATTAATTAGGCGTTGAATTGACGCCTTTTTAATAAAGTAAATTTAAAGTGTATTAAAGTTTATTTATATTTATATATACACTATAATAGTAATAGTAGTAGGAGATAAAAGATGAAAATATTTGTTTTTAGCGATATTCATGGTGATGTCGCAGCTTTAAAGAGAGTTTTATGTGTGATTAATGAAGTTAATCCAACTCATATTGTTTGTTTAGGTGATTGTTTATATCATGGACCACGCAATGAAATTTTAGACTCCTACAATCCAAAAGAATGCGTTGATTTAATTAAAAGCCTTAAACCTAGACTTACTATAGTTAGAGGTAATTGCGATTCTAAAGTTGATGAAACTGTATTAAGTGAAGAAATGCAAAACTACAAAGTTATGAATGTTGGCAATAGAAGGGTTATTTTCTTCCATGGAGATGATGTTAATAATTTAGATTTTGAACTAGTTCAAAATGATGTCATTTTACATGGTCATACTCACGTTGCGAAAATTGATAAAAACAATATGTTTATCGTGGCTAATCCCGGTTCTATTTCTTTACCAAGAAATAAATCAAAAAAAGGCTATATTGTAATAGATAAAGATTGTTTATGTTTATATAATTTAGATTCATCCGATTTAATTAATAGCATTGAGTTATAAGGAGAAAAAAATGAAAGATAACGTAAGAATTCTAACGCTAGGTGGCCTAGATGAAGATGGCAAAAACCTAACTATTGTTGAGGTTAATTCCGATATTTATGTTTTAGATTGCGGTATAAAATACTCCGATAAAACTACCCCAGGTATTGATTATATAATACCTAATATGGACTACTTAAAAAGAAATAAGAACAGAATAAAAGCGTATATTATTACTCATGGTCATGATGATCAATTGGGCGCTTTAGTATATGCATATCAAGACGCACCAGCTCCAATTTACTGCGGCAATGTTACAAAAACAATGATTGATGGTTTTGCTGAACACCATAAACTAGGTGTGAAGTATGAATACTGCATTGTTAAACCAAGTTGTAGTGTAAGAATTGAAAATAGAAAAGTTACGTTTTTTCATACAGCCCATAATATCGCTGAAAGCATGGGTGTCGCTATCGAAACTGATGGTGGAAACATCGTATATAGTGGCGATTTTATTATCGATTATTCAAGCAGTGATAATTATTTGCATGATAATAACGCAATAAGTAAACTAATTGAAAAGCCTACATTAGCTTTGATGATTCCTTCAATTGCATGTCAAAATTTGGGTTACACAGCGCCTAAACATAAAATAACTCCTTTGTTGGCAGACGTATTTAAGACAGAAGCATCTGGAAGAATCATAATTAGTATTTATTCAACCAACACATTTAATATAGATGAAATTGTTAAACTAGCAATTGCGCATAAAAGAAAAATCATTCCTTATGATCAAGAATCATTAGATATGATTAAAAAATACCAAAAGGCTAATCAGTTAATAATTGATCCAGATTATTTTAGATTACCGGAAGATATCAATAGATATAGAGAACAAGATATTGTTATTTTACTAATTGGTTTTGGAGTCAAACTACAAAATAAAATATTTGCATTAGCGGATAAGACTAATAATGATAGAAGAATAACACTTAATTCAAATGATACATTTGTAGTTGCTGCGCCTCCAAGTTTATCAATGGAAGTTTTAGCTACTAAAGCTCTTAATGAATTATTTAAAACTGATGCAACAATCGTGAATTTATCGAAGAAAAAATTGAGAAATATGCAACCAAGTGAAGAAGATATTCAAATGTTGTTATCAATTTTTAAACCAAAATATTACATCCCAATAAAAGGGTTATATCAAAAACTTATATCTAATGCAAAAATCGCAATAGATATGAATATTGGCCTTAATCATCATTCAATATTCTTATTAGAAAATGGTATGAGTATTGTATTGAATGAAAAAGGTGGAAGATATGATTTTGATTATAAAGTCAAAGTTGGAGACGTTTTAATAGATGGCAAAGGTATGAATGAAAAAGGTGTTAACTTACTTATTGATAGACAAGTTCTCGGTGGAGAAGGTGTTGTAATTTTAAGTGCAGTTATAGATTCGCAAAAAAGAAAGATAATTTCTAATGTGTCAACTACTATAAAAGGTTTCAATATTATAAAAGATCGTGAAGGTGTTGTTCGTGAGTTACAATCAATTTTTACTCGTGAAGTTCAAGAACAATTTGGTAGCTATTCATACAACATTGAAGAAGCGAAAAAAGACATCCAAGAAAAATGCCTTAAGTACTTAAGAAGAGTAGTTCGCAAATCGCCACTTGTTATGGTAATTATTGAAAGTGTCAATTGATTTTAATAACTTTATTGTATACAATAAAGGCGTATATGAAAACGACGGGCTCACAAAAATTAAAACAATATAAACACATAAACCTTGGAATATTTTTAATTTTATGCTCGGTTATGGGTATGATAAATCTTGGTTATGTATCGCAATCAATCACAACTGCGATTACATTTTTATTTGGAGTCATTGGTTATTGGGTTATTTATCCTGTCATGATTGCCATTGGTTCATTTTTTATATTTAAAGATAAAATACAAAAGAAACATATTTTAGCGCGTATTGGTGCGATGTTAATGATTTTTGGATCTTTGATATTTACTACTTGGTATTTATATCAAAACGAAGTAACCGCTTTAACAATTTCTTCATTTAACAATGAATATATCGATGGATTTTCAACTGTTTTTATTAAGAAAGATTTTATTAACTACTTAGCAGTTGACATATTCCGTTATAATCCTTTAGCTGGCGGATATATTGGTTATATGCTCACAGGTTTGCTTAACACAGTATTTACTCCAATTGTTGCAATAGTGGTTGGTATTTCTATAACTGTGATTGGGTTTGTTTTTGTTGCAATATCTCCTATTAAAGCACTAATTGGTGGAACAAGAAGTAGGAAAACACCTAAGCAAGTCGAAGATGAACTAGAGCAAGATTCAGTTTTTGCTACAATAGATAATGGCAAAAATGAAAGTAGTCAATCTCGATTAAGTAGAAATGAACGTCAAGTGTTTGCTAAAAAGCAAGTTATCGAATCTGAACCTATTTATAAAGAAGTACCATTAACTGACAATGAAAAAGATGTTGTAAGCACTTCTAAAAATTTATACTACTTTGTTGATAATTCGAAGAAGAATGTCTCTGACCAATCTCTTCAACGTGCATCTTTAACCAATCAAGCTAAGTTAATACATACGAGGGAAGAAGAAGTTGAAGAACATTTAAGTACTCATGAAGTGAAAAAAGCATCATTAAATAACAATATAATTGAACCAACTCCACAAATAAAAGAAGAAGTGATAATTAAAGAGGAAACACCGATAATTCAAAAAACGAATGTAATTTTTAAGGAAAAGGTCATTGAATCAAGAGTAGAAGACGTAAGAGATTATTCTAACCAACAAATTGTGCCTGAAGAAAAAGTTGAAATTATACAAAAACCTACTATAAAATTTGAACAACCTAAAATTGTAGAGAATAAAGTCGAAAACGCTCCTGTAGTTGAACCTAAACCTAAAAAGTTAACAAAAAATAAGTATGTTCTTCCTTCAAAAAACCTTTTAGAAACTTATGAATTAGGTGATAGTTATGCAATTAATAATAGTTCATGTAAGACAAGATGGAAGACTTTAGAAAATGTTTTCGCCTCATTCGGTCTTGCAATCGATGTTATAAATTATGTTATTGGCCCTTCTGTTACAAGGTTTGAAATACAGGCGAGACCTGGATTTTCAATCAATGATATAAATAAATATTTAAATGATATCGCTATTTCTTTAAACGGTGCAAAAATTAATTTTACGCCTGTAATTTATGGTAAAGATTGTTCAGGTTTGGAAATACAAAATGAAAAAAGTATTACTGTTGGATTTAAAGAAACAATTGAAAATTGTCCAAATGACTCAAATAAGAAAATGTTAATTCCATTCGGCAAGGACATCTCTGGTAATTTCCATTACGGTCCATTTAACAAATTCCCTCATCTATTAATCGCTGGTGGATCAGGATCGGGTAAATCCATTTATTTACATAATATAGTTATGTCATTATTGATGAATTGGCGTCCTGATGAATTAAAAATCGTTTTAGTTGATCCAAAACGTGTTGAATTTTCACTTTATAGTCAAATACCGCATTTGTTAACTCCTATCATTAAGGAAGCTCAACCAGCTAAAATGTGCTTAGATAAATTAGTCCGAGAAATGGATGAAAGAAGTATCATTTTTGAAAAGGCTAGACGTAGAGACATCGGTGAATATAATCAATTACAAACAGAAAAAGGCGAACCACCTATGCCATACTATATTGTTATAGTCGATGAATTTGGTGAACTGTTAGCGCAAAACAAATCAATTAATGAACCACTTACATCTTTAGGCGCTCGTGCAAGAAGTGTTGGTATTCACTTGATTTTAGCTACTCAAAAGCCTGTTGCTAAAATACTTGATAGTGCAATTAAAACAAATCTTTCAACTAGAGTTTGTTTTAGTGTATCTTCAACAGCTGATTCGGTCAATGTTTTAAATACGACTGGTGCTGAAAAACTTATTGGACAAGGTGATATGCTTGTAGATTGTAGTGCTACATTTAGATCAGGAATACATCGTTTACAAGCTTGTTATGTATCAACAAAAGAAATTGATAGAGTTACAAACTTTATTTGTGAACAACAAATGGCAGAGTTTGATCCTTATTGGGCAAATTTAGAACCACCTAAGGATACTATTTCTGAAAGTAAACCAACATTAAATAAATTTGAAATGAAAGCACAAAGCGATGCAATGTTATACGAACATATTAAAAGTGAGATTCGTTCAATGAAATTTATTTCTATATCAAAAATCCAAAGAAGTTATGCTGTTGGATTTAATAGAGCTGGTATTTTATTTAACAAACTAGTAGAAGAAGGGTTGGTTGAAAGAGAAGGAACATCACAAGGATGTCGAGTCTTAATTAATAATTCATCATCCGGATTCTTTGATCCAAATAATTTAGGTGAAGATGATCCAAATAGTGGATATGGTATGTAGTATGTCTGTAGGAATAGATATAGTTAGTTTAAATCGAGTAGCACCTTTTAAAAAACATATTGAAAAAATATTGTCTGAAAAGGAAATTGAATTACATAATTCTAGTGTCGATAAAGATAGTTTTATAGCCGGTAGATTGGCTGCAAAAGAAGCCTTTATAAAAGCAAAAAAAACATCAATACTTGATTATAAATTAAATAAAATAGAAGTTTTATATGATTTAAATGGAGCTCCTGAGCTTTATTTTGAGGGAAATAAATATGATGTTTCAATATCACATGATGGAGGAATCGCAATCGCGATTGTAATTTTATGAAAGATTCATTTATAAATGCAAAACTAGTGTCAATGGATACTATAAAGATGATCATATTTTCAACTTTACCAAAGGAAGATGTAAGTTTTTACTTATTAAAAGGTAAAGATGAAAGGTTACCGCTTGAAGTAGTTAAATATACTTCTATGAATTATATGTCTCATATCGAATTTAAAGTAGAAGGCGGCATTCAATTTGGCTATACATATTATGTTGTAGCTAGTAATTTTGGATTAGTACCACTATATATGAATGATGCGGTGTTTTTTGATAATTTCGATGATAATTTTTATTATGATGGAGATGATTTAGGTTATATTTATAATAAGGATTTCACAACATTTAAAGTGTGGGCCCCAATTGCTAGTTCTGTTGAACTAAAACTTTTTCAAGATGATGAAAAAAGCTTTGTAATTTACCCAATGACGCGAGAAGAAAACGGAGTGTATTGTGTAAAGGTACAAAGCGACCTAGTTAATCAAAAATACACATATTTAGTTACTAATTCTAACATTACAGTAGAAACCACTGATCCATACGGGAAAGGAAGTACTACTAATGGTAAACAGTCCGTAATAATCAACTTTGATGCACTTAAAATTGAAATGAACGATGATAAGTTACCAACTTTTAGATCGTATAGTGATGCTATTATTTATGAAGGACATGTTAGAGATTTAACTATCGATCCTAATACGACTATTGTTCACAAAGGTACTTTTAAAGGTTTAACTCAAAAAGGTGCTACAACAAAAACTGGTTATCCAGTTGGTAGAGATTATATCAATTCTCTTGGTATAACTCATTTACAACTTCTTCCTATATATGATTACAAAACTGTTGATGAAGATAATCCATCAAGCGGATATAATTGGGGATATGATCCTGATCAGTATTTTTGTGTAGAGGGCAGTTATGCAAGTAACTTACAAGATCCAATATCTAGAATAACTGATTTAATAGAACTCGTTAGTGAATATCATAGCGACGGAATTAGAATCGTGATGGATGTTGTTTATAATCATGTTTATGAATCTGATTACGTATCGTTAAACAAAGTTGTTCCTAACTATTTCTTTAGAAGAAGAGAAAATGGGAAAACTACAAATGTAAGTGGTTGCGGTAATGATTTTGCTAGCGAAAGAAAAATGGCTGCAAAACTTATCATAGATGCATGTAAATTTTGGGCAAAACAATATCATTTAGATGGATTCAGATTTGATTTGATGGGCATGATTCACATTAATGTAATTAATCAAGTTTATTTAGAATGTAAAAAAATAAACCCATATTTTATAATATATGGTGAAGGGTGGAACATGTCCGGTGATATCGAGCCCCATTTACTTGCAAATCATGATGACGCAATGCAAATGCCTAATATTGCATTTTTTAACGACATGTTTAGAGATACAATAAAAGGACCAACATATGGAAATGATACTGTCACACCTGGATATGGCACTGGAAAACCTAGTTTATATCAGGATTGTAAATTTTTAATGGCAGGTAGTTCATTTGATTTGATAAAAAGAAAAAAGTTTTTGTCATTCAATCAATCTATTAATTATGTAGAGTGCCATGACAACGGGACGTTGTTTGATAAAATTAACGGAGTCCATAAAAACTTAGATTTAAATACAAAATTAGAATACGTTAAATTATCTAACGCTATTGTAATGATGGCTCTTGGCATACCGTTTTTCCATATGGGTCAAGAGGTAGGATTATCTAAAAATGGCGAAGATAATACATACAATAAAGGCGACAAATTCAATATGATGAATTATTCACTAGTTGAAGAAAGAAAAGAAATGGTGAATTACTTCAAGTGTTTAACTGCCCTTAGAAAAGAATTTACTGAAGCGCTATCTCTAGATTTAAATGATTATGAACAAATGATGGACATGGAAGATTTAGGAGATGGCGGAATTGTAATAAAACTGCATCTATCCAAAAATAATAGAGAAATTAAAGAAGTAGTGATTTTTATAAACCCAAGCGATAATACATCATACTATTCATTGGATGATTATTATCATCATTATTTTTCAAATACCGGTTGCGTATATGAAGCACAATCACTTATTAAAAATGCTATGTTAACAGCAAGAAGTCTTAATGTATTTATAAAAAAGTCCACTGATAGAAAATAAATACATTAATCTAATATTAGGAATAGGAGATTTAATATGCATTCACATATTTATTTAACAGGAAGATTGGTTGAGGCAATCGATGAAACAACACGCTATGTTGAAGTAGATGAATTTAATCACGCTTCAAATTTACAAAAAACATTTAGACACCCTGTTACGCATTTTTCAAAAGATAAAAAGAACAAATTTATGAAAATAAATAATGACACTTTAGTAATTATTAAGGGAAGATTAGAAAACCATCCAGTAACTGGTTACGTTATCGTTGCAGAAATAATTGAATATTTAGGAAATTTACACTTGAATCAGTTATAATACTTTTATGAAAAGATATTTTAGAGTTGTTTTATTATTTGTACCAAGATTAATATGGTGTTATTTTGCATGGATGTTACGTTACTCTCTTAATCCAAAAAAATACCCATTCGAATTAAGATATAATAAAGTTAGAGATTTAGTTTTAAAATTAGTTAAAGTTTTGAGAATTGACTTTCGCAGCGAAGGCGTTGAATTTTTAAATGTCGAAAAAGCTTCTTTGATTGTAGGTAACCATACATCAAACTTAGACGCTATAATTGCAGTTGCTTTAAGTCCTAAACCATTAACATTTGTAGCTAAAATTGAAGCAAAAAAATTAATGTTTGTAAATAGAGTTGTAAAAATACTTGAGGGTTATTTCATTGATAGAGATGACGTTAAGTCTCAAATACGAACATTTAGAGCGATTGCAGATCAACTAGCAAAAAATGAATATAGCTGCATGATTTTTCCAGAAGGAACTAGAGCAAGAAATGTAGATGGTATATTAAATGAATTTCATGCTGGCAGCTTTAAAATAGCTCATTGGGCAAAAAGCGATATTGTATATTGGTCATCATTTGGTGCATTTAGAACATTAAAACCAAACATAAGTTTGAAACAATATGTTGTCTCCGTGAAAGTTAATCCTCCTTTGAAATATGATGAGATAAAAGAACTTTCTACTTCCGATATTTCAAATATGGTTCAACCAATAATGCAAGAGCAAGTACTTGAATTTAAAAAATTAGATGACAGTATTTATAATTAATTTTTTTCTTAAATATTTAGGGTAGTGGTTTTTTAATACATTACTCGTGCATTTTACAAAACCAACATTAAATGATAAATATTTTAAAATATAATAACCATTTTCAATTTTATAATCCAATGTTTCGCCGTTAATATATTTAATGAGTTGTTCCTTATTTATTGAAATTATGTTTATATTGTCGTTATAGGAAAGTGCAAGATGATGTGACGGAACGAATATGCCTTTCGACTTTTCTTTACATACTGCTACGCCTGCAGATAAGACATTTAGTTTATCAATCTTACATTTGTATGGTAACGAATATATAATTGAACTTATCTGAATTAGATTCCTATTTTCGTGACCAAATGTTTTTACAATATCATTATGATAAAATTCATTGTTTATTTTGCTGTTATTAACTTTATATGTGGGCATATTTAAATCATTTTTCTTCATTAAACAACAAATAAAGTGACCTTCTCCTGCATAAAGATTTGGTAATAGATGTATTCCTTCTTTTAGGTTTTTATGGTGATAAAATGATTTATGATCATTTAATTTAACAGGAACTAGGTCATGTTTTCTTATTGCATTTATTACGATCTCTTCATTTTCTTCGTAAGAATATGAACAAGTGGAATACATGATTTGCCCACCAGGCTTAAGCATTTTGACTGCTATATCAAATAAATCATTTTGAATTTGACTACATTTGGCCACTTTATTTTCGGACCATTCATTTAATATTTCTTCATTTTTTCGAAACATTCCAGAACCGCTGCAAGGTGCATCTAAAATAATCTTATCAAAATAATTCAAATAATTGGTATAAATGGTGGAATAATCATTGCATGTTACAATCACGTTTTCTAGTCCATTTCTTTCAATATTATCTTTTAACACCAGTGCTCTTTTATATGAAATATCATTGGCATATACAATGCCTTTGCTTGCTTTTAAAGACGCTTGAAATGTTTTTCCTCCTGGCGCAGCACATAAATCCAATACAATGTCGTCTTGTTTTATGTTGAATAAATAACTAACTAACATCGCACTTGGTTCTTGTAAATAATAAAGACCGATGTCAAAAAATACGTGCTTTCCTAGCTGATATTTCTCTTTTTCGTACAAAAATGCATTTGGAATAATTTCATGTTTAACAACATCAGGAAAAAATTCTAGAAACTTCTTGCTAGAAATTTTATTTGTATTAATTATTACGCCATTAAGAGGTTTTGCATAAAAAGAATCGCATAGATTATCTACTATTTCTTTTTCGAAATGCTTGTGTAAGTGGTTTTTAAACGAATTCATAGATTTATTATAATATATAATATTCGTTATACATATATATTAAAATTAGATATAATTAATTGTACGAGGTATTTATATGAGAATGGTTGATATTATTATTAAGAAACGTAATGGATGCGTTTTAACAGATGAAGAAATAAGATTTTTTATTGAAGGGTATACAAATGCTTCAATTCCTGATTACCAAACTTCAAGTTTATTGATGGCGATACTTTTTAATTCAATGAATAAGGACGAAATTGCAACTTTAACAGATGCAATGATCAAAAGTGGTGATACTATTGATTTAAGTTCTATTAAAGGTGTCAAAGTTGATAAGCATTCTACTGGTGGAGTTGGAGATAAAACATCATTAGTATTAGGACCTCTTGTTGCAGCATGCGGCGCTAAACTCGCAAAAATGAGCGGTAGAGGATTGGGACATACTGGTGGAACTATTGATAAGTTAGAAGCTATACCAGGTTTGAATACTTCTATCGCTATAGATGATTTTATAAAGCAAGTTAATGAAACAGGATTAGCTCTTGCTGGTCAAACTGGGAAACTTGTTCCAGCCGATAAAAAATTATATGCATTAAGAGACGTTACTGGAACCGTTGATTCTTTACCTTTAATAGCTAGCTCGATAATGTCAAAAAAAATTGCTAGTGGTAGCGATACAATTTTACTCGATGTAAAATTTGGTTCTGGTGCATTCATGAAAAATATTGAGGACGCAACAACTCTTGCTGAAACAATGGTAAATATTGGTAATTCATTAAATAGAGATACACGTGCTATTTTAACAGATATGTCACAACCTTTAGGTCTTGCAATCGGTAATTCACTCGAAGTAATTGAAGCGGTTGAAACTTTAAAAGGTAATGGACCAGATGATTTAGTTGAATTATGTGTTAAAGCAGGTGCTATTATGCTTGAACAAGCTAAGATTGTTACTAATTTAGAAGAAGGTGAAAAACTTATTTTAAGCAAAATTAAAAATGGTGAAGCCCTTGAAAAACTTAAGTCTTTAGTAAAGGCACAAGGCGGGGATGTAAGTTACATTGAAAACACCGATAAGTTTGAAAAGAGCAAGTTTACTCATGTAGTTAAATCTAATAAAGAAGGTTATGTAAAAGAAATTACAGCATTAGAAATTGGTGTAGCAGCTATGAAATTAGGTGCTGGTAGAGCATCTAAAGAAGATGAAATAGATATGTCAGCTGGAATTATTTTAAACAAAAAGGTTGGTGATTTTGTAAAAGCAGGCGAGGTATTATGTACTGTTTATACAAATGTCAAAGAATGTCAAAAAATATTAGAAGAGGTGGTAGAGTCGTTTAAATTAAGTGATCAACTAGTGCCAAAACAAACTATTATACATAAGTATATAAGATAATGAAAATTGTTGTTCAAAATGTAAAAGAAGCTTCATTGTATATTGATGAACAATTACACGCAAAGATATCAAAAGGATACTTACTTTTAGTTTCTTTCCGTGAAGGTGATAATGGTGATGTAATTCCCCAAATGGTAGATAAATTAGTTAATATGAGAGTTTTTCCTGATGAAAATGGGAAAACAAATTTAGCGATAAAAGATATAAATGGAGAAATACTTTCTGTTTCTCAATTTACATTGTATGCTTCCATTAAAGAAGGTCGCAGGCCATCATTTACTAATTGTTTAAAACAAGAGCAAGCAAAAGCTTTATATAATGAATTTAATAAAGTTTTATCTGAAAGAATTAGTGAGTTAAAGACTGGGGTGTTTGGTCAAGAAATGGAAATTAGATTAGTTAATCAAGGGCCGTTTACAATGATATTAGATAGTGAAGAGTTAATAAAATGAAAAAGAGAGTTTTAATTGGATTAAGTGGTGGGGTTGATAGTGCAGTTGCGGCATATTTATTGATACAACAAGGATATGATGTAACTGGATGTTTTATGCGCAATTGGGATGCATTAACAAATAATGATTACCTTGGCAACCCAACAATTAATAATGACCAATGTCCACAAGAAGTTGATTACGAAGATGCAAAGAATGTTGCAGAAATATTACAAATACCATTTTTAAGAGTAGATTTTGTAAAAGAGTATTGGGATCATGTTTTTTCTTATTTTTTATCTGAATATAAACTAGGCAGAACACCTAATCCAGACGTCTTTTGTAATAAATATATAAAATTCGATTCTTTCAAGAAGTTTGCTGAACAAAATAACTTCGACTATATAGCAATGGGTCATTATGCAAAAAAAGTTAATATAGACGGGTTAGATTTCTTAGTTAAATGCAAAGATCAAAATAAAGATCAGTCCTACTTTCTTTCGCAATTGAATCATGAACAATTAGGTTCATGTATTTTTCCACTGTCAGATATAAACAAAGAAGAAGTTAGAGAAATCGCAAAGAAAATTGGACTTGTATCAGTTCAAGATAAAAAAGATTCAACAGGTGTTTGTTTTATTGGCGAACGTAAATTTAAATTATTTTTACAAAATTATGTTCCGGCCTCTAAAGGAAACATTATTGATATAGAAACAAATAAAATTATTGGAACTCACGAAGGGGTATATTTTTACACAATAGGGCAGCGCAAAGGATTAGGCATAGGTGGTATAAATGGCATGCCAAGTAATGGTTGGTTCGTTGTTAAAAAAGATGTAAAAGAAAATATTTTATACGTGAGTAGCGGTGAAGAGACAGATTATTTATATTCAAATCGATGTATTGTTGACAACAGTAACGTGTTAAAACAATTTGAAAGTTTAGAGGTTGGTGTGAAATTTAGGTACCGTCAAAAAGATCATCCAGCTGTTATTAAAAAAATATCCAGCAACAAGATAGAAGTAATATATGAAGACTTTAAAGCAGTTACATCTGGTCAAGTTGCAGTGTTTTATGAAGGTGATGTACTTGTTGCCAGCGGAATCATTCTAGAAGTGTATAAAGACGATAAAAGAATCGATATCTAAGTATTTAAATTAATTTATACTACAATAATAATTTTTATGGTAATATATTTTTGTCGATAAAGGAACTAGCCACTCCTTTGATAGTGAGTAATGTCACCGTTGATCTGCGTTATGGATTGTAATTAAGAGCGTTTATGAAAAACGAATAAGGATGGTACCGCGACATATGTCGTTCCTTAGGGACGATTTTTTCTTTTTATAGGAGGATATTATGAAGAAGTTATCATCAGATCAAATTAGACAAACATGGTTCGATTTTTTTACAGCAAAAGGTCATAAAATCGAGAAAAGTGCATCACTCATACCATATAACGATCCAACATTATTATGGATAAATTCAGGTGTTGCTGCATTGAAGAAATATTTCGATGGCAGTGAAGTGCCTAATCATAGAAGAATAGTAAATATACAAAAATGTATTCGTACAAATGATATTGATATAGTAGGTAGAACCGCAAGACATCATACATTTTTTGAAATGCTTGGCAACTTTTCTATAGGAGACTATTTTAGAAATGAAGCTTTAGAGTTTGCATTTGAAATTCTTACAAGCAAAGAGTACTTTGATATAGAAAAAGAAAAATTGTATTTTACATACTATCCAGGTGATGTTGCTACATTTAATAGATGGAAGCAACTTGGTGTTGATGAATCACATTTAATTCCGTTAAAAGGTAATTTTTGGCAAATAGGTGAAGGGCCATGCGGTCCTAATACGGAAGTTTTCTTCGATAGAGGAGTTGATTTCGATCCAGAGGAACAAGGTGTAGAACTGCTAAAAAATGATATTGACAACGAAAGATACGTAGAAATATGGGGTATTGTATTTTCGCAGTACAATGCAATTGAGGGTTTAAAACGTGAAGAATATAAGGAATTACCTAGCAGAAATATCGATACTGGTGCAGGTCTTGAAAGATTTGCGTGTATTTTACAAGGAACAAAAACTAATTTTGAAACGGATTTGGTTTGGCCAATAATTGAAAAGGTACAAGTTCTATCCAAAAAGAAATATGAGGAAGAAAATTTAATTTGTTTTAGAGTTATTGCTGATCACTTACGTGCTGTAACTTTTGCACTATGCGACGGTGAGATATTTTCAAACGAAGGTAGGGGATATGTACTAAGAAGACTAATCAGACGTGCTTCTGTATTTGGCCAGAAATTAGGACTTAGTAAACCTTTTTTGCACACTATGGTAGGTATTGTTGGTGAAATATATAGTAAGCATTACAATAATTTGCATAATAAAATTGAATTCATATCTAAGATGATTAAGGCTGAAGAAGAAAAATTCCTTCATACCTTATCAAGTGGTAAATTAAGATTGGAAGAAATGTTAGTAGATAAGACATCTCTTGATGGGGTTAGTGCATTTAAATTATATGATACTTACGGTTTTCCAATTGAAATAACAATGGAAATGTGCGAAGAAAAAGGTGTAAAAGTTGATATTGATGGTTTTAATAAAGAAATGGAAAATCAACGTCAATTAGCAAGGAACGCTAGAACTAGTGTTGCATCGATGAATAAACAATCAAAAGACTTACTTGAAACAATAGTGGAAAGTGAGTTCGTTTACTCGGAAAATACAATAAAAGGCAAAGTAATTGCTTTATTTAAAGATGGTGTATCGGTTGAAGAAATCGATGGCGAAGGTGAGATAATGTTTGATCACACAACCTTTTATGCAGAAAGCGGCGGGCAAGTTTGTGATATTGGTGAAATTGAAAATGAAAAGACGACAGCAAAGGTTCTTAATGTCATAAAAGCTCCTAATAAACAACATCTACATAGTGTTTCAGTTTTATTTGGAAAAATTAAATTAAGTGATGAGTTTGTTTTAAATGTAGATTTAGATAGAAGAGCGTATATAAAAAGAAATCATACAGCTGCACATTTACTTAATGCAGCATTAACGAATGTATTAGGCGAACACGTTAATCAACAAGGTTCATTTGTTAGTGACAAATATTTAAGATTTGATTTCAATCATTTTGAAAAATTAAACCAAGATACATTAACAATTATAGAAAACACAATAAATTCTATGATATTTGACAACGTTGATGTCGAAACGATGACCTTAGAAATAGAAGAAGCTAAAAAACTTGGTGCAAAAGCGCTATTTAATGAAAAATATGGTGATGTCGTTCGAGTTGTTAAATGCGGTGGACATTCAATGGAATTTTGCGGTGGAACACACGTAAACAATACGTTAGAACTTGGGTTATTCGTTATTGAATCGGAAGAATCAAGTGCTGCAGGAGTTAGAAGAATAGTTGCAAGAACATCAAAGGGCGCTTATGAATTATTAAAAGAACGTGAAAATATCTTAAACAACGCTAAAGCATTACTTAATTCTTCTTCCGTTGTAGAAGTAAATTATAGGATAAAAGCTTTATTAAATGAATTAAAAGAACAGCGTAATAATTCCGATAGAATAATAGATAAAATTACACAATATATAACAAAACAACTAGAAAAATTCTTCGTTGAAACTAATGGAATACATGTTTTGGCTACTAGGATACCTGGTATTCAAAGAGAAATCACGATGAAAATGGCCGATAAACTTAAAAAAACACATGATAATACTATTGTAGTTATAGCGGGAGGAACAGAAGGTAATATTCCTATTGTAGTTACTTGTAATGGATTAGCAATAGAAAAAGGCTATAAAGCTAACGCGATAATGAAACACTTATGTAGTGTTTATGGTGGTTCCGGCGGTGGAAAAGATGTTATGGCAAATGGTAAACTCATAAGCACAAATAAAATTGATTTATTGTTCGATGTAGTAATGGGTGAATTAAACTAAATGAAAAAATTATTAGCGATTGATTTAGGTAGTAAAACGATGGGTGTTGCAATAACAGATGCTCTTCATATTGCGGCTCATGGATATGAGAATTTTGTTTTCCCTAATGGAAATTATAATGTTGCTTTAAAGAGATTACTTGAAATTATTTCTAAAGAATCAATTGAAGAAGTTGCGATAGGGTTACCGCTTAATATGAATGGCACTTCTTCAGAAAGAAGCGACTTATGTATTAAATTCAAAGATGATTTGCTGAAATGTTTACCACAACTACAAGTATCTATGATAGATGAAAGAATGACAACCGTAATTGCTACAAAGCGTTTATTAGAAGCAGATATCTCAAGACAAAAAAGAAAAAAAGTTATTGATCAACAAAGCGCAATAGTTATATTAGAAAGTTTTATGCAACAAAGGAGGTTCAAACAATGACCAAAGAAAAATTAAGTGTAGTAGATGAAAGTGGAAATTCAAGAGAACTTGAGATTTTATTCACTTACGCAGACGAGGAAAATAATAAAGAGTATGTTTTTGTATATGAAGAAACAAATAAGGATGAAGTTATGGTTTTCGAACTTGTAAATGGTGAAGAACTATATCAAGTTGAAGACGAAGAATTGTTTAAAAAATTATCTGAGATATTAGATGCTTTTGAAGAGCAAAGAAACTAGACTAGGAATACTACCATACCTAATAATGCACTAAACAATACAATTGATATTGGGTGCATTTTTTTCTTCATTGTAACTTTATAAACATACATAAATAAAATAATAATTAAAGTAATTCCAAATGATTGTATGTCAAAAATAAAGGTATCTAATGCTCCAGTGGCGCTTAGAGCGTTCAAGAAAATGAAAATACCAGCACTAAGAATTAAACCAACCATAACAGGTTTTAATATGTCTATAACTATTCTAACACCTTTATGTTGCATGAATTTAGCAAGTAATATAGCAACCATAATAATTATTAGTAATGATGGCATAACAAAACCTAGTGTTGCACAAACACTTCCTAAGAAACCGCCAACATCGCTGCCAATTAATGTTGCTATATTAATTGAAAATGGTCCAGGAGTTGATTCGCCAATTGCAATATAGGAAACAAGCAACTCCTCAGTTAGCCATGCTTTGTTCAGTACTTCTTGTGTAATTAAAGGTATGGCGCTATAACCTCCACCAAAAGTAAATAAACCTATTTTGAAAAAAGTCAAAAATAGCTCTAAAGCAATCATTTCTCTTCTCCTAATGTTTTTAGTTTATCTTTTTGAATTTTAATTACCGCATATACAATCCCAAATAATCCAGCACCTAATATGTAGTATATTGATGAAAATGATATATCGAATATTGTAAAACAAACACTCATTGTACAAACAATGAACATGATGATATATGACATGATGTTTTTATTAACTGTTTTATATATAGTATAAGCTCCTGAAAATATAAGTATACTTACAGCGGACTTTATTCCAAGAAATGCGTTAGCGATTATTTCTATTTGCATAAAATCTTCAATAAACAATGAAATTACATAAAGAATTATAAAGGATGGGAGAATTAAACCTAGTGTTGAAAATATTGCTCCAGGTATACCACATACTTTATATCCAATATATGTAGAAGAATTGACCGCAATAGGGCCAGGAGTGGATTCACTTATCGTCAAAATATCTCCGATTTCATCAGCACGTATCCATTTCTTTTTTACTGCTACTTCATTTTGGATTAGAGGTATCATTGCATATCCGCCTCCAAAAGTGAAAAGGCCTAGTTTAAAAAAAGTAAAAAATAATACAGCTAGTTTTGTTATTGTTAGCTTGATGTTACTTTTTTCCATAAGTGTATTTTATCATAATTCATAATATATTTTTATAAGTATTTATTTAGGTAATTACGTATATCAAATATTTGTGCGATTTATGAAAAATTATAGATTTATTATATATAATAAAGTATTTGATATTTATGTTGTGATTATGATACTATATATAAATCACGGAGGTGAATTATGCAAAATACATATAGTTTAACAAGAGAGGGAAAAATCAAACTTGAAAAAGAATTGAGGGAATTAATAGATGTCATTATGCCTGAAGTAGTTGATCAAATTGCAGCCGCTAGAAGTCAAGGTGACTTGAGTGAAAACGCTGATTATGATGCGGCTCGTAATAAGCAAGCTGAATTAGTCGCTAGAGTCAGTGAAATCGAATATATATTATCTCATTCACAAGTAGTAGAGTCTTCTCCAAACAACGATAAACTTGTAGGTTTAGGTTCAATAGTAACAGTGGTTGATGTTGATGACCCAAATGCAAGAGAAAGAGTATATAAAATCGTTGGAACAATCGAAGCAGATCCATTGAATGACACTTTGTCAGATGTATCCCCATTAGGGAAAGCTTTATCTGGAAAGATGGTAGGAGATATAGTTAGTTTTACAACTAGCAAAGTCAAAACCTTCAAAATTGTTAAAATAGAAACAAGCATTTAATAAAAAGGCACACTCGTTGTGCTTTTTTTCTTATATCCATTCACATTTTATTCATAACTCCAATACTAAAAGTAAGGAGGTATATTATGTTTAAAATGATTATAGGAGTTGTTGTAATGTCTATCATAGTTATTGCTGCACTTTCATTTTTAGACTATGGTTCAAATGTTTTAAATAATACTAGCACAACATTACAACCAGGAAATGAAAATGCAATTAATGTAACAATAAGCGGTGAGGTAGTTAGACCAGGAACTTTTATTATTGAAAAAGGTTCTACACTACAAACACTCATAGACACTGCTGGCGGAGTAACATCAAATGCTGATGAGTTAGCATACAATGTTTCGTTTTCTTTAGTTGATAACCAATCTTATTATATTGCACCATTGTATGATTTAGCTGATATATGTGGCGATAAACCTTTGGTTAAATACAATATTAATGCAGCAAGTGAATCTGAATTATTGTTAATTAATGGTGTTAAATCAAATGTGGCTGCAAATATAGTGACTTATAGATTATCAAATCCTTTTGATTGTATCGAAGAGCTAAAGGAAGTGTCATATATTGGTACTGCTACGTTTGAACAAATGAAAAACTACGTTACTTTAAGATGAACGTTATATATGTTTTTCTATCCATTTTACTGTGCGTAAATTTATTGAACAGTCCACTTATTTGTTTATGTGGACTGTTTTTAATAGGAACTCGACTATATAAAAACAGAAAGTGTTTAATGATTGCATTTACCCTTGGTTTATCGCTACTTGTCATTACTTCGATAAGGTTTGACTTTACCCCTAAGGAAGGAACATACGAAATATTAGTCATTGATGTATCGAATAACTACTTTATAGGTAGTAATTTTGGAGAGAAATTTTATGTATACGAGAAAGAAACTGATAAAGAAGTAGGCGATGTATTAAGAATTCATGGCAGAAAAGAACATCATGATTTTAATGTTTTAGAAAGCGATTTTGACTTCTCAGCGTACCTAAATAATCTTGGTATTTATTACGAATTGATGATCTATAAACAAGAATATGTGTTTGATAATCTTCTTGAATTAAACAAATATAAGAAAAGTTTTTTAGCAGGTTACCAAGAGGAAACGAAAGCATTTGTAAATAGCATATTGTTTGGTGATAAAGACTATGATTCAAGTATCATAGGCATTGCAGATGAATTAAATGTAATTTTCTTATTTTCCTCTAGTGGAGTTTTCATAAACATGTTGTTTACATTTATTTACAAAATAGTTTTATTGAAGTTCAGCGAAAAGAAGTCATATACATTTACTTATATATTCTTTTCTTGGTTTTTCTTATTTGGTATTGCAAAAGTAAGTGTTTTTCGAATATTCATTTCTAAAACAGCGTATCTATTTAATAAGTACAAATTAAACGATAAATATGATCAAACTCAATTTACTACACTTATATATATCGTGATTGGAATATGTAATCCATTTATTTTAAAACAAATGGGTTTTTATTTAGGTATTTTAGTATCTTACTTGTATTTATTTATGAATGTCAGCATATATAATGGAAAGCGAAGCACAAGATACTTAAAAAGTGCAGCATTAATATATCTATTTTTTCTTCCAATATCAGTAACTACATCGAATGAACTTTCAGTACTAGGAATTATATTTAACCAATTAATTATACCTGTAAACGCAATTATGTTTTCGTTATCAGTTGCTAATCTTTATTTTTTACCAATAAATGGTTTAATGAATACACTTGTTAATATCTTGTTTGAATATGGCGCCATTCTTTCAACTTTTAATATTATTTTATATGCCGGTTTCATTCACGAAGTTCATATTTTAATATATTATTTAATATTCGTGGTTTGTTTACATCTTATACAAATACAATACTTTAGACTAGTAAAGATCTGGTGTTTTGTACTAATGTTTTCTATTGGATTACAAATAATTCCATGGAATAGTGTATTAAATAGTGAAGCTATTAGTTTTATAAATGTAGGACAGGGTGATTGCGTTTTAATTGAAAAAGGAATGACTCATATTTTGATTGATACGGGCGGAAATTTGTATAAAGATATTGCTAATGATGTTTTAATGCCATATTTTAAAAAGCGTAAAATTTATAACATAGATGCAATATTCATTACTCATAATGATTACGATCATAATGGTGCTCTTTCCGAGCTAGTATCTAATTTCAATGTTAAACGTGTATATCAGAATACTCTTCTTGAACCTGTTGTAATAAATGGCATAATGTTTAATAACTTGAATAGAATTAATTATAATGATGATAATAAAAACTCATTTGTGTTTAATATAAATATATTAGGAAAAAAGTTTCTACTAACAGGCGACATAGATAAAAAAGTTGAAGAAGATTTGATATATTCTTCTGTAGATCTAGAGTGTGATGTTTTAAAAGTAGGGCATCATGGATCAAATACATCTACTTCGTTAGAATTTTTAAAACGCACATCACCAGTTGAAGCAGTAATTAGTTCTGGACAAAATTCGTATGGTCATCCACACAGTGAAGTTATCAATCTGTTAAATGAGAATAATATAAAAATACGTAGAACTGATAAAGAAGGAACAATTACTTATACAAGTTTTAGTGCTAATAAATTATAATGATAATATGATTTATTTATTGTATTCATCAGAACCATCTTATAGAGTCAAACAAATTGGTAAAATTGTTAAAGATTCAATTGGTATAGCTGATGACTTTAATTGCATAAAAATAGATGCTAGTGAGTCTTCAATAGAAGAAATAGTTTTCGAGGTGAATTCAAATTCTTTAACACTCGATAAAAAAATAGTGATTGCTAGTGATTGCATATTTTTAGATAAAGATGCAAAAGTAAAAGGGCAATACAATACTGATTTATTAATCGATTACATTAACAATCAACACGACGTTAATGATCTAATCATTAGCGTCAATTGTAACAACGTTGATACGAAGTCAAAAATATACACACTTATTGAAAAGTGTGGTGAAATACATACTTTGACTGCAAATTTAACCGGAAAGGACTGGGAGAAGGCCGTTCATATATTAGTAAAAAAAAGAGGCTCAGAAATATCAAATGATGCTCTTATTGAACTAGCTTCTAGAACCACAAATGACGTTTCAAGAGGAATAAATGAAATTGATAAACTTACTTTATATAGCAAAAATATTAAAATAGAGGATGTAAAAATATTAGTTAAAAAACCTTTAGAAGAAAATGTTTTTCAATTAACTAATGCATTGTTAAAAAGAGATAATAAACAAGCCTTAATCATATTTAACGATTTAAGAGTTGCTAATGTTGAACCAATAACGCTTATTTCGTTGATAGGCAACGCATTTAGATTTGTTTATCAAGCTAAATTTCTTTCTAAGATTGGAATGAGTTCAACGCAAATTGCAAATGAATTAAAAACAAAAAACACACGAGTTGATATTACTTTAAGAAATAGTGGTAAGTTCTCATTGAATGATCTTTCAAGCATTTTTGAAAAGCTTTACAAATTAGATTTACAAATTAAAAGCGGCCTTGTCGACCGCTTTGTTGCATTTGAATTATTTATAATTAATTTTTAATTATTCAGCTAATCCATTAACTAATTTTGCTAAATCAGATTTTTTTCTAGCTGCTGTATTTTTCTTGTATACGCCGCTTGAAACATTTTTATCAATGTATTTATATGCTACTTCTAATTCAGTTCTAGCGAGTTCAAGATTTTTAGCGGCTGCTGCTGCACGTACTTTTTTAACTTGAGTGCGTACTCTGCTTTTTGCACTTGCATTTCTTTGTCTTGCTTCTTCATTAGTTCTAATGCGTTTAATTTGTGATTTGATTTGTGCCATCTTGTATACCTCTTTTAATCTCTTATTTAATATATCAAAATATTATCAAAAATACAACATAAAAAATGAAAAGATGCTGTATATCTTTGTATATGTATAATTATTATTATAACTACAACGTTTTTTAAGCAAAATATACATACTCAAAATAGATAGTTTCTAGTATAATACTATTAGAGATAAATATATGAAATTAACGATTCAAAATAACTTATATACAAAAGATGTACCTCTCGCTCATATTAGCAATATTGCAAAAGATAAAAGGATCATTTATATGGGCACTCCTGCTCACAGTGCGTCTTTGCTAGAATATCTTGTGATAAATAATTACAATGTAGTGGCGTTAATTGCACAAGAAGATAAACCTGTTGGCAGAAAAAACGTTATAAAGCATGTTCCTACAAAGGAAATAGCAATTAAATACAATATCCCAGTCTTTCAACCAAAAAAAATTAGATTAGACTATGAGTTCATTAAAGAGTTATGTCCTGATGTAATAATTACTTTTGCATATGGACAAATAGTCCCACAAGAACTTTTAGACATCCCTAACTTAGGTTGCATCAATTTTCATGCATCTTTATTACCTAAATATAGAGGTGCTGCCCCTATTCAAAGAGCGATAATGAACGGTGATGATAGAAGCGGTGTATGTTTAATGGAAATGACTAATGAAATGGATGCTGGAAAAGTTTACGTTACATCTACATTCGATATAAAAGAAGAAGATAATTTTGATTCTCTTTTAATCAAAGTGATTGATGCATCTAAACAAATAGTTGATGAAGCGTTGGATCTATTTTTGAATAATCTCATAAGTGGTGAAAAACAAAATGAATTAAATATAACGATGGCGCCAAAAATTACAAAAGAAGAAGAAAAACTAGATCTGGCAAATGATTCATATAAACAATTTAACATCATCAGAGGATTATCTTCTAACCCAGGTGCATATGTTTTTTTAGATGAGAAAAAGCTAAAAATATTAAGTGCAACTTATGAAGTGGTCAATCACGATAATAGAAACATTGGTGAAATAGTAAGTACTAATGGTGGAATAAAGTATGTTGCTAAGGATGGATTTGTAGTCATCAAGACATTACAATTAGAAGGTAAGTCTATAAGTGATTGGAAATCATTTGCTAATGGGAGACAAAATCTTTTGGGTTCCGTTTTAAAATAAAATGTCTAAAATAATCAATATATCTGTACATAGTTTAATAGACTTTTTTCTACGTTCCGGGCATATCGATAATAGAATATTTAATAATCAAACTATGAAAGAGGGAACGAAGATTCATTCATTGTATCAGTCTAAGCAGCCTCATAACTACTATTCTGAATATCCATTGCGTCGTACTTTTGAATATAAAAATTATGTTTTTAACATAGATGGAATAGCTGATGGTCTTACAATAGATAAGGAAATTACCATAACCGAAATTAAGTCGACAGTCGGCAATCTAGTTGAGTTTCATATTCAAAATGAATTATGGCATCTATCTCAAGCTAAAATTTATGCTTTGATTTATGCATTGAATCATAAGTTGGCAAACATAAGGATTAAATTAGTTTACATATCTCAAATAAGCAATGAAACGAAAGAATATGACTACTGTTTAGATATAACAACTTTACAAGCTGATGTTGAACAAGTTTTTGAATCGTATATACAATTCGATAAACTCGTTAGTAAAAGAATTAAAACTAGAAACAAAACCATTGATGCTTTGAAGTTTCCGCATGGAACTTATAGAGAAGGGCAGTATGATCTTGCAAAATATGTATACTCTACTTGTAAAGAGGGCGGCACTTTGTTTGTCGAAGCTCCAACAGGTATTGGTAAAACTATATCCACATTATTTCCGAGTATCAAATATTTAAAAACTACTAACAGCAGTGCCAAGATATTTTACCTGACTGCTAAGAATAGTGGGCAAGAAAGTGCAATAAATTCAATAAATATAATGCACAACAATGGATTAAAAAACATTGCTATAACGATTAAAGCAAAAGATAAAATGTGTCTAAATGGGAAAAAGCTGTGTAATCCTGATGATTGCCCATACGCTAAAGATTACTACACAAAGCTAAATGATGTAATAAAAAATGTTGTTAAACGTAATGAACCAATTGGGCATAATGAATTAATTTCTTTAGCACAAGAAAATATGATGTGTCCATTTGAGTTATCGCTAGATATCTCATCAGTAGCAGATGTCGTTATATGCGACTATAATTATTTCTTTTGTCCGTTTGCAAGGTTTCAAAGACACTTCACAGGATCGGTTTCTAAAAACCATATTGTCTTAGTAGATGAAGCTCACAATTTAATTGATAGATCAAGAAGTAATTATTCAGAAAAGTTAATATTTAGTAATTTTTTAGTAGTATTTAACATAGTTAAGAGTATAGATGATAAGAAAATACATACTCCATTCAATTCACTGAAGAAGTATTTTACGGAATTAAAAAACACATTGAATGATGGCGATTATGTACTGGATATACTTGATGAGAAGTTAATGAAGGCACTAGTCAAGATTCAAGATATATTCAAAAAAATTAAAAGTAATTACTCTAGTTTTATGAATAGTTCAATGGATGATTTTTCTATGTCTATATATAAATTTTTGACGTTACACGAAGAGTTGAATAATAACTCAATCTTACATCTAAAGAAATCTAACGATGATATAAAAATTAGTATAGTTAATTTAGATCCTAGTGAACAAATTAGTTATGCAACAAGTCTCGTTAATTCTATTTGTTTCTTTTCAGCAACGTTATCTCCCATAGATTATTACATATCGTCAATGTGTAATAAACCAAGCCAAGCACCATATTTATTATTGAATTCTCCTTTCAGTGCTGACCAACTCAAACTCATGATTGCACCGAATGTTTCGATAAAATACAAGAATAGAAACGCATCTTATGAAAAAGTATCAGATATGGTAGAATCATTCATCTCAGAGAAGATCGGGAATTATTTTGTTTATGTTCCTTCTTTCGAATATTTAGATGCGTTAAGAAGTTATTTCGATGGTGAAAAAAATTACAGTGTATTCATACAAAGTAAAGACATGACCGATATTGATAAACAAATTATCCTTGCTTCATTTGAGTATAACCCTAAAAAAACAACAATATGTATTGCAGTTATGGGAGGCAGTTTTTCAGAAGGCATAGATTTAGTAGAGGATAGACTAATTGGTGTTGTTATAGTGGGAGTTGGACTCCCTTCATTATCTTTTGAGAATGAACTAATTAAAACTTATTATGATGAGAAAATTGAACCGAGAGTAGGATATGAATATGCGTACACCAATCCAGGTTTAAATAAAATTATGCAATCAGTAGGTAGATTAATAAGAACCGAAAACGACCGCGGTGCAGCGCTTTTGATAGATGATAGGTACCTTTCAAGTGCTTATACATCACTTTTTAAGCACGAATGGAGACATTATGATGTAGTACTTTCTCCTGAAGAAATTAAAGATAATTTAAAATCATTTTGGAAAACATAGTTATTTTATGTAAAATAAGTAAAGTATGAAATATAATCCAAAGAATATTAGAAACTTCTCAATAATAGCGCATATTGACCACGGCAAGTCTACGCTTGCAGACCGTATATTAGAAGCTACCGATTCTATTGAAAAACGATTAATGAAAAATCAGATACTTGATTCAATGGATTTAGAAAGAGAAAGAGGAATTACAATAAAACTCAATGCTTGTACTTTAACTTACTTAGCTGAGGATGGTGAAGAGTATATTTTTAATTTAATTGACACTCCTGGACATGTTGATTTTACTTATGAAGTATCGAGATCTCTTGCTGCATGTGAAGGCGCATTGCTTGTTGTTGATGCTACTCAAGGAGTTGAAGCACAAACTTTGGCCAACGTATATTTAGCGATCGATAATGATTTAGAGATTGTTCCTGTTATTAACAAAATCGATTTACCTAGTGCGATGGTGGACTATGTCGCACAAGAAATTACAAAAAGAATTGGTATTAACTGTGATAATCCATTACTTGTTTCAGCCAAAACAGGTTTCGGAATAGAAGATGTATTAAGAGCGATCGTTGCTCTTGTTCCTCATCCAACAGGTGATATCAATAAGCCATTGAAGGCGCTAATCTTTGATTCTTACTATGATGCTTATCGTGGCGTTGTTGTAATGATTAGAGTTGTTGATGGTGAAATAAAAGAAGGTGATACTGTGTTTTTGATGGCCTCTTCTAAGGAGTATCTAGTAACTGAATTGGGTATTAGAACGCCTAAAGAATTAAGAACTGGTAGCCTAAAAGCAGGAGAAGTTGGTTATTTATGTGCACAAATAAAAGATATTAAAGATGTTTTCCCTGGAGATACCATTACACTCAAAGACAATAAAGCACCAGAAGCTCTTCCTGGATATCGTAAAATGAACCCAATGGTTTACTGTGGTCTATACCCAGTAGATTCTAAAAAATATCAAGATTTGAAAGAGGCATTAGAAAAACTTGCATTAAATGATTCTTCGCTTGTTTATGACATTGAGACATCTCAAGCATTAGGTTTCGGCTTTAGATGCGGTTTTTTGGGACTTTTACACATGGATGTTATTCAGGAACGTCTTGAAAGAGAATACGGCTTAAATCTTATTTTAACGGCTCCTAGCGTCATTTATAAAGTTGTACTATACTCAGGAGAAGTAATAATGCTTGATAATCCTAACGAAATGCCAGATGTCGTGTTGATAAAGGAAGTTCATGAACCATTCGTAAAGGCTAAAATTATGGCGCCACAAGAATATATTGGCCCTATTATGGAACTATGCCAAGAAAGACGCGGAGTATATTTGGATTTAGAATATTTTGATGATACTAGAGTTATTATCACATATGATGTTCCTCTTTCAGAAATTATTTACAATTTTTTCGATAAGTTGAAGAGTTATACAAAGGGATATGCATCATTGGATTATGAATATAGTGATTATAAATCCTCAAATCTTGTAAAGATGGATATATTGTTAAACGGTGAGAAAATCGATGCTTTAAGTTCGATTGTATTTAAGCCAAACGCCTATAATCGTGGTAATGCGATGACAAGAAGGTTAAAAAATATTATTCCAAAACAGCAATTCGAAATACCTATTCAAGCTGCAATTAACGGAAAGATTATTGCACGTACTGATATTAAAGCAATGCGTAAAGACGTATTAGCTAAGTGTTATGGTGGGGACATTTCTCGTAAGAAGAAGTTATTAGAAAAACAAAAAGAAGGTAAGAAGCGCATGAAACAAATTGGTAGTGTTGAAGTGCCACAAGAAGCGTTTATGTCTGTTCTTGCTATTGACGATGAATAGATAGTATAAAATTAGTAGTTTTTTAGTTTTCATATACATTTTAGTATGTTATAATCTAGAAAACAGGAGGATATAGTTATGGCAGGAAATGATATAACTTATCGTTTTACAGAAGAAAAGTATGGTACCAAAGCAGATGTAATTCACGAGATGAATATACCTCAAGGTAAGAGTGATATCATATGGTCTAGTATACTTACATATAGAAAAACATTTGCAAGAACATTCGATATTGCAACATTGGCAAAGGACCCTTTGCATATTGTTTATGTGCATAAGGTAAAAGAATCTATTAACTCAGCCGAAGATTTATTATCTGATTTTTCAAGTAATCTAAATCAAATTTGCGCTAACGATGAACACCTTTACTCATTAAAGAAAAATTTAAAACTAGAATTAATTAAAGTGATCAATGCATATAAAAATTTGAACATTGATGATTACACAATTAACCATATGTTAAGTGATGAAGTCTCGTTATATCCACATATGGATGAAAACTTAATGTATGCATTTAATTACATGAACTTATTGTCATACATACATCAAAACACAAACGATGAAACACTCATCACTAAAGAGGTACTATTTAAATATTATTCAATTATTACTAATCAAAAAGAAGAGGAAGTATCGTATAGAGTACATAGAAAAGCTTCTAGCTTATTCTTAATGCCAGAAAATAGAAAAGACTTAATTGAAGAATTGATGGATGTATTTGTTAACACAATAAACAATGATTTATCTACTAGTTTACAAGTTAAAATATTTCTTATTCATTTCTATATGGATTATTTAAAACCTTTTGATAAATGCAATGAATACTTGTCTTGCGCTTTAATAAAAACTTTACTTATAAAAACAAAGCAAGAATCACCATTTTCTTATTTACCTCTTGAGCAATTATGGTTTCAAGATGATTTATATGAAACGATGGTTAAAGAAACTATGAAGGCAAACGACTTAACATATTCATTTAATAGGTATCAAGTTCGCTTTAATTCAATTATATTGAATACGAGCGCTCAACAGTTGATTGCTAACTTGTCTATGAAAGAGATGTATAACGCTGAAGAAGTTCATAAAGAATTAGAAAAAGAAAATACGAATGACTTTGATTATAATGACGAGACATTACATGAGCATTCTAACTTTAATGAACCGCTTGAAAGCATAGAAGAATCAGTAGAACAACTAGTCGAACAAAACACTCAAATTGAAGAACATATTGAATTAACTAAAGACGAACCAATTATTAGTAATGAGACGTCTAGTGATACAAAAGAAACTATACATCAAGATTCAATTGATCAAATTCATGAAGATAAACTTGAACCGGTAAAAATCATAGAAGTGCCTTCTAATGCAAAGAAAGAAGAGGTCATAATCAATAAAGTTATAAATACACCTAGAAGTAAAGATATAATTGATACCAGCCATTTAGATGTAGGCTTAAGCGATAAAGAAGCATTAAAACTACAAGAACACTTGTTAGAAAAAGAACCTTTTATGAAAAAAGGACAAGCTGAATTTTTCTCAAAACATTGTACGTATGGTAGATATTATACTATCCAACAATACAAAAAGAAGATGCATTGTGTTTATGAAACAGCACGAACTTCTATGGACAATTTAGTCAATTTAGGTTATTATCGTAAAGAACAAGTAAAAAATAAATTTGTTTATACACCTGCTAAAAGAGTAAAGTAAGAGGAGCATTATGAATACTATTATATTAACAACATTTTTTGAAAACCCTGTCGTAATTACTATTGGTATTGTTGCCATTGGTATTTTGTTAGTTGGAGGAGTTATGCTTCTTAAGAAAAAAGTTAAATTTTTTCAAGATGATATAAGTGACGAACAAGTAGATGAAGAAAAAGCAGTTCAACAAGAACTAGATAGAATACTCGAACCAATCGAAGAAGATTTAGTTGAAGAAAAAGACGAATCTTTAGATGAGTCAAATGAAGAAACAAAATAGTGTAGACTCATTATATATACACATTCCGTTTTGCAGTAATATTTGTCCATACTGTGATTTTCCTAAGTTATTAAACGTTGGTGACTTTGAAAGCAAATACATCGATAGTTTATTAAAAGAAATTAATTCTAAACCTCATAGAAAATATAAAACAATATACATAGGTGGAGGTACTCCAACTTGTTTATCTCTTTTGAATTTAGAAAAATTGTTATTAGTATTATCTAATCAACTCCAAAAAAATTATGAATTTACTATTGAAACAAATGTAGAAAGTTTAGATCAAAGTAAAATTGATTTGCTTAAAACTCATGGTGTTAATAGAATTTCAATAGGTGTTCAAAGTTTAAACGATGAATGTCTTAAATTTTTAGGTAGAAAACATACTGCTGATAGCGTTATAAAATTAATTAGTCTTTTGCACAAAAATGAATTTGAAAACATTAATATCGATTTAATTTATGGCTTTGATTTACTTAGCGATGAAATTTTAATCAATACAATAAATAAATATCTGGAATTAGGTATTCAACACATATCAACGTATCCTTTAACAATTGAAAGTGGTACTATTTTTTATTTGAACAATATAAATGATTCTAATGACGAAAATGTTTCAAGACAATATGCTTTGATACAACGAATTTTATTTGACAACGGTTTTGAACAATATGAAGTATCGAATTTTTCACTAAATAAAAAATATACATCAAAACATAATTTAACATACTGGAACAATAATTTTTATGATGGTGCAGGTTTAGGTAGTGCTTATTACTTGCCTAGCGTTGACTCTCAATTCAGTGGTATAAGATATGCAAATACAAAATCATTAAGCAGCTACAATGAAGGTGACTATATAAGTAGCAAAGAATATATCTCCCTTGAAGAAGAAAAAAAATATTTTCTAATGACTAACTTGCGACTTACTGAAGGCTTTAGTTTAAAAAAATATTATGAAAAATTTGGAATCGATTTCTTAGATGAATATGAAACAATATTGAAAAAACATATACAAAATAACAATATTAAAATTATTCAAGATAAAGTCTATATTCCTAAAGATAAATTATTTTTAATGAATTATGTTTTGTCTGATTTAATATAATATTTAACTATTTGGTTTTCCACTAATACGAATATCGTGTAAATATAAGTTAGAACCAACATTATTCACAAATGGCTCCAGTTCATAAACTATAGCTATTCTATCTATGTTATTTCCGTTTAAGTAACAGACAAATGGATCTTCTTCAAAGTTTTCACTATAAGGTGGAAATAGTGGAATGAAACCATTATCCAAGTCATCTTGAGTTAAAACATGTGAAAATCTAAAAGAGTCAACAACATCATACATATGCAATGTAGTAGAGTCTTCCTCTGTAGTGTCCAAGGCCTCAATTCTAATACTAAAAGTTTCACCTACAAATTCGCTACCCATTGTATTTAGTCCGCCTAAATATGTCACAAGTTCAATTTTTAATGACTTATTATCTGTATCAAATCTAGGCGTCATAAAGAAAGAATCGTCTCTTAATAATCGAATTGAATCAGTTTGTATATCAAATTTATCGCCACTAAATCCTTCATCATATAGTTTAAAATCATCAGAATCATAACCTACTAATTCTTTATGTAGTATTTCATTTGTGTATTCATCTACAAAAGAAGATGAACTTGTTGTTTCAGAAGGTATGCTGTTTTGTGATGAGTCAATTGGGTTCGTTGATGAAATGTTTGTATTACAAGAACTTAGCAACAAAATCGAACTACCAACCAACAGAATCATTTTATATTTTTTAGTATTCATATGATTATGATAGCATAAAACTTCCTTATTGTTACCTTGGTCTTAGACATTTAATTGCACACATTTAGTTTGGCATTGCCTAAATTGATATATTTTTAAATAAAAATTTGCTAATATGTTAGTAATGAAACAAAGAATACCAAAAAAAATACACTACGTGTGGGTAGGTAAAGGCAAGAAGAATGAGTTAATGCTTAGATGTATTGAAAGTTGGAAAAAGTTCTGTCCTGATTGGGAGATTATAGAATGGAACGAAGACAACTATGATATTGAAAGTAATGATTTTGTTAGTAAGGCCCTAAAGGCAAAAAACTGGGCTTTAGCAAGTGATGTTATTAGAATAGATGTTGTTGAAAAATATGGCGGTGTTTATTTCGATACAGATATGGAGTTAGTCAAACCGATAGATGAATTTCTTTCTAATGATGCATTTTTCGTAATGGAAAATAATATTTGGTTAGCGACATGTGCATTTGGCGCTGTAGCAGGACATGAAATGATTAAGACAATTTTAAAAAGATATATGGGTGAGTGTGTGATTGATTTTAATACAAACCCTTTAACTGTTCATTCATTCACCTACGTTTTAAGAAAATTATATGGAATTAAACTAAACGGCAAAACTATAAGACTTGAAGATAAAAATATTACTATTTATCAAACTGAGTATTTTACACCTCAAGATTATATGACATTCGAACTTAAAATGACCGATAACACGGTGGCAATTCATAGATATACTTCTACATGGCACAATAAAAAACAACAATCTGCAGCAAGTTTTGCAAAAAACGCTAGAAAAGTTTTAGGCAGACACATATTTTCTGTTTTTGAAAGAACAGTTCATAATTCATATATGAATACTTTGAAAAATGAATATAAAACAATGGACAAGACTGATAAAGAAATTCAAAGAAGAAAAGACACAACTAACATTATTGAAGTTAAGAAATTATGTAAGACATATGGCGAAGTTAAAGCTGTTAAAAATATATCGTTTAATGTTAAAAGAGGAAGTTTTATTGCTTTCCTTGGACAAAATGGTGCAGGTAAATCTACAACAATTAATATGATATGCTCTATCCTTTCTAAAGATAGTGGAAAAATATTCATTGATGGTCTTGATGCTGATAAACACAAACTAGAAGTAAAAAAGAAAATCGGTATTGTATTCCAAAATAGTGTTTTGGATGCATATTTAACTGTTAGTCAAAATCTATATTCAAGAGCCAGCATATATAATTTAAATAAGAAACAAGCTAAAAAAAGAATTGATTACCTAATATCATTACTTGATTTCGAAGATTTACTTGATAGAAAATATATGGCGTTATCCGGCGGAGAAAAAAGAAGGATTGATATAGCTAGATCATTACTACATGATCCGCAAATTTTATTTTTAGACGAACCTACAACAGGTTTAGATCCTAAAACAAGAATTATTGTTTGGGATATTATAGAAAAATTACGTACTGAGAATAACCTTACAATATTTTTAACCACACATTATATGGAAGAGGTTGTAAGAGCAGACGATGTAATTATAATTAATAAAGGTAAAATTGTTGCCTCTGGAACACCAATAGAACTTAAAAATAAGTATAGTAAAGATTCAGTAAGAGTAATAAAAGAAACGGATAAAGAATTTGAAGAACTTTTAAATAAAGAAGGTTTCGAATTCGATCATCGTAATAATTCATATTATGTATATGTCAAAAACTCAGACCATGCATTTGAATTTATAAAAAAACACAAAAACGAAATTGATGATTTTGAAGTCTTAAAAGGCGATATGGATGATGTATTCCTTTCAGTTACTGGCCAATTATTAAAGGAGACTGCTGATAATGAATAAAGTTAAAGACAACTTCAGTTTTATGTATGCTGTCATTGGGCTTACCAAAAGAAACGTTTTATTGTTTTACCAAAATAAAGTCAGAGTCCTTTTTTCCTTACTTGCACCTTTATTGATATTAACAATATATGTATTATTCTTAGGGAAAATGCAACAAGACGCAGTGCTATCTATGATAGAGGAAATGGGAAATTTCACCCTAGAATCTAGAGAAGTGAGAATACTTGTTGACTCATGGATGATATCTGGTGTTTTAGGAGTTGCATGTTTAACCGTTGGTTTAAATAGTATGTTATGTATGGTTTCTGATAAAGAGACTAATGTTATTGCGGATTTTACTTCTGCCCCTTTAAGACCAGTTAAAGTATTGCTTAGTTATTTCTTCTCGGGATTTATTATTACTTTTGGTCTCGTATTCATAGTACTAATAATATGCATTACATACTTATCATTTGTATCTGGATACTTTTTCACACTAACTGAAATATTCGAATTAATTTTAATACTAATTTTATCAACACTTTCTTCAGTAATGCTTATTGCGATTATAATGTCGTTTTTTAAAGCAGTTTCTTCATGTGCAGCTTTTACTGGTATCTTCTCAGCATTAGTTGGATTTTTGATTGGTGCATATTTACCTTTAAGTATGTTGCCTACAGGAGTGCAAAATTTAGCTAACTTGATTCCAGGCTCTCACTCCACTGGTTTATTTAGACAAATCTTATTAGATAGAGCAATCGGTAACCTGTCTTCATCAGTTCCAACTGAATTTGTTGATTATATGAAAGATACATATGGTTATAATTTAGAGTTATTCGGCTTTACATTTGATAGAAGTTACATGTATATATATTTAACTGTTTCAATATTTCTATTCTTTTTTACTTATCTAATTATTCAACACATTAGAAAAGAAAAAGGTTATCGTGTATAAAAGGTAAATTATCTAATGATTAATAAGGTACATAAAATATGAAAGTTGCCATTGTAACAATTTACGATTTTTTCAATCATGGTAATAGACTTCAAAATTTCGCATTAGAACATACTTTAAAAAGTTTGGGTCATGAAGTAACTTCTTTACTTATTACTCCTAAGAAGATATATGTATTTTTTGCTTTTTTGATGAAAATTGTACCTTTTATCTCCGTTGTTAGAAGAATGAATAATTCAAGACAAAATACAAAGGCTATTTCAGATTATAAAATCATTGATCTTTGTTCAAAAAAGAAATTGCGTAAGTTGAATGAAAAATTTGATGCATTTATATTAGGAAGTGATCAAATGTTTAATCCAGCATATATGGCTAAGGATTATGTGACTTTTTTACAATTCGTTGACGAAAATAAGAGAATAGCATATGCTCCAAGTTTCGGCATAAGTGAATTAAATAAAAATGATGTGCCTAGATTTATCAAAGGATTAGAGAAGTTTTCATCGTTATCGGTTCGCGAAAACGAAGGAAAGAAAATTATATCTAATATTTTAAATACTGATGTCCCTGTAGTGCTAGATCCAACAATGCTAGTATCCAAAGACATTTGGTTAAATGAATATAGTATCAAAGTTAATAATAAACCTAGTGAATATATCGTTACATATTTTTTGACAATTTCGAAAGAAAATAAAAAAATGGTTGAAGAGATTGCTAAAAAATTAAATGTACAAGTAATTAATATAAATAGTCCATTAGATAAGTACTTCAAAGTAAACCCACTTGAATTTCTAGATTTACTTGCTGGAGCTAAACTAGTATGTACAAATTCTTTTCATGGACACGCTTTATCAATTATTTTAGAAAAGAATTTCATATCTTTTTCTTCATTTGCAAAAACTCAATCCAGAGTGAAAACGTTGCTTAGTAATATGCATTTAGAAAATAGACACTATAAAACTTTAAAAGAAGATGAGTATTTTACAACTGATTTTACACACGCAAGAAAAACAATAGGTGAGAATAAAGAACAATCATTAATTTATTTAAAAGATGCATTGTTAAAAGTGAGAAGTTAAAATGATTCAAATAAAACAAAAGAAAATGTGTAATGGTTGTCATGCATGCGTTAATGTTTGTCCATTTAATGCTATTAGTATGAACTTTGATGATGAAGGTTTCTTTTATCCAAGTGTAAATATGGAAGCATGTACTAAATGTGGGTTGTGTTTAAAAACATGTCCAACATTAAAAATGACAATTAATGATGGCTATAAAGAATTAAAAGAGTATACAAAGAAAAAAGAAAATAAGGAAATTGTCTTTCCTGTTGCGTACGCATGTTTTATTTAAAAAAATAATATTAGATTAAAAAGCTCTTCAGGGGGAATTTTTTCATTGCTTGCTGACTATGTTCTTGAAAACGATGGAATTGTGTTTGGAGTTGGTTTTGATAGTGAATTTGAAGTTATACATATGCAAGTTGATAACAAAGAAGAATTATATAAACTTAGAATATCAAAATATGTACAAAGTAGGGTGGGCGAAACTTACAAACTTGCAAAAAGATATTTAGATGAAAACAAATTAGTTTTGTATACAGGAACTCCGTGTCAAATAGGTGGACTGTATGCATATTTAAAAAAGAACTACAGTAATCTTATTACGCAAGATATTATATGTCATGGCGTGCCAAGTCCACAATTATGGAAAAATTATATAGAATATAGAGAACTCGAAGCAAAGTCTAAATTAAAATCAGCGATCTTTAGAAATAAAATAGATACTTGGAAAAATTATAGCTTTTACTTAGAGTTTCAAAATGGTGATATATATGCGCGTAAACCTTTTTATAAAGATCCATTTATGAAAATATTTTTAATGAATAGGGGTCTTAGACCTTCTTGTCATAGTTGTTTTTATAAATCTATATATAGAAAAAGTGATTTAACTTTAGCTGATTTCTGGGGGATCAAAAAAGTGTGCAAAGAAATGGATGTAGATGATAAAGGCACATCTCTAATTTTAATCAACAATCAAAATGGATTGAAAATTATTGAACTTCTAAAGAATAAGATGGTTTTTAAAGAAGTACCATTAGAACCTTCACTTAAGAAAAATAAATTAGCATATAAAAGTGCTGCTCCGTTTGAACGCAACGCTTTTTTCAAATCATATAAAACTAAAACAACAAAACAATTAATAAAAAAATACGAGATTAAGTTATTTTAGTTAATAGCATCTAGAGTATTTTACTACATTACTATATAATGTTTTTAGAGGTGAAATAAATGGAAGTAGCAAGATTTGAACAAAGAGTAATAGCTTTCTTAATTGATTATCTTTTTGCGATAGTGTTTTCTTTGAGTGGAACGATCTTACTTGCTGTTTTAGTACCGAGTATGTCGTTGTTGTTTTTAATATTATCATTTGCTGGGCTAACATATGCATTTTTCCTTATTACGTATCCTTTAATGATGTCGTTTTTTAATGGCAGAAGTCTAGGTAGTCTTATTGTAGCGACTAAAGTTATATATATTAATAAAGATGCAAAAATCAGTCTTAGAGATATTTATATAAAAGCATTAATGATGGGACTATTTCCGTTGGCAATAGTGAATTCAGTTTATATGTTGGTTGTTCATACTGAAAGATCTATATTTGATAAATTAACAAATACAATCGTTGTTGATAATAAAAAAGAACTGTTTTAATGCTGATTTTTCAGTATGTAAACGTTTTCAAAATATTTTTTCATTAAATTACTTGCACATTTTTTCTTGCGGGTATAATATGTTCTATTCCAGTTATGAATACTGGATGAAAATATATGAAAGGAGAAAAAAATGAAGTATTATTCACTCAGTGGAACAATCTATGGTAAAGCAGTTTTTTTCAAAAAGAAATTTGCTAACAGAACAGATGCATTACAGTTTATGTTTAAATATTACGATAAACATCACCTTAATAATTTAGAAGTTATTAATACATATGAAAAAGTGAAGCATGATGTTGAATACGTTTGTAATAACTCAAACAGATTTAATATTACTAGAGCAATTGCATAGATAAAAAAGAGGTAGACAGCAAGACATGAGATAATAAACAATTAACACTATAGCTTTAGTTATAGCGATCTGAGTCTTAAAGGATACACAGCGGAGCGTAGGCGGTTTTTTTATTGCAAAAAAATATTTTT
>CAYJLA010000003.1:70876-74167 GCA_964371305.1 uncultured Staphylococcaceae bacterium | reverse complement strand
CTTATTCAAAGACCAAGTACATGCAAAGTTAATGCACTACTTATTTCTGGATGTAAGTTATAAACTCTAGTAGTTATTTCAATGCCCGGAATAATCGAAACATTAAGATTTTTTGTAAGTAAAATAGCATCGTCAATCGACTCCACTTTATTATGATCAGTAATTGCTAAAAAACTAATACCATTTTTTAATGCATTATTAATATTTTCTTGTGTAGTTTGCTTAGCACATCTACTACATTTAGCAGTATGCGAATGAAAGTCGTATTTAAACATACTTATATATTATAGTACTAAACAAACTATATCTATGATATTACTTATCTTGTGCGTCAATATGCTGAATATTTTTCATGTGTGATAACTCATTAGCTATTCTTTTATCAGCAGCAGTTGCTTTATTTTTTGACTTAACTCTTTCAGAAACTGTAACTTGATTAAATGGTATATTAATATCATTTGCATCAAACAATAACTTTATTTGTCTATTTAAATCTCTTTGTACTTGGAAAATATCATCCTCTTTACAATTTGCGATAAAAAGTAAGTTAACACTACTTGAACCTAATTCTTGTACACCTTTATAAAACGGACCCTTACGAATTAAAGGAATTTGTTGTTTCATATGTTCTAAATTTTTAGCAATAATTGCTTCAACTCTTTCTAGAGGTTCATCATACTCAATCCCTACTTTACATACAGCAGTCGATAATGATTGGGAGTTATTTATTAGTTCAGTGATATTGGTATTATTAATAATCATTTTATTCCCGCCAATATCTTCGATAACGGAAGTTCTAAGGCCTATTCCAACGACTGTTCCTCTCCAGTTATTAATAACTACAACATCACCTACTTCAAAGTTACCTTCAAATACCATAAATATACCCGCTACGATATCAGAAATTAATGATTGACAGCCAAGACCTATAACAAGAGCTACAACCCCTAAACCAGCAAATAATTCAGTTATATATTGTTCACCTAAGAAATAAATTAGAAGCATAACTAGAGTAAATATTCCAATTACATACTTAATTAATGAGTGTCCTAATACAGATATCGTGCGCATTCTTTGATTTCTTAGTTTGATGACATTTAAAGCTAAGTTAAGCACTCTTTGTACTCCAAGAGCAATTATAATCGTTAATACAGATTTAACTGTTGCATCTAAATATATACTTAAATCAGTTACAAAAACGTTTAATTCAAATGTATAGTAAAATACGAATCCAACAATAGCGGCAACTAATAAAATAAGCCATGTAAAATTAATGATTAAAGTGTGAATTCTCTTTGTTTTATTTAAAACATAACGCTCGACTTTTAAAATTTGATTGTGAGTCGCTTGTTTTAGAACAAGTTTGTCTTTTTTACCAGAGACACTTTTAGATTTTACATTATTTGTTACCTTAGTTTTATTGTCTGCAACTTTTATAGGTGTTTTAGACATGCTTTTTTCAACTTTAACACCAGGTTTAATAATTTTTGCTTCAGTGACTACCTTTGGTTGATTTATTATAGGTTGTGAAACAGGTTTTTTTATTTCTGGTTTTGCAACTGCTTTGGGTTGAATTGGCTGTTTTATAGTAGGTTTTGCAACTGTTGACTTAACTTCTGCTTTTGCTACTGTTGGCTTAACTTCTGTTTTTGCAACTGTTGACTTAACTTCTGCTTTTGCTACTGTTGGCTTAACTTGTGGTTTTGCAACAGGTTTAGTTTGTGTTTGCTTAGTTACAACTGTCTTAGTAATTGGTTGTTTACTTACAGGTTTAACAGTCTTTTCGGATTTAGTTTGAACAGTTGTCTTTCCGCCACTTGGCTGTTTAACTTCGGTTTTTTGTTTAGTCTCAACCTTATTGTTTGTTTTTTTCGGTTGTGGATTTTGTTTACTTGGCATATTTTCTCCTTTTATTTAAATTATTTTATATTACGACATCAATATGTAATGTTTTAAAAACGTGTATATCACCATTTGTTTCACTTGGATCGCTAGAAAAGTAAGCGACGGTGAGAACGTATGTATCTTTTGGTAATAAAGTAGCATCCGGAATTACCTGCTTATCAGAAGGCACTTCGATTGGTTGTTCGCTATAGATGAAATTATCTGGATTTGATTTAGGTGTTATTGTATACATAAATTCAGAAAAATAGTCCAACTCATCTGAATAAATTAATCTAAAGGCATAAAGTGATCCAAATTCATCACCAAACCATTTAATATTAGTAACTTCACTTACTGGTTCCAACTTTGTTGTAAATGATGAAGTGTAATATACAGTTTCCTTACCATTGCTATCTAAATATCTAATATCGATGAAGTATTTTGTATTGAGTAATAAACCATCAATTTCACCACCAAAATAATATTCAAGGTGATAAGTGGTTTGATTAACATCATAAACTTTTAAATCACCTTTTTCCAACGCATTATCAGCTTTTAAATCAACAGTATATTCTCTAGCGCCACCAACAATTTGAATATCCAAACCAGTGTCTTTATTTGCAAAGTCAATTTCTTCACCCTCTTCAATTACATAGTCCATCTTAATATCTATGTTATAACTAATATGATTACCATATGCTTGATAATCCATTGAGACATCAATATTACTTGAACTAGTTAGTAATATTCCTGCACCAACAATTACGCCAGTACCAACGCTTAAAATAGCAACAGTTGAAGAAAAACCATTCGAAGATCTTTTCTTACTCTTAGTTGCGCCGCTTGTATTATATTCTTCATCAAAAGAAGTTTCTTGATAAACGGTTATTTCTTCATCTATAAGATGTTCTAGTCCGTCTTCAAATTCTTTATTAGTTTTTAAATAAGTGTTTGTTTGGAATTCGTTTGACATTGTATTAATTTTCGCTGTTTATAATTTTATTATACAATATTTATTTCTTCTTTAATATCAAGAAAACATAATTAAATTCATCATTGAATTTTTTATATATATCTATTTCTTTTTGTATTGCACAAATAGCTTTATTTGCTAGTGCGTTTTCGACATATTTTTTTCTCATCGCATTTAAGTTCTTTTCTAAATATTTATAGTAATTTTTGTACCATTCTTCCTCACCTAAAAAGAAGTAATCTAACACTTCAAATCCTTCTTTTTTTACAATATCAATTATACTAATAAATGTTGTTATTTCTGGATAATCTTGTTCCCAAAACAATTTACATTCTTCCGATATATTTTCTTTTAATAAACATAAATGACTACATATCAGTAATCCTTCAGTTTTTAAAAAATTATTAGAGATTTGCAGCCCTTTTTTAAATCCA
>CAYJLA010000003.1:67526-70866 GCA_964371305.1 uncultured Staphylococcaceae bacterium | reverse complement strand
GAGCCTTCTGACCATATAACGTCATAGCTGTTCATATCAAATTTTAGGTCATTTATATCCATAACAAAAGCTTCTATATTACCATATGATTTATCACTTCTAATTATGTTTTTTACGTTTTCGATAAATGGTTCGTAGTTATCAACGCATGTTATTTTCGCTAAAGGAAGACACTTACTTAAAGTAAACGTTGATGACCCGTTTCCACATCCTAAATCTAAAACTTTAATAACATTATCTTTATCAACATATTCAGTCGCAAATCTAGTCGATTTTTCACTTCCAGGCGCAAGTCTATTCATGCCATCGAAAGCTTCAAAGAAATACTTCTCAGTAGTTTCAACACTTTCAATATTTTCAATCACTTCTTCATTTTTCATATTTTATTAACCTCTTGTTTTTAATTAATTAACTTTAATTGTATTCATATTATAACAAAATTATTATACAATAAAAACATGACTAAAAAACCTACTATACACGTTGTTTGTGGTGTTATTAAAAAACATAATGAAGTACTTATATGTCAAAGAAACAACAAGGGTGTAACTGCACTTAAATATGAATTCCCAGGCGGAAAAATTGAAAAGAATGAAACCAATGAACAAGCTTTAATTAGAGAAATAAAAGAAGAATTAAGTATTGATATAGTGGTTGATAACTTTTTACAAAAAATAATTCATGAATATGATTCAATCATTGTTCATTTATATGCGTATTTATGCCATATAGAAAACGGTGATATAATTTTGAATGAGCATATAGATTACAAATGGGTGAATTCAAAGTCTATATACGACTATGACTTTGGGGCAGGGGATGAGCCTATAATTGAAACTGTCTCTAAACTATTAACAAAATAAAATACCATCACTAGGATGGTATTTTTAATAATTAAAATTGATTATTCTTCTGAATTTTCTAATAGCTCGTTATATAACTCTACTACTTTTGCAAATGTTTCATCATCAATATCAGAATATAGGTTAGTATTTCCTTCTTCATCTTCTCTTAAAACAAATACTTGACCCTCTTCTTCAGGTTCTCCATCCACTATTTGTTTTAAAAATACATATATTTCATCATTATGTGTTAAATGACCATGTTGAACAAATTCTACAGCGTTATCATCTTCATCATACAAAAAGATATTTTCTTCATTTTCAGGGTCTAAAATTAAATCGACAGGATTGACCATCTCCTCTTCTAATACTTTGTTTTCATTTTCTTTTGACATATTTAGACCTCCATCATTTATTTAATTATATCACACTTATAAATACCTTCATACAAAATAAAAGACGGATTTATATCCGCCTTATATTTATTTTGCAACTTTACGTGCTTTTCTAATTTTTTTATTGTTGTAATTTCTATAAGTAATATAACTAATAAAACCTACAAGAGCGACCCCTTGAACAATGAATAATATAGTTGCCCATAACGGTAATCCTTCACTTTTAACCTCTTCCCACATATATAAAATGAGCTGGTTATTTTCGCCAAAATCTCTCATAACAAATAAACTCGGAATTTGTTCAGTTGTTGGATATTGGGTTGAAAACTGTCTACCAATAGTATCGCTATAGAATATACCAGGATTAACTAAATCACCATTTGCATCCTTATATAACTCAGGATCGTATGTACCATCAAAGAAATACGTTAAATCAATTGTGTAGTAACCTTCTTCATCCATGTATTCTTGAGTGAATGATTCATATGTATAGTCTTCATATCCTTCTGCATAAACGTAATTTCCTTCATCATCATAAACAAAATCATCTGCTTCATCATCCCATGCATACATTTCATATGTTCTTGCATCGTACCAATCTCTGACAAGAGCAATAATATCATCTCCGCCTGTAAATGGTGTATATCCAGTATAATACATATTTTGTGCTGCATTTTCAGGACTTGCTAAGAAATCAATCCATAACTGTCCAAGTTCGTTGTCGCCACCTTTTTGTAACGCCCAACAGTCAAACCAAGTGTTTCCACCTAATTCAGGCACTGTATAATATAATTCTTGTGGATCTGCGCTTTCAAATCCACTATCACCTTTATCCATTGAATAAACAGCATCACCGCTCCAAGCAGTATTAACGCCTGTTTTACCAGTAACAATATCTTCTTTTCCTGAGTCAACTTCAAAACCAAATATATTGCTTCTTAGATCAATTAAACTTTCTTCAACCATATCAATGTGTTCTTGAGCTTTTTCATCTTCTTGACTGCCGTAATTAAATACTACGGATGCTCTATCGTTATACTCTTCTGCAGATATTGAACCATTTTCATATAATTTTTTAAGATCTGCAAATTCGTCTTCAAACGTTTTCATTACTCCTATTGAGTATGTATCACGCATCGAATCTTTAATTGCGATTGTCCCTTTATACTTATCATCCCAGAGAGTATTCCAGTCATTCATATCTTCAATTACTTCTTCTTTTGTGTAACCTCTATTAACAAAAACTTCATACTCAGGATTATATAAAATACCTAAAGTTCCCCACATATAACCTGCTGCATATTCGTCCATTGTAAACTCTACACCTGTTTCGTTATCTTTAGCGGTTATTTCTTCAAAAACATCAAGTAAATATGGTGAAGTGTATTCATAGTAGTTAGGAATCTTAGTTTTATCTAATTTATCTAACATTCCTGCTGATGCCATACGTGAAATCATATAATCACTTGCATTTATAACATCATATACATACTTTCCTGTTTGCAAAGAATTCAATAACGTTTCATTGGTATCAAATGTATCGTAAATAACACTAACTTTTCTATCATGAGTTTCTAACATATAATCTTCAAACTGTTCAGTCATATCTTTAGGGCCATCTTCTTCCTCTTGAAGAAAAATATAATCTTCAGCATTTATGACTCGTAAATATTCTTGTTCAGCACTCAAATTGCTTACAGCTGGAGCACATGAAGTAAACACTATACCACCACTTAATAAAAGTAGTGAAAAGCATAATAATTTATTTTTCATTAGTAACTTCTCCCCTTTCTAACAATTCCCTTTTTCGCCTTGTAATTGTTGTAAATAGTTGCTCCAATAACAACGAGTAATACAACTACAAATATGATTGTAGTTAAAGCTCTCATTTCAGGAGGTACTGGACCTTTTTTGATTTTTGCCTGTACTAATGTTGACAATGTATCGATTGTTTTTTCCCCCGATAATAATCCAGGTCCGCGTAAAAACGCAGTAATAATAAAGTCATCAAGAGAAAGTGTAAAGGCAAGTGTAAACCCACTTACTACTCCTGGAGCAATTTGTGGCATAACAACTTTGTATAATGCTCTTTTTGGTGTAGAA
>CAYJLA010000003.1:0-67516 GCA_964371305.1 uncultured Staphylococcaceae bacterium | reverse complement strand
CTTCATATAATGATTGATCCATTTGTTGAAGCTTTGGTTTGACTGATAAATAAACAAAAGGTAGCGTTAAACAAACATGTCCAATTAATAAAGTCCAAAATGAGAACAGGTTTGCAGAAAATATATATTGACCAACGAATACAAATAAAACTGTAAGTGATAAAGCCATAACTATTTCAGCATTTACTACTGGAATTTGAGTTATTGTTTCAATTGTTCTTTTTGAAAGTCTTTTTGAATAAAATGTACCAAGAGCTCCAGCAGTACCAAGACATACACTAACTAATGCTGATATAACAGCAATAATTAAAGTATTTCCAAGCGCCACCATTATTTCCTCATTTGCAAATAACTGAGGATATAAGTCAAAAGAAAATCCAACCCATTCACCAACATTACTACTAGTAGTAAAAGAGAATACAATCAATACAAATATTGGTAAATACATTAATAGTAATATTAAATAAATGAATGACTGGCCAAGAATTTTTTTAATCATAAATGACCTCCTCTTACTATTTCATCTTTGTTAATGTTGCGAGTTGCAAACATAACAATGCCGATGATTACTAGCATAATTAACGCAAGGAAACTACCTGTATTCCATAAATTGTTTGAGAACGAAATATAGATCGAATTACCAAATAATGTTATTTTACCTTCAGATAAAACGTCACTAATAACATAACTAGACATAACAGGCATAAAGACCATCATCGAGGCAGAAACGAGTCCTGGCAATGATTGAGGTAAAATTGATTTAATAAAGACTTGAAATCCATTAGCCCCCAAATCTCTTGTTGCTTCAATTTGTGATTTATCAAGTTTAAGCATTGTTGAATATAATGGAAGGATTGTAAATGGAAGGAAGTTGTAAACCATACCAACTAAAGTTGCAAAGTAAGGCGATGTTCCCCCATTAACACCAAACCAAGTTAACAAATCTCTTGTAGCACCAGTTCTTAAAACAAAGTTGATCCACATTGGCATAACAAACAGTAATACTAGTACTGCATTCTTATTATATTTTTTATTTGATAAGAAATATGCAACTGGAAAGCCAATAATTAAACAGATAAGAGTTGTTTGAATACCGACGAACAATGAAACTAACAATACTTCTAACTTAGTTGTAGATGTAAAGAATGCGTTAAATGCATCAAAAGACAATTGTCCACTAGCATCAGTGAATGCATAAAAAATAATTAATAAAATAGGACAAACAACAAACAAAAACAAGAATAAGGCGTATGGAATCGCAAGTTGTTTTCTTTGAAATCTAGCGAACTTTTTCATATTTCGCTATATCTCCTTTGATTTTAAGTTTAATATCTTTAGCTTCAACTTTAACAGAAACTATATCATTAACGTTGTATTGATATTGAGTATCAACAATAAAGTCTTCCTCTTCTTCAGTTCTTACAATAATTTGATAGTGATCACCAAGCCACATTGAAGAAATAACTTTACCTTTAGCTTGCCCTTCTTCTTCGTTATCAGATACAGTGATCGCATTAAGTGCGATTTCTGCAATAACATCAGCATCAGTTAAATCATAAATTTTATTTTCTTTAGACACTAGATAGTCATCTTCATCTACATGACTGCCTTTTAATAGTTTAGTGATATCAATTTCAAAAATATCTTCTCCAATAACAAGTTGATTCTTTTTGTTAATATAAGCATCATAGTAAACATTTGATGAGTATTCTTTGTTCATGATATGTAAATTTTCTGGTTCCACTTTAATTGAAACAACTTGCCCCAATTCAAAGTTTTTAGTTGTTTGAACCATTACTTCATTTTTACCAATACCAACAATTAACTCAAAGTGAACGCCTTTAAATACTTTAGAGATAATCTTACCATCTACTATTCCTTTACCTTCTTTTCCAAGAATAACGTCTTCTGGGCGAATGACTACATCGACTTTTTCATTTAATTTAAAATCATCTACAGCTTCCCAAGTAGCTCCGATAAATTTAACTTGTTTTTCACCAACCATAGTAGCATTATAGATGTTTGATTCACCAATAAAGTCGGCAACATACGCACTAACTGGTTCATTATAAATATCCATTGGTGTTCCAACTTGTTCAACAATACCATCATTCATAACAACAACAGTATCAGACATAGTTAATGCTTCTTCTTGATCATGAGTTACATATATAAATGTAATACCTAATTTTTCATGCATTGCCTTTAATTCAAGCTGCATTTCTTTACGCATTTTTAAATCAAGTGCACCTAATGGTTCATCAAGTAATAATATTTCTGGTTCTAAAACAATCGCTCTTGCAATAGCAACACGTTGTTGTTGTCCACCTGAAAGAGTTTGAATGTCTCTATCTTCTAAATCTTCCAAATCAACGATTTCAAGCGCTCTTGCAACTCTTGCATCAATTTCTGAAGAAGAAAGATTTTTCATTTTTGTTACTTCTTCACCTTTTTTGTTAGTTACTTTTACAGGAACTTTTTTAATTCTAAGTCCGAAAGCAACATTTTCATATACGTCTAAATGTGGAAATAAAGCGTATCTTTGGAAGACCGTATTAATTGGTCTTTTGTGCGGAGGAAGTTTTGTAATATCTTCTCCATTAAGTAAAATTTCACCAGAGGTAGGTATTTCAAAACCTGCAATCATCCTTAGAGTAGTTGTTTTACCACAACCACTAGGGCCTAGTAATGTAACGAATTCACCTTTTTTTACGTTAAGTGAAATATTATCGACGACAGTTTTACCGTCTTGAAATGTTTTAGTTACATTCTTCAAAGTGATAATATGATTTTCATTCATATCGTATTCCTCCTTAATTAGAAAATGTACAAAATTTTCTCATCAGTTGAAAGAAAAAAGTACAAATAAAAAAGTAAGGCATTTTTAAACAAAAAACAAGCACTTTTTTTAGCATATTTTTTTAAACGTTTTTTGGATTGTTTTTTTGAATTTCAAAAAACTGACATTCTATCGGCACTATCGAAAGAATTTCATGATTTTTTCGACTAAAAAATTGCAAAAGAATCATTCAATTTTTTTTGCGTTTTTTTTCTTCATTTTTTTTAACGTTTTTTTTCGTCGTTTTTTTGTTATAAAAATAACGTCTTTTTATATATTTTTTTGACAGAATATTTTATTTTGTTTTCTAATCAAAATTATCATATAATGATAAAGAGGAATAATTATGAGATTAAGTAAATTAATGTTTTTACCACTGTTACTATTAGGAGTAGGTGCTACTGCATGTCAACCTGCCGAAAATAAGGTCGACACAATATTTGGTTCTAAATTATTAGAGGAGAGTGTAGAAATTAATTATGGGACTCTTGATACGCTTGTTACAAACAAGTTTTCTTTTATATTAGTTCAATATCCTGATTGCGCTTGTGCGTCTTGGGATATGTTCGAAGCAGGTATCTTGAATAAGTATATTAAAGAAACTGGTTTAAAAATATATAAAATTATATACACTGAGTTTGATGATGTAGATGATAAATTTGGCCTTACTCTAAAAGAAGAAAGTCAAACGCTTTCAATTTTTGATAAAGGTGTTAAAAAATACGAAGAAACTGACGTAGATAGTGATATATTTTTAAATTATGAAAACTTTAAAACTTGGATAGAAACACTTGTAAAAACTCCTACCGTAATTGAAATTAATGAAGAAATTCTTACTACAATGTATTCAGGCTATGATGACTTCAATATATATTTTTCTCGTTCTGGGTGTCCAGATTGCAACATAATGGAAAGATTGGCATTAAAAAATTATTGGTACAATAATGAAGTAAATGGTGTTTTATATTATATAGATTTAGATGTTGAAGGAATTAGGCTTGATGCTGAAGGAAATGTTGATAATGCGTCTTACACCGCTTTTAAAGACAAATTTGGTTTGTCTGTAAATTCAAATCCAATACTCGGTTATGGAAGTGGATATGTTCCAACTATCCAACACATTAGTCCTCGTGGTTCATTTGATATGTTAAACAACGTCAAAGATATGTTTGTTTATGGAAATGACACAATTGCTAAAGAGGGCGAAAAATACATAGTAAAAACGTCTTATTTTACTGAGGAACGTAAGTTGTATACAAATTATGAAGAAAATGTAGAACTTAACGTTTTACAAGGTATGGAAGTATCTAAGAATGAAATAACTGAATATCCTTTAGATGATGGTTCTATTTATTATTATTGGTCAGGCGTACACTATAACAAATACTATGAACCATTATTTAATGCATTCATGGATAAATATTTAGACATAGAAAAACTGTATTCAGGCGAATAACCTAATCAAAAATATATTTTTATTAAATACCTAATTCATTAATAAGCGTTTTTAGAGTATTAGCTGATTTAATAAGACCGGCCTTTTCATCCTTGTTATAATCAATATCAATAATCTGCTCAATACCCTTTGCATTCAATTTACAAGGTAGCGCAAAGTATACATCTTTAATTTCTCCATCAAAGTATGATTCAACATATGTCGATACTGTTAATACAGAGTTTGTGTTATTGATTATAGTACCAATAATTCTTACTACAGCCATTGCAACAGCATAAAAAGTAGCACCTTTAGCGTCAATGATTTCATAAGCTGCGTTTTTTACACTTTCATGAAGTTTATTTAAATCTTTTTCAACGCAATTTTCAGTTTCACAGTTTTTTTCCATATACTTAACTAATTCAACACCACCAACCCTTGAAGATGAAAATGCACTTACTTCACTATCACCATGTTCACCAACAACAAATGTGTGTACGTTTCTTGGATCAATTTTTGTCATTTGTGAAATTAGTAATTTTTGTCTAGCTGTATCTAAAACTGTTCCACTGCCGATAACGCGCGAAGAAGGTAAATTAAGCTTTTTATATGTGTAATAAGTTAAAATATCTACTGGATTAGTAACTATCAAAATAATGCTGCCTTCGTCTAAATAAGGCTTCATGTTGTCTATAATGTTGTCGAAAACAGAAATATTTCTTTTTAACAAATCTAATCTTGTTTCACCAGGTTTTTGTCCAACACCAGCAGTAATAACAACTATTTGAGCTCCCTTAACGTCCTTATACTCACCAGCTTTTATATTTTTAGGATTAATTAAACTCATTCCGTGTTGCATATCTAATACATCGCCAACTACTTTCTTTTTATTTACATCAATGATGACTATATCAGTTGCAATATCAGTCAAAAATAATGTGTAAGCAGTTGTTGAACCAACCGCTCCATCGCCAATAATAACTACTTTTCTTCTGTTAACCATACTACTTTTTTAACCTTTCGCTCACTTCCTGAGCATTTTTATATATAACATCAAGACTTTCATTCAAATTAAATTTTCCATCATAATAAAGTATTCTGCCATTAATCATGGTCATTTTAACAATGTCTTTTCCACCACTATAAACAATATTTTTTACGATGTTATTTATAGGTTGCATACTAGGTTTTGATAAATCAATCATGATTATATCAGCCAAGTAACCTTCTTTTAAATACATTGTTTGATCTAAACCAAGCATTTTTGCCCCATTAACAGTTGCAAATTTTAATACTTCTTCAGCATCCATTACTGAAGGATCATTATGAAGCAATTTTTGTTTATAACATACAAGTTGCATTTCTTTAAACATGTCTAAGGAGTTATTTGATGCAGGTCCGTCCGTACCAATAGCAACATTTACTCCTTTATTATGTATATTCAAAACAGGTGCCATTCCACTAGCAAGCTTAGCATTGCTTCCAGGGCATGTTACAGCGTAACAATTTCTATTTTTGAATATTTCAATGTCATTTTCTGTAAAGTATGTGCAATGAAAACCACCGCCTCCGTAGTTAAATAAACCTAAACTATCTAAGTATTCAGGAGGAGTTAAACCACTGTGACGTTGTTTGCATCCTTCAACTTCATTTTGAGTTTCGCTTATATGGCAAAAAACAGGTTCTTTAAGTTTATTTGAAAGTTTACTCAATTCCATAAGCATTTTTTCATCTATTGTATACTCCGCATGAAAACCTAACTTTAAGGAAATAAGTTCATGCTTGTTGTTATATTCGTTATATTCTTTTTCTAGTACTTTAGTAGATCCTGAATGTTTACTTATTGTACCGCAAACAACAGTTCTCATACCAAAATCAATTGAACTTTGAACAATTTCATCTGGAAAATAATACATATCAAAAATAGTTGTTACACCACTTGTTAAATACTCTAAGTACGCAACTTTTGATAAATGATAAACGTCTCCTTTTTGTAAGTTTGCCTCTTTTGGAAAAACAAAATCATATAACCATTCTTTAAGAGGTAAGTCGTCAGCATAGCTTCTTAAAAATGTCATTGCTGAATGAGTATGTACATTTTTGAAACCAGGCATTAATAAATTACCTTCACAATTTATTGTTCTAGTAAAAGTTCCACCACGTTTGGCAGCAGGACCTACATATTCGATTATATTATTATCAACAATTACTTCACCTTTATATACTTCGATTGTTTCCATATCGAGTATTAGTGCATTTCTTAATAAAATTCTATTCATGTATTTCTCCTTTTATTCTACTGATTTTAGTGATTCAACCATTTTAACTTCTTTAGTTAACCTACCTAAGAATAAGTTTACTCCAATTGCAGTTAAAATGGTAATTAAAAAACTATAAATATAACTATTTATTGACACATAATATATAAACTCTAGCAATGCAGTTTGATTTACACTTAATACAAGAATTTCCATAGGTAAGCCAAACAATAATCCAATACCTATTCCTAGAGTTGTTAATATCATAATTTCATAAAACAAACTTAGTCCGATTTGAAAATGAGAGAATCCTAGCACTTTTAATGTCGCTATATCACGATATCTTTCGTTAAAATTTAATAATGCTAAATTATATAAAACCACTATCGCTAGTAAAATTGCAAAAATTAACACAGCTGACGTCATTGTGGAAACCGATGACATAATATGTTGTATTTCTTTAACGGATTCTTCTTTAGTTTCAAATACAGTAACTCCTTCAATTCCATTCTTTGTAATTTCACCTTCACTGTTTGTTTCGCCTATAACCGAACTAATAACTTCATCGACATTTGCATCTTTATCGAAATTAACCCAGGCTCGTGTTTTTAAACCACTTAAATTTGTGTATTCTCCATATCCTGTGTTAAGAAAAATTCCTTGCGAATAAAAAGACTCCATCACATAACCTATCTTCCCAGTATAATTTTTACCTAAGACAGTGAAGGAAATTGTATCGCCAATACCTAAATCACTTTCTCTTGCAACTTTAGTTGTAATCAAGACATCATCTGTTATGTTATATTTTCCTTCAGTATTAAATATTGTATAATTCTCAGGCAAACAGTAAACAAATGTTGACATGAACTTATCACCTGAAATAGTTGTTGGAAGCGTTGCATATTCCTCAACATAGGCGATACCTTCGATTGCTTCTAGTTCACTTTTTCTTGACTCGCCACTCGGTATTGAATATGTTGCTACTGCATCACTATTTAATACAGTTGAGAATTCTAAATCAATCCCATAATATATGGTGTCATTAATTCCAAATCCACAAACTAATAAAGCAGTACACCCAATAACGCCCACTACGACCATTGCGCTTCTAGCAATCGAAAGTCTTATATTCCTGATTGCCATTTTAAAAGATAGTTTTTTTGAAGGTTTTTTATGGTGATCAGCAACTTTAAGAGACTTTCTTTCTTTTGCTCTCATTGAAACTACAGGACGTGCAGCAGCTTCTTTTCTTACGATTAAATACGTTACTAAAGATACAAGTGTACCAAGTATTGCAAGCGATATAATTGCATAAGTGAATGGGAATACATATGAGTTTGCAGGAATAACATATAGCAAACTATATTTTATGTTTAATAAAGAGGGTAATATAAATGGTCCCAGTATCATTCCAAGAACACAACCAATAGCAACAACAAGCAATGTAAGTGTTAAATAATGACGAATAATCGCTCCTTTACTTATACCTAGAGCCTTCATAGTGCCAATTTGACTTCGCTCTTTTAAAATAATTTGACTCGTAGTTGTTAAAACAACAAGAATAGCAACAAGAAAGAATATTGATGGAAAAATAATAGTAAATTGTTTAGATTGTGTTATATCACTTTGAACAACTAAATTACTTGGAAAGTTTTCAATGTCAACACACAATAATAAATTATTTGTTTCTTTATTGGCGAAGTAATTATCAATGTCTGTCCTTAATTTTTTATGAGTTAAACTATCACTTGAAGGAACTTTAGATGTGTATTGGTTGGTGTTAAATGCATATTCTTTAATTCCTGAAATATACAAGTCATAGATGTAAACATTAAGTAAATCAGAAACATTGATTAAGTCATCATTAGAAGATGAAACATTAAAGTTTTGGTCAAAAAGTGTATCTATACCGTTCATAAACAATGAATTACTTAATAAAAAATTAGGAGATGCTGTAGCGCTTCTTTGAACATTTTCAGGAAATAACATTGTTCCGGTGATTTTGAAATCTAATGATAAGTACGGTTGATTAAATACATTTGACGGTTTATAATCTGCTGTTTCTTCAGCAACAATTGAATCAAAAAACTTTACATGACCTTGATTCATTAATTCATTAATTTCATCTTCATTAGGCAATGTGGTAGGATCTAATACTTCTATTAACTCTGATATATTAGTTATTTCAGGAAAATTATCAAAAACCCATTGCGGATTTTCCATTATGAAATTCAATAAAAAATCAACATTACTTGACTCATTTGAATTGTTTAAATCTTGAAGTTGTTTGTCAATGTCATCAAATACATAGTTAACAGCAGTCATAGAAATATCAACATCGACAGATGGTAACCCACCACTAGGATCGACCCATTTTTCTGGCAAACTTGCAACTCCTGATTGATAGATCGAATCATCTACGATAAAAAAATCCTTCTGTTGCAATAATTCGCTTTCAACAGGTTTGGATATAGTTGGCATTTCTTTATATATAAGTGCATTGGCTGCTCCACCATTTAATCTTGCTCCAACAGATAATCTTTCTTCGGTTACGCTTTCTTCTCCAAGTATTTTTTCGATTTCATCTTTATCAGTTGAATCATATACACTAGTGGTAGTCCAAATATCAGCCATGTTACCTTCTTTATAAAGTTGGTTCACACGATTTTCAAAAGCTTCAGCGCTGGCTTGTAACCCTAGAAGCAATGTCATAGCAATACCGGTAATAAGAATAACAGCAATATATTGCGTTAAATTAGAAAGCAGATTTCTTCTAATCTTTCTATTGAGTATTTTAGATAAAGACATGCTTTTTACCATACTATATTTTCAACATTAGTTACCTTTTCATTTTTAAAATCTTCTACAACTTCACCATCTTGTACACGAATAACGCGCTTTGCAATTTTTGCAATTTTTGCATTATGCGTAACTATAAGTACGGTTTTCTTAAATTGTTTATTTAATCTTAGTAGTAGTTTTAAAACACTTGCTCCAGTTTTAGAGTCTAGCGCTCCAGTTGGTTCATCACATAGTAATAGCGTTGGATTTTTTACTGCGGCCCTTGCAATAGATACTCTTTGTTGTTCCCCACCAGATAATTGAGAAGGAAAATTGTTTTCTCTCCCAGATAATCCTACAGCTTCAAGCATTTCCCTTGAGTCTAATGGTTTTGGGGAAATAGACTCTGCAAGCATAACGTTTTCATAAGCTGTCAAATTCGGCATAAGATTATAAAATTGAAATACAAATCCAACATCATCTTTCCTATATTTTGATAGCTCATTTTCCTTTAAGTCTGATATTACTCTATCGTGCACAATAAAAGTTCCACTAGTAAGAGAATCCATTCCTCCAAGTATGTTCAATAATGTTGATTTTCCTGCACCTGACATACCTAAAATAACTACAAATTCACCTTCTTCTATATCAAGAGAAATATTTTTTAAGGCTTGAACTTCATTTTGTAAACCCTTATTATAAATTTTTGAAACATTTTTTAAACTGACTTGTGCCATATTTTACCCTCATTCTTATTTTAACATAAAATAATTGAAATATCACATAATTGTAATATATTTTGAACATTCATAAAAAAAGATGCAAAAAAAATTGCATCCATATTAATGTTCGTTGATTTTAAATACTATTGAAGTTGAGACAAATGGAATAATCTCTTTTTGCAAGTTTCTTAAAGTAGTCAATTGTTTCTTCTATCTTTTTAAACTTTCCTGAAAGATTACTTAATTTTGATTCCAATGCATTAAAAAAAGCATATTCATTATCGCAGTTTATGTTTTTGAATTCATATCCAACAACTGCAAAATGATGATGATCCACCCCAGGACTTTTTGTTGTAACATAGTTGATTTTAATTTCTTTCATAGTCTCTCCTTTTGCATATTTCTTACATAAAAACCTAACAATTACCGCATAAAAATGGCATTTTTGCAGAGTTTTTAAAAAATATTTAAATTAATCATAGCAAACATGTTGATTAATTTATATGTAATTTATTGTAACACTTTTGTATCAATTTTTCCAACTAAAGTTTTAGGAAATTCTTCTAATATAACAATTTCTTTAGGTACAGCATAAACAGACAATTGTTTTTTAATAATGCTATTAATTTCATCTATATAATTCTTGTTAACTAAGTCTTTCTTAACGGTAATAAACAATTTAATCATATTACCAAACTTTTCATCATCAACACTAATTGCCGCAGACTCAATTACAAAAGGAAGTGAACAAACTAAGTTTTCAACTTCTGATGGAAAAATATTAATTCCATTTACCTTTATTATTCTTTTAAGTCTTTGCATAAAAATAATATGATTGTCTTCATCTACCCTTCCATAGTCACCAGTTTTTACCCATTTAACACCTTTATCATCAACAAAAAATACTTTGTCATTAGCGGATTCATTTTCGAACCTATAACCATTCATTAAAGTTTCACCACTAATAAATAATTCGCCTGGTTCACCAAGTGGTAAATCATCATGCGTTTCTATATCGCATGTTTTAACTTTAACATTTGGCAATACCTTTCCAACAGTTCCGTCTTTATGTTCAAAATGAGTGTTAACGGATAAAACAGTAACAGTTTCAGTTAACCCATATCCTTGATACATACGACATCGACTTCCTGCTTCTTTCATACGATCATTAAATCTATTTACTAAGTCATCACTTACAAAATCTCCACCAACAAATGCAACTTCTAAGTTTTTGAGTTTAGGTCCATAAAAACCTGGATTCTTTAATAATGCTTCATATAAAGTTGGAACACCTATTATTATAGCTAATTGATTCTTTTTAACATATTTTACACATTCATCAGAAGAAAATTTAGGCATTAAGGTGTTGCATCCTCCGCAAGAAAGCATAGCGTGAATACCCATGCATAATCCAAAACCATGAAACATTGGCAAAACCGCTAACATATGTTTATTATTTGTAGTTGTTGTATCAACTAAAATTGGGGCATTATACACAAGTGCATTTAAGGCATATGAAGACAATGCAATTGTTTTACTTTTTCCAGTTGTACCACCACTATGTAGATAAAAGGAATCCTTTTTAAATTCATTATTATATTCAAATAAACCTTCATTATTAGCAAAACTTACATCTGTTTTATTAACACTTAACTCTTTAACACTAATAAGTTTATTTTTATTAATATGTTTATACCCTAATTTAAGAATTGGATTAAGCTCAGTTACTGGGGAAACACTAATCACAGAGTATTTCTTATTTTCTAAGCTTGCGAACTTACTATAATTTATATCAAGAGTAAACAATATAGAACTCCCTACAGTATCCATTATTTCTTCAAGTTGTTCTCTTTCCATTAATGGATGCACTAAATTTGCTATAGCACCTATTTGATTAATTGCATAAAGCAAATACACTGCTTGAGGTATGTTTGGTAAAGAAACTGTTATCACATCATTAGTTTTATACCCTAAATTTGATAGAGTATAAGCATATTCATTAACTTTATCTAAAACATCAGCATAGTAAAACTTTTTCTTTTGATATACTAGAGCCACCCTTCCTGGAAATTTTTTAGCACTTGTTGCAAGTGCTTTATAAATGCTTTGCTCTTTTATAATGTTTTCCATAGTTTTAATACCTTTCAAAACTTAACTTAACGTCTTAACGTCTATTTTACCAATTAAAGTTTTTTTGAATTCTTTAATATATACTACTTCTTTAGGTACAGCATAAACACTGCATTTTTCTCTAATAATCTTCTTTATTTCATTTGTAGGTACAACACCATCATAATCTTCATTTAATACAACAAATAATTTTATAACACTTCCAAATCGTTCGTCTTTAACACCAATTGCAGCCGCCTCATTAACGCTACTTAAAGATGTGACTACATTTTCAATGTCGCTTGGAAATATGTTAATACCATTTACTTTTACAATTCTTTTTAGTCTTTGAGTAAAGAATACAAATCTTTCTTCATCTATAAAACCATAATCTCCCGTTCTTAGCCACTTTACTCCATTTTCATCAGTAGAAAAAACTAGTTTATTTGCATCTTCATCATCAAAGCGATATCCATTCATAAGTGTTTCACCGCTTATATATATTTCTCCAGGTACGCCAGGAGCAAGATCTTTCCCCGTATCCATATCACATGTTTTTGCATTTACATTATCAAGTAATTTACCAACAGTACCCGTTTTATGATTAAAATGAGTGTTTACGGATAATACACATACGCTTTCTGTTAAACCATATCCTGGAAACAACCTACATTTAGATCCGTTCTCAATCATTCTTTTATTAAATCTATTTACTAAATCTTGAGAAACAAAATCTCCACCAACAAAAGAAACATCTAACTTTTCTAATTTCTTCCCGGTGAACTGCTTGTTTTTAAGCAACGCTTCAAACAAAGTTGGCACACCTATAATTACATTTAATTGACCTTTTTTAATGAAATCTACACACTCTTTAGCAGAAAACTTAGGCATTAATGTATTTATTCCGCCAAAACAAAACATAGCGTGAATTCCCATGCATAATCCAAAACCATGGAACATAGGTAGAACTGCTAGCATATGAGTGCACTCTACTTTATTTATATCTAATATTTTTGGAGAATTACTATTTAACGCATTAAGTGCAAATGAAGACAACGCAATTGTTTTGCTTCTTCCGGTTGTCCCGCCACTATGTAAATAAAAAGAATCTTTTAAATATTCATCATTAACTTCAGTATATCCTTGGTTGTTGATATAAGATAAATCGCATTGGGATTTATTTAATCTTCTAGCACCTTTTAAACGTTTTCTCATCAAAAACGAGTATCCAATTTTAGTTATAAAGCTGCATTCACGGACAGGCGAAACTGACACTACTCTAATTCCACTTTTATTCAAGGAACTAAATTTGTTATAAATTGTATCAAGTACAAATAAGATTTTGCTTTTTACATTTATTAATATTTCTTCTAATTGTACTCTATCCATTAAAGGATGGATAATATTTGCAATAGCACCAATTTGATTAATTGCATAAAGCAAATATACTGCTTGAGGTATATTTGGGAGCGCAACTGTAATTACATCATCTTTTTTAAAACCAAGTCTATTTAGTTCAAATGCATATTGGTGTACTCTAGATATAAGAAAATTGTATGTAAATGTTTTATTTCGGTATATGAATGCTGCCTTTTCAGGATATGTATTCGCCGTAACTGCAAGCGCTTGGTAGACAGTTTGGTTCTTATTAAAGTTAATCATAACTATTATATATTACCTATAATTATACAATAATTACAATAAATTAATGTTTTTATAAAATAAATTCCTTAAATATTGTGCATAAATTCTAATATTGTGAACATTTTTAATTAAAGTATAAATTTTGAACGTAACAGGCGTTTATTAAAAATAAACAATAATTTATTATTAGATACCTAAAAAACGATTGAATAACCAAGAAGTAACAAAATGCTACCACCAACTAAGATATATACAACTTGATGTAATACATAAAACCATAGTGCGTGTCTGCCGACAAAGGCAAACGTTTTTTTAATGTATAATACTGGATAATACCAACATATATTTGGTATATAGTGTGCTTGATCTCTACTTGGTAATTTTAATTCGAATTTTATTAATGATTGCTTATTTGGGTATAAAACTTGTGCACAAAATGAACCAATAAATAAAAAACCTAAGTAAGGAAATAGAGGCATCCAGTCGGCTCCATAAGTAAATTCACCAGTCATTACACCAATAAATGTTTCCCAGTTTAAAATTACGTATTCTGGAAGTCTTGTAACATTAAACACATCAAATAAACAACCAATGGCCAAACATATCATCCCAAATGACAATGACAAGAATTTCCATTCTTGATCTAATTTAAGTTTTTGTACAACTATATAATGAAATAAACTATATATTAGAATACTTAACCCAAGACAAGCAACAGCACCAAAAAATATCGTGTAATAGGAATCAGTTAGAACACTAAAAACATACGACCCAACACCTAGTAATACAGCAGCACCCAAGACAATAACACCACGTTTAAAGTTGCTTCGAGAGAAAGCTGTTGATATTCCGCAAGTAAAAAAGAAAAGCGAGACAATTATAAATCTAATTATTATGCGTGGTTCGCTTTCATTAAATAAAACGAATTGACTGAAAAATTCATATAAGGCACTACCTCTTGGAATATTGAATGAAGTTGTAAAAATATATGCAAAGTCATAAAATAAATGATCAAACAACATAAATACAACCAAAATACCACGAAGTATATCTAGTTCAATTATACGTTTGTTCTTTTTATCAACTTTCGCTTCGGTTGCTGCAATTACTTGTTCAGACATAAATACATTTTAGAATATTTAACTTCGAATGAATAGAATTAATACAAATCAATTTGTTTTTTGAAAATATATTATATAATTTAATAAGTTATAAGGAGAAATAACATGGACTTTAATAAAATAAAATTAGTACTACCTAATGAAAAGAAACTTACCGCAAAAGTTTCTAAGGTTGTAGAACAATTTAAAAATGCTACTAATGAAAAAGAGGCGTATACAGCTTTTAAAAAGATGATTTCTGTAGATAAAGACATCGCTACTCAGTTTGTTGTCATATCAATACACTTTACATTAAATTGTTTTGATAAGAAAAATAAAAAGGCATCAGATCTTGCTAATGAAATATCACCTGTAATTAAAAATATCTCAGTTGAATTTAATAAACTCTTAAAAAACAGCGAATATAGACCATATATTGAAAGTAAAGTTGGGGCATACTACTTTGAGAAATTAGAAAATGTATTACGTGGATTTGATGAAAAAATAATTCCTGATTTAATCCAAGAATCTAAATTGGTTGATGAGTATGATTCTATAATTGCTAGCGCACAAATTGAATTTAGAGGACAAGTTTATAATATGAATCAAATTTCTAAGTTTATGAAAGAAGTTGATAGAGATACTCGTAAAGAAGCGGGTGAAAAATTATATTCTTGGGTTTCTAACCAAGAAGAAAAAATCGCTAAAATATATGATCAATTAGTCCAACTTAGAACGAAAATGGCTAAAACACTTGGATTTGAATCCTATACTGAATTAGGATATTTAAATTTAGGCAGAACCGACTACACAAAAGAAGATGTAAAAGTTTATAGAAAACAAATAGAAGATACTGTTGTACCAATTGTTGTAAAATTGGAAAAAGAACGTCGCAAAAGAATTAATATTTTAAAACCATATTTTTATGACAACGCGATTGAATATCTTGATGGCAACCCTAAACCAATTGGAGATAAAGATGTTTTAGTCAACGCTGCAAGAGAAATGTATCATGAACTTAGTGAAGATACAGATGTTTTCTTTAATTACTTAGTTGATAATAACTTAATGGATTTAGATTCAAGACACGGTAAGCAAAGCGGAGGCTATATGACTTATTTATTTAAATATAAGCAACCATTTATTTTTGCAAACTTTAATGGCGTTAGTGATGATGTCGATGTCTTAACTCATGAATTTGGACACGCTTATCAAACATTTGCAGCAAGAAAAATTTGGATCCCAGAATATTTGTCTCCAGGTTTAGAAGTATGTGAAATGCATTCAATGTCAATGGAATTCTTTGCATGGCCATGGATGAATAAGTTTTTTGAAAATGATGTAAAATATAAACACTCTCATCTAATTGGTGCTTTAAGTTTCTTACCATATGGAGTAACTGTAGATGAATTTCAACATTTTGTTTATGAAAACCCTACTGCAACTCATGAGGAAAGAAAGGCAGCTTGGCGAGAAATAGAGAAAAAGTATTTGCCTGCAAAGTCAAATCTTGGATGTGAGTTTTTAGAACAAGGTGGAAGATGGATGTTACAAGGACACGTTTTCTCTACACCATTTTATTATATAGACTATACAATTGCACAAGTTGTCGCTTTCCAATTTCTAAATGAAGATTTAAAAGATCATAATAAGGCTTGGAAAAAATATAATAAGTTATGTGCACTAGGTGGAAAATACCCTTTCAAAGAATTACTAAAAAGATGCAAGATAAAATCGCCATTTGAAGAAGGTACAGTTTCTAAAAACGTAAAACCACTACTAAAAATACTAAAAAGTTTGAAGTATTAACAAAAAGCCAGGAAACACCTGGCTTTTTTCTTTTTAAATTTTAGTTGATCATTATTGTAAAACCACAGGGTTTGGCCGCTCTGCAGGAATATGTGATAATGTAGTAAAAAAGAAGTGATAGTCACTTCTTTTATATACATACTAAAAATATTACTTCAAAATTAATTAAACGATCAATTCTTATAATTTATTGAATAAATCTTTGCCTACGCCACATAATGGACAAGTAAATCCTTCATCAATATCTTCCCATTTTGTTCCTGGTTCAATACCTTGATCTCTTGCGCCTTTTTCTTCATCGTGAATATATCCACAAACACTACAAACATATTTTTCCATAGTCCACTCCTTTTTTAATATTATATAAGTATTTTTATATTATAACAATCATTGTGCGATTTCATAGCTACATTACTTAAGTAAAAAAACTAATATAAATTTACTACGTAGTAATAAGTTAAATAAACTAATAATATTTTTGCTATAATAAAATAGATGAAAAATATAACCAACAAAAACCGAGCAATAGGTTTTAATCCCGTGCTTGAATTAATTAAATATAAGTCTAAACATGTGACCATCATTTAAAAGCGAATTATTAAACTTAACGATTAAAAAATTTGATTTGGAAAACATTGTGGTTTTCGACTCAAAAATATTTAATGACAAGAATTTAAAAAAGAACACAAATGTCATTGCTGAATATGATGATTTTGACATGTACTTAGATGACCACAGTTGTCATGTAGTTATAGAAGGTGTAAACGATCTAGGTCAACTAGGAACATTTATTAGAACATGCCTAGCGTTTAATTATAAAAATATTGTTGTAGTTGGTGAAATAGATTTATTTGATAAACATTTTATTAGGTACACTATGGGCGCATTGTTTCAAGTAAATGTAGTTAAAGTTAATTCGTTTGAAGAATATAAAGCCACATATGAAAATCGCTTATATGATTATAGTAACAAACCAAACTCCACAATATACTTTTCTAATGATGGTAATGATGATTTATTATTTATATATGATTGCTTAATTGTGCTAAACGAAGCAAGGGATAGGAGATAGATAAATGAACAAACCGCTAGCTGATTTAATGAGACCAACTTCTTTTGAAGAAATGGTTGGCCAAAGACATTTATTTGATTCAGATAAGATATTTTATAAATCACTTCAATCAAAACATGTTCCAAACATGATTTTTTATGGTCCGCCTGGAGTTGGTAAAACTTGCACCGCAAATATTATTGCGAAAATGTCAAATAAGCAAATTTATAAACTTAACGGAACTACCGCTAAGACAGAAGATCTTAAATTAGTATTTGAAGATATTAATTTGTTAAACAATTCAAATGGCATTCTTCTTTATTTAGATGAGATTCAATATTTTAATAAGAAGCAACAACAAACACTTTTGGAGTATATTGAAAATGGCTCTGTAACACTGATTGCCTCAACAACAGAAAATCCACTATTTTATATTTATCCTGCTTTGTTATCTCGCTGTAATGTTTTTGAATTTAAACTTTTACAAAAAGAAGATATCGTACAAGGAATAAAAAACGTTCTAACTAAATTGAATAAGGAATTATCTAACGAAGTAATCGATATATTATCTACTTCTGCAAGTGGTGATTTAAGAAAGGCGTTAAATAACTTGGAGTTCTTATTAAATACAAATGAAACTAATTCAATTACAGTTGAAAACGTTTTGGACTTAGTTAATAAATCATATTATAACTACGATGCTCATGGAGATGAGCATTATAATACTTTATCGGCATTCCATAAATCACTTCGAGGTAGCGACCCAGATGCTGCAATATTTTATCTAGCAAGACTATTAAATGGAAATGATATAATTTCAGTTATAAGAAGATTAATGTGTGTTGCTTCAGAAGATGTTGGTCTTGCTCATCCAGGTGCCCTAGAAGTTACTAAAGCTGGATGTGATATGGCACTATATTTAGGCATGCCCGAAGCTAGTTTACCATTAAGTGAAGTCACAATATATTTAGCAACTTGTCCTAAATCAAATTCATCAATGATGGCTTATTCTAGAGCAAAAGACTTACTTCAAAAAGGATTAGGCATTGATATTCCTAGACATCTTAAAAATACTCACTTTGATGGAGTTGATCAATTGAAAAAAGGTCAATATTATAAATATCCGCATGACTATAAAAATCATTATGTTAAACAAAGATATTTGCCCCATGATTTAGAAGATGTCAAATTTTATGATGCACAAAATAATAGATATGAAAATAGCATTGTTGATTATTGGAATAAGATAAAAGGAGAGAAATAAATATGATTTTTAAGTTAAATAAGGACTTTGAAAATCACTTAACTAAGTTGTTCGATAGAAGAAACTCTAATGATTTTATTGCAGAAGAAATAAATTACTTTATGCGTGAACAAATAGCATATTTAAATAAAAAAACCATGCAAAAACCATATAATTTTATTGATATGTACAAATTGGTTCACAATATACATGGCTTAGATAAAAGTTTTGAACAATATAAAAATGCATATAAAATGGATGATACTTTACCAGTAGAAGAGGATTTAATTTTAGAAAACCCATACTTTAAAAACATAAGGTGCTTTAAAGCGATTAAAGGAAACATCACACTTCGTACTAGTATGTATTTGCCATATCAAGTATTCAATAAAGATGAGATAACAATTGATGAACAAAAGTACTTTACTGAAGTTATACAACTAGGATACTTCACGCAACAAATGCAGTATCTAGAGCTTTTAGAAAATGATGTTAATTGGATGAGCATAACGCCGCATGAAATTTTAACTATGAAAGATGACATTAGTAAAATTAGTGGAAGTATATGTGTTGTTGGATTAGGTCTTGGTTATTTTGCATACATGACTTCTTTAAAAGATGATGTTGAATCAATCACAATTATTGAAAGTAATGCAACGATTATTAATGTTTTTAAAGATCATATTTTGCCTTCATTTGAAAATAAGCATAAGATTAAAATCGTTCAGTCTGATGCCTTTAAGTTTTTAGAATCAAATTGTGACTTTGATTGCGTTTATATTGACATTTATCGCGATGTATATGATGCCCTACTGCCATATATAAGATGCAAAAAAATAGAAAACAAATATAGTGTGAAGTTTTACTATTGGATTGAGACTAGTATAATAAGTGCCATTAGAAGAATATTAATAAATTTAATTGAAGAAGTTAGATTTGGATATGGTGAAGAACACTATCAATGTAATGAAACGAGCTATGATAAAATTATAAATTCAATGTACTTATATTTTAAAGGGCGTGAATTTGAAAGGTATGATCAAATTAAAGAAATACTACGCCCTGAATCTATTAAGAAAATGTGTACTGAATTAAATTTGGACTTTTAAATAACTTCTTTATATTTTCCAGTTAAATTAGAAATCAAAATCATTCGTATTTTTTTATTTAAAAATACTTGTTCAATATAATTCTTATATGCATATAACTGCTGCTCATATTCAACCTTACTAATGTCGCTGCTTTTATAATCAACAATATATACTTCGTGTTCTTTAACTATCAAAAGATCTATATAACCTTTGGTGTTATTGTCCATATATGCATATTCTTTTAATATAGTAGCATCATTTATATCGTTAAAAATATCCATGGAAAGCACTTTATCAACAATGGCCTTTTCTTGTAAATCAACAATAAAAGATGTGTCTTTCGTCTTTAAGTCAGTATGTTCTAAAAGAAAGTGAATTCTATTACCAAATTCTAGTTTAGCGGTCAATTCATCATCCACTACAGTCATAATCATCGAAGCTCTACTTTGTTTTTCTTGAACATCAATTAAACTATCATCTATTGCGACTGAGAATAAATTTAATTTTCTTTTGTTATCATCTACATGTTTAACATCGTTTAACACATATTTATAACGTATACCTTCAAAAGAAAAACTAAATAAATCACCACAGCCAAAGCAAGTTGAAACAAATCGATTAATTTTAGCAATACTACTACCAACTTTTTTCAGCGTGTCTTTTATTTTATCTTCTGTGTGAGAAGCGACACTACCATTAAATTTCTTGACCAATTTCAAGTTTGTTGCCTTGCATAAGAAATTACTATTTCTTCTATTTATATTTCCATAAAGACCGAAAACTAGTTGTTCTATAGAAAGTTTAATATTGCTTAAAAATATTTTCATTCTAGCGTCATTATCACCATCTGTTGTATTGTATTCGTTTACATGTGCTCTAATATCATTTATAACATCTAGCGGAAGAACTTTTTCCTCAAGAATTTTCTCTACATTATTTTCATTTAATTGAATCACTCTTCTAAATGCTTTATCAACAAAACCAGGATTAATCGAATTTTTTGACTTGCCATGACCAACTAAGTATAAACTTTCTTTAGCCCGTGTAAATGCAACATATATTAATCTAATATATTCATTAAACGAGTCTTCACTGTCTTTATTATCGATAATTTTATGAATCAATGTATTAGCTCTTTTGCCTAATTCGTTTCTTTCATAAACGAAACCAAATTTTTTAGAAAACTTAACTTTTTCAATTCCGCTCTTTATATAACTATATTCATTATCGCTAGAACACATATAAACTATTTTATACTCTAGTCCCTTTGAACCATGAATTGTAATTAACTCTACAGCATCATCTTCATTGCCTTCACTTTTAATTTTATAATCGATTTTATACTTCGCTAAATTGATGAACAAGTTAACAAATCCCTCTATCCCTTCTCCAGTAGAGGAATATTCAGAAACCTTATTTCTAATCGTCTCAATTTTATCAATGTTATTATTTATTTCGCCAATCAAATTAAGTTTATTAATAACATCAAATGAATTAATTAGGCGATCAAACATAATAATGAATGGCTGATTTTTACTATCTTTAACAAATAGTTTTATTTGTTCAATAATATAATGATTAACATATTCTCCACTACTTATTAATGTATGAATTTCATCATCATTAATTCTAAATAAAAAACTTCTTGCGACTGACATAAAAAGATCTTTATAGTTTTGTTGATCATTATCGATTGCAACCATTAACTTCAGCAAAGATTGCAAGACAATAACAACATTAATATCATTTATTTGCTCTTCGACATTAAAGTTTAATGGTATGCCGTGTTCAAAAAACATTTTTTTATAACGATAAACATTTTTACTTCTTTTTACTAAGATTGCAAAATCTTTATAAGTGCAATCCCTAAACTCTTTTGGATTTTTTAATACTTGGTACTTATTTTTAATCTTATCTTTAATGTCCTCAATAATAATTGATATCTCTTGTTCTATTGTCGTATTAAAATCTAATCTATCATAATCTAAAACAGTAATTCCATATTCAGAGTTTTCTATTGATTTTGAAACTTTAAATAAATCAACTTCTTCGTCATATAACAACTGTTCGTTTTTTTTATAATCTATATCCATGTTTTTCTTTGTCATGATATTTATAAAAAATGCATTTACGTCACTAAGAAGCATACTTACTGAACGATAGTTTTGTTGCATATCAATAACAGTACTATTATCATCATTCAAGTATTGCATACGTTTGGAATTGAATATATCACAATTCGCATCCCTAAACCTATATATTGACTGTTTAATATCTCCAACAAAGAAAAGTGTTGATTTTTCTTGGAATGTTTTGATGAACAATTCTTGTAAATCAGAAGTATCTTGATATTCATCGATTAAAACATATTTAAATCTATTTGTAATATTATAATGGACTTTTGCATACTTTTTTTCTGAAAGTAACTTATAAGCGAAGTGCGCTATATCACCATATGTAAAGGAATTAATGGACGTTTTATAATCAAATAATTGCTTATCTAATTCATTAATTATATTTATAAAAAACAACGCTTCTTGCTTAAATGACATTATAAAATCAACTTGTTCATCAATATTACCATACCCTGATAACTCTTCAATGACCTTTTTAACTTCACTATTTAATGCACTTAGTTTTTTATTGTTTTGACCTAGGCATTCATGTTTTCTTCTAGCTTTATATGTTTCAAGTAAATCAAGAATTTTAGAAAAATCATTTGTAGTGTTATAATTTTCTAATTCATTAAAATATACTTCTTTAATTTTTGTAAGAGCGAATTTCTCATCATAATCTTCATATGTAAATTCCTCTACTAAAATGTCTAAATAACTTTTTAACTTATTAATTTTATCGTTTACACTATCACTTAAGAGAATATAGATTTTTTTCCTATTTAAAAACATTTTTTCATAATTATGTAATAAATCATTTTGCAATGATGGAGAAACTTTTTTAATTTGTGAATACATTGATCTTATTATTGAATAAAGCATGTCGTCACTCTTAAAACAAAACTTGTTGATTGCAGATTGAAGTATTTCGCTGTTTTCTTCATAAAGAGTGTCCAGTATGTTTTCGAGTATTTCAACAATCTTGGTTTCTTCTAGCTCTTTAGACAATATTTTTACGTTTGAAGATAAATTTAATTCTGTAGAATACTTATTCACTAAATACATCATAAAAGAATCAAAAGTTTGAATATGGGCTGAAAATATTTGGTTTTTAAACTCACTATTACTTTCGCTAAATTTAGCTACAATTCTTTCTTTCATTTCAAATGAAGCTTTGTCTGTAAAAGTTAATACGAGAAGCGATGAAGTAGCAATATGTTTTTCATTTATAAGTTTATAAACTTTTTCCGTTAATGTTTTCGTCTTACCGCTGCCAGCACCTGCTGAGATTAAAACGTTTTGTTTTGGCGGAGTATTAATAGCTTCTAGTTGCTTTTTATTGAATTCATTTGCCATATACTATTCCTCCTCCTTTATTAAGACTTCAGGTAAATCATTGCAATAGCAGATGTGTCTATATTCACAATAACTACATGAACTTACAGTATCTTTATCTCTTAACTTTGTTGGTTTGACCATGAAGTTAGATGAAAATATTTGTTCTATTTTTTCCTCTGCTACAATAAGTGCCTCTTCAAGTATTTCAACTTCATCACCACGTTCAAGTCTAGTTACAGAATACATATTAGATTTTCTTTTTCTAGGATCGATGGACGCACCTTTTTTTACTTCTTGAAATTCATCATAAATATCTAAATCTTCACTGCTTGCAAACATAACGCCATTAAGTTTTAAACTATCATCTTTTTCTTCTACGATGTTTGTCTTTTTATTTTTTTGATATTTTTGAACTGGATGATATATTAAAATACCACCAAGTGCCTCACCATTATTTTTATAATATGTTGCATATAAAGGCAATTGCAAAGAGTAACCAAATTTAATCGCCTCTAAGTCTAAATCCCCGGATGTACCACTTTTGAAATCGATTATTATGGTGAAAGTATCTTCATTAACAACTTTTCTTAACACACAGTCAACTCTACCATTTAAACTGTGCTTGTTGTTAACTGATACGGTTACTGATTCTTCGGCGTTATGAGATTTAAAATCACTATTAAAATAGTAATCTCGCAACTTTTCAGCACCGATTCTAGTAGGTTCTTTAATAGTTTGTAACAACATCTTAATTTTATTATCACAGTCAGGAAAATTCTTAAACATTGACTTACTAAATTCAGTATCATAATCAAAATCGCTAATGAATATTTCTTCAAAAATTGAATGCACAAATGTGCCCAATTTCATTACGAAATTATTTTCATCATATTCTTGCATTAACGTTGATAAATAAAATGAATACGGACATTTAGAATAAGATTCGATCTTAGTCACAGATATACGATCACTATTATAATTGTTTTTAGTGCCATTATATTGATAATTATAGTTTTTATATAGTTCATCATCTCCTGCATACATTAGGTCTTTAACATAGCTGTCTAATAAGTTTTTGGCCGCACTTGTATATATACCACTTTCATCGATATCACCACGGACTACACTTAGCTTTAGTTCATCTACAAACTGAGATTTATGTATTTTAAGATTTAAGTGAGATTCAACATATGAAATGAAAGAAAAATTATTGAAAGTTAAATAATCAAGCATTCTTTTCCTATCTTGTAACGTTTTTGTAAAAGATGTATTCATATTTAGCTTAGATAGTTCTTCATCTGTAAAAATATCTTTATCGTTGAACACTTTGTAAAAATTACCATATAAAAAATCAACAACATAAACATAACTATTATAATACGGTATAGGTTGATCAATAACTTTTACACCACTGCTATACTGTTCATTTTCGACACATTGCCTACTAAGTAATTCGTTTAAACATGTATATGCAAAATTAAAATCGTCAAATAATTTTAATTCAAACTCCTCAATAATTTTTAGTAAATATTCACACTCTTGCGGAATATCTACTTCAAAAGTTTTTTTCGCAAATATATCATCAATAACACTCTTTACGTTCTTTAAAGAAGTAATGGAATTTGTTTCTTTTAATTTAATTGGGATATTAAATAAGTTTGCAAAATGTTTAATATAGAAATTGGAATCTGACGAAGCATAAATTACTATTTCTTCTGGTCTTATTAGGTTTTCTATAATATCTTTTCTAATTGATGAAAAAACACTCATAAACTGCTCAAACTTGCTTTTGAAGGCATGAACTTGCTGGATTTTGTTTTCTTGCATAATATCAACTAAATCCATGTTAGAAAAAGAGACATTATTAACGTTTAGAAGATGTCTTAGTTCTATATCGTGCTCCAAACTTAAAACAAGTACATTTTTATTTTTGAAATACAAACTTTTATCAGCGTTCTCATGTATCAGTTCTAACTTTATTAATTCATTCTTTATTTTCCATAACTCTTCGAACTCAGGCGTTACAAACTTTAAATTATATAATAGATTTTCACAGTACCCAAATCCAAACTTATAATTTTTCATTAAATATGTTATAGCCTTCGAGGTGTGAGTAAATGTAAGTATATCTATTACTTCATTTCTATTCATAATTTTTATGTCACTAAGCGGAAATACATGTCTTCTAGATAAAATATAACTATCATAAAAACTATTTACAATGACAACATAAGATGTATTTTCTTTAAATATCATACTATTATTATATCATATAAATAAAAAAATTCTTTATTTGAATGAGAGATAAATAATAAAAAATGCCATATGTTTCAATGGCATTTAAATTAATAGATTTTTATTTTTTTGTTGGATATTTTTCTCTATTTGTTACATATGATGTATGTAATAATTTATGAGATTTATGTCCGCATGGTTCTCCAAGATAATCTTTATATAACTTTTTAATATCTTCGTTATTATGTGATTGTCTAATAACTTGTCTTTCGTCTTCAGTGTATAATACTGATGCACGTTTTTGAATATAAGTTTCAAGAATATCACTACCTTCATTCTTTAAGAACATTGGTTTAACAAATGGTTGTCCACCACCATTAATACATCCGCCTGGACAGCACATAATTTCAATAAAGTGATATGGTGATGTTCCTGCTTTGATTTCATCAAGTAAAACTTTAGCAAAGTTCATACCATGACATATAGCGACTTTGATTTCTGTTCCGTTTAAATCAAGTGTTGCAGTTTTAATTCCATCAAAACCACGAACTTGTTCAAATGATATACCTTTATGTTCATTACCTGTTAACCAAAAGTATGCAGTACGTAACGCAGCTTCCATAACACCGCCAGTAACACCAAAGATAACACCAGCGCCAGAATAATCACCTAATAAATCTTGATCAAACTGTTCATCTTCAGGAAGTTTATCCCAGTTGATACCAGCACGTTTAATAACGCGAGCTAATTCTCTTGTTGTAAGAACGCAATCAACGTCTTTAACTCCATCAACAGCATTTTGAACTCTTTCCTTTTCATATTTTTTAGCAGTACAAGGCATAATTGAAACAACGAATATATCGTCTACATTTAAATTATTTCTTTCTGCATAATATGTTTTAATAATTGCGCCAACCATTTGATGTGGTGACTTACATGATGATACGTGTTCGACAACTTGTGGATAGAAATATTCCATATAATTAATCCAACCAGGTGAGCATGATGTAATTTGAGGTAAAACGCCTTTATTTTGAATACGTTTTACAAGTTCCATTGCTTCTTCCATAATTGTTAAATCAGCACCAAAGTTTGTATCAAAAACTCTATAAAAACCAAGTCTGTGTAAGGCAGCAATCATTTTGCCAGTTCCAACAGTTCCAATTGGTTCACCAAATTCTTCTGCAATTGCAGCTCTAACTGCAGGAGCAGTTTGAACAAACACTTTTTTACCAGCTTTTAATGCTGCATCTAATCTATCAATTTCACTGTATTCGCTTAATGCACCAGTAGGACATACGTTTACGCATTGACCACATTGTAAACAAGGTGAGTTTGCAAATGAACGATTTTCTGCTGGAGATACTAAAGTATTAAAACCACGATTTTCAAATCCTAAAATAGAAATCCCGTGTGCTCTTTTACATCTTTCTATACATCTACCACATAAAATACATTTAGATGTATCACGAGTAATTCCTGGTGCAACTTCATCTAAAGTTGTAGGCGTTTTTTCACCAACAAATTTATCATCTCTAGCGCCAACGATGCGTGCAACTTCTAACAATTCACATTGACCATTTTTATTACATTGTTGACAATTTTTATTGTGATTTGAAAGAATAAGTTCAACACTTGTTCTACGAGCTTCGGTAGCTTTTGGATCTGCGATAGAAATTTCCATCCCTTCATTAACTGGATAGACACAACTAGCGACTAAACCACGAGCACCTTTTACAGATACTAGACAAACTCTACAACTTGCAAGCGAACATTCCCCATCTTTAAAAGAACATAAAGTAGGGATTTCATATCCGCATTCACGACAAGCTTTTAAAACAGTTAAACTGCTATCGACATGATATGAATGACCTTCAATTTTAATATTAATTAATGACATAATAATTTTCTCCCTTACTAACGTGTTATGATAGCCTTGAATGGGCATGAACTTATACACATACCACATTTAATACATTTTGCTTGATCAATAACATATGGTTCTTTACCAATAACACCACTAATAGCGTTAACAGGACATGCTTTTTCGCATTTTGAACATTTTTTACATGCTTCTGGAATAATGTAATATTCCATTAAACTCTTACAAACACCAGCAGAACATTTTTTATCTACGATGTGAGCAATATATTCATCTTTAAACTTTCCTATTGTTGATAAAATTGGATTTGCTGCAGTTTGACCTAAACCACATAAACTACCAGTTTTAACAGATTCAGATAACTCAATGAGTTCATCAAGAGTTTTCATTGTACCTTTACCTTCAGTAATAGAAGTAAGTAGTTCTAAAATACGCTTTGTACCTATTCTACAAGGAGAACACTTACCACATGATTCATCACATATAAATTCCATATAGAATTTTGCAACGTCAACCATACAGTTATCTTCATCCATAACGATAGCACCACCTGAACCCATCATAGATCCAGCAGCAACTAAGTTTCCAAAATCAATTGGTGTATCTAAGTCAGCTTCTGTTAAACAACCACCGCTTGGGCCGCCAGTTTGAATAGCTTTAAATTTCTTACCATCAGGAATTCCACCACCAATATCGTAGATTAATTCTCTTAATGTTGTTCCCATTGGCACTTCTACAAGTCCAACGTTATTAATTTTACCACCAAGGGCAAATACTTTTGTACCTTTAGAATCGGCAGTACCAACTTTAGAAAATGCTTCAGCACCTTCTCTTAAAATATATGGAATACATACGAGTGATTCAACGTTGTTGATAATTGTAGGTTTTCCCCATAATCCACTAACAGCAGGGAATGGAGGTCTAGGACGTGGCATACCACGTTTACCTTCAATTGAGTTTAATAATGCAGTTTCTTCACCACAAACAAATGCACCAGCTCCTAAACGAATATGACATCTAAATGAGAATCCAGTTCCTAGAATATTGTCTCCTAATAAACCTAATTCTTCAGCTTGTTTAATCGCTTTTGATAATCTACCAATCGCAATTGGATATTCAGCTCTAACGTAGAAATAACCATTTTTAGCGCCAATAGCATACCCAGCAATCATCATACCTTCAATAACTGCAAGAGGATTTCCTTCTAATATAGAACGATCCATGAATGCACCTGGATCTCCTTCATCACCATTACAAACAACATATTTTTCTTCATTATTTTGATCTAAAGCAAATTGCCATTTTCTACCAGTAGGGAAACCGGCACCACCACGACCTCTTAGTCCTGAAGCTAAAACTTCATTAATAACTTCTTGCGGTTTCATTTCAAGCGCTCTCATTAAACCTTGAAATGCGCCATAGCCTAATGCTTCTTCGATTTTTTCTGAGTCAATAACGCCACAACCATGTAATGCAATACGTGATTGCTTTTTGTAGAAAGTCATTTCCTCTTGTCTTTGTGTTTTATATTTAGTTATTGGATCAACATATAGCAATTCATCACAAATCTCATTATTTAATAAGTCAGATTCCACTATTCTTTGAACGTTCTTTACAGTAACTAATCTATAAAGTGTGCCTTCTGGCATGATTTTTACAAAAGGACCTTGTGAGCAAAATCCAAAACAACCAACAAAGTTAGCAGTTACTTTATCTTCTAATTTATTTTCTTTTATAAGTAAATGAAATTCATCAAGTATTAATTGGGATTCAGATGATAAACAACCTGTCCCTCCGCAGATTAAGATAGCTCTTTTCCCATTTGAACCATCAAACTTTGCATTTATATCATTAGTGCTTTTTTCTATAAGAGTATTTAGCTCGATTTTTGACTTAACCATTGTTTACCTCCATATCTTTATAAGATTTCACGATTGATGGAATTTGTTCAAGTTTAACTTTTGGATAAACTTTACCATTAATTGTGACAGCTGGCGCAATACCACATGCTCCAATGCAGCGTAATGCATCAACAGTAAACAAACCGTCTTCTGTAGTTTTACCAGGTTTAGCACCTGTTAATTCTGTAAATTTTTCAATTACATTTTGACCACCTTTAACATAGCAGGCAGTTCCTAAACATACGCCTATGACGTATTTTCCTTTTGGAGTTAATGAGAAAAATGAATAAAATGTTACAACACCAAAGATTTCTGCAACAGGAATACCTGTAGCATCAGAGATAACTTCTTGTACTTCAATTGGTATATAACCATACTCTTCCTGCACTGCTGATAAAATCATCATTAGTGGAGTTCTTTCATTAACGTAACGATTGCAAATTTCCAATATTTGTTTTTTTGCGTGAGCTTGAATATTTGACATAATGTCCTCCGTAACTATATATATTTTATATATAAGTATTCATCAATTCAACAAAAAAATGCGTTATTTTATTTTGAAATTAAAGTAAAAAAGTGACTTTATATTTTTTGTTAAATTTATTGATAAAAACAGCATTTTTAAACAATATTTCGATATCATTAAATAAATAAGAACACAATTTAATAGACATTAATATTGTAATGGATTATCATTTTGTTATACAAAATATGAAAACTAAAACAAAACGCATAAAAAGCCCATATCTAATTGTATTTCTTAGTTTCTTTATTGTTATATTATTAGGAGCATTTTTGTTATCTTTACCTATATCTCATATAAATGGTCAATGGGGAAATGTGATGACAGCTTTTTTTACGTCAACTAGTGCAGTGTGCGTAACCGGTTTAAGTGTTGTTAATGTTGGACAAACATACTCTACGTTTGGACAAGTAATGATTGCTTTATTAATACAAATCGGTGGATTGGGATTTGTTACAATTTTTGTTTCTTTAATCACTGTTTTTGGAAGAAAATTAGGTTTTTACGATCGCTTTACAATCTCAAAAGCTTTAAATTTTGATTCTTTACGAGGTTTGGGTGGGTTCGCTCTTAAAGTTGTACTTATATCATTAAGTTTTGAACTTTTAGGTTTTATTTTGTATTTAGGAGCTTTTATTCCTTACGTAAACCAGATAGGAGAACCAATCGGTAATGCGTTTATGTATTCCTTTTTTCATTCCATAAGTGCATTTAATAATGCTGGTTTTGACATATTAGGAGCAAGTAGTTTTGAAGCAAGTATATTAGCTAATAGCATTTATTTAAATATCATAACTATGTTACTTATTATATGTGGGGGTATTGGTTTTTTAGTTTATATAGATATTCATAAAAATAAAAAATTGAAATTCTTTTCTACATATACAAAAATAGTTTTATTTATGACTGTTTCTTTGATCGTCATTGGTTTTTTGATGTTTTTAGTACTTGAATGGGGATCAATGACACCTCTTCAAGCATTGTTCCAATCTGTAACAACTAGAACAGCTGGGTTTTCTACATACCCTCAAAGTGACTTATCTCTATCATCACAAATAGTAACTATGACTCTCATGTTTACAGGTGCCTCACCACTATCTACAGCTGGTGGTGTTAAGACCACTACTATATTTATAGTACTTTACACCTTGTATAGGTTTATTCGTGGCAAAAACGTAGCACTTTTTAATAGAAGACTTTCATCGAAAATGATTACACGTTCTATGTCTCTTATTATATTAGCTCTTATTGCTATTTTCGTTTCTTTCTTTGTCATTACGGCAATTGAACAAAATAACATAGTATTAAACAATCAAGTAGATGGCGGAATACATGTATTATTCGAATGTTTTAGTGCATTTGGAACTGTTGGATTATCAATGGGTGTAACTAGTCATTTTTCAATGGCGAGTCAAATTATTATCTGTTTATTAATGTTTTTTGGTCGTCTAGGACCTATGACTTTAATTTGTGTTTTTAATAGTTCTATGGAAAAAGATGAAGAAACACATTATAAATTACTTGAAGAGAATATATTAATCGGATAGGAGGATTAAATATGGAAAAAAGAACATACGCTGTAATTGGTTTAGGGGATTTTGGAATCTCTGTTGTTCAGGAATTATCACGTCTGAATAAGGAAGTAATAGCAATTGATGTTAGTGAAGAAAGAGTAAGAAAAGCTTCGAAATTTTCGCCACTTGTATTTATTGCTGATGCTACTGACGAGAAGGCGCTTGAAGAATTAGATATCTCTAACATTACAGATGCAATTATTGCCTTCGGCGATAATATTCAAGCCACTATTCTTGCAACAATACACGTAAAAAGCCTTAATGTTCCAAACATTATAGTAAGAGTTGATGATGATTATTATGGTAATGTTTTATTAAAATTAGGCGCTACACAAATCATTTACCCACTTAAATTTGCTGGACGTGGTTTAGCAAATAGATTATCAAATAAAGACTTCTTAGATTTTTATGAATTATCTGGTGAATTCTCCGTTGTCAAAGTTATTGTTGGAGATGACTTTAAGGAACTAACAATTCATGATTTAGATCCAAGAAATAAATATGATGCAAATATTGTTTTATTAACTCGTGATAACGTAACAATTTCTCCTAAAGGTGAAAATACAATTAAAGCCGGTGATATTTTATACGTAGTAGGTAATCAAAAATGTATTACTAAACTCAATGATATATTACATGGTGTAAAAAAAGTTAAAAAGTAATTAGCAAGAGTAATCTTTTAGATGATTAAAGATTAAATCCCAGTATTTATCGATGTTTATATCGGTTGCAACAAAGGCGTTCTGCGCCTTTTTTAAATAATCGAATCTATCGCAGTTAGTTCTGCCATAACTTGACAGATGTGAGATATCTATTTCCACATTCATTTTTTCAAACTTCACAACATCTTTATCTAATAGTGCTACAACAGTGCATGGATCGTGAAGAGGTGCACCGTCGAAACCAAAAACTTTCAATTGATTTTCATTAAACACTTTCATAAGAGAAACAAATAACTCACCAGCATTATTTTTTATTGTAGAAAACTTATCGATTATTGATGAATATACTTTTACTTTTCTTGTAACATCCAATCCTATCATTTTAATATTAATACCACTACTAAACACTATATGCGCTGCTTCTGGGTCGCAAAAGATATTGAATTCTGCAGCAGGTGTAACGTTTCCATGTTCCATACTACCGCCCATCATTACAATTTCCTTTATATTATTTTTTATGTTAGGTTCGAGTTTTAAAGCTAAGGCAATATTAGTCAATGGCCCACAAGTTACTAAAGTAATATCTTTATCTCTTAAACATTGATCAATTATGTAGTCCCAGGCTTTTACTTTTGAAACTACTTTTTTATGTGACGGAAAATCAAAGCCGTCTAAGCCACTTTCTCCATGTATGGCGGAACACACTTCAACTTCTTTAATAAGAGGTTGAGTAACCCCTTGATATACCTCAGCATCAATATTTAAGTAATCAACTAAATTTAAAGCGTTTCTAGTTACTTTTTCAATAGTTTGGTTACCAGAAACTACAGTAATTCCAAGTAAGTTAATTTTGCAGTTTTTTGACGCTACCATTAATGCGATCGCATCATCATGTCCTGGATCAAAATCTAATATCAAATTTATTTTATTATTCATATTTACATTATATCATTTTTTTAAATGATAAGAAAAAAGGTTTCTATTACGAAACCTTTATACAAATCTATTCGTCTTCAACAACTACTCTAACTAATTCGCTTAATGAGATTACACCATCAAGAACAAGCTCTTTAGTAGCATTAAACAATGTTTTCATACCATTATCAATTGCAACTTGTTGTAATTTAGTAATTGTAATGTTTGGTCTTGTAATTGCAGTTCTAATTTCGTCGTTGATTTCCATGATTTCATGAACAGCGATACGACCTCTATATCCAGTAAAGTCGCAATAGTTACAACCTTGCTTTTTAAATAATGATGGTCTAGTAGTTAAGCCTAATACTTTAGCATCTCCAGGAGAAGCAGTATATTTCTTACGACACTTAGGACAAAGTCTCTTAACAAGACGTTGAGAAATAACGCCCGCAAGTGAGTCGGCAACAAGATATGATGGAATTCCCATATCTACAAGACGGATTACAGCACCAGCAGCATCATTAGTATGAAGTGTTGACAAAACAAGGTGACCAGTAATCGCAGCACGAGAAGCGATTTGAGCGGTTTCTTCGTCACGAATTTCCCCGACCATTATTACGTCTGGATCCTGACGGACAATAGCACGCAATGCGGTTGCAAAGGTAAATCCACTAGCAGGATTGACTTGAACTTGGTTAACACCTTTCATTGAGTATTCAACAGGATCTTCAACAGTCACGGTGTTTGTTGTTGGTTTGTTCAACTCTTTTAAGAAAGAATATAATGTAGTTGTTTTACCACAACCAGTAGGACCTGTAAGAAGGATGATACCATGTGGATTCAATAATATTTTATCAATTTTTTCATTTGATTCAGGCGTAAATCCTAATTGACTACGAGTCAAATAGAAAATTGATTTATCAAGAATTCTAAGAACGAATTTTTCTCCATGAACTGTTGGAATTGTAGATACACGGAAATCATACTCTGTTTCGTTGATCATTAAACGTATACGTCCATCTTGTGGCAAACGTCTTTCTGCGATATTTAATTGTGCCATAATTTTAATACGAGCAGCAACTGAAGGGAATACTTCCACTGGGAAATTTGCCCTTTCATATAACTCACCATCAATACGGTATCTAACTACAACACCGTTTTCTCCAGGCTCAACGTGGATATCGGATGTTCTAAAAGGAATAGATTCACGAATAATAGAATCAACAAGCTTAACGGAAGGTGCATTTAATGTATCTAGTGGATTTTCATACACTTCTGGTTTCGCTGCATCATCATCAGCTTTTTCTTCGATAATATCTTCAAGAGCTTGCGCAGTATCTTGCATGGACTCAAATGAAGCGATTTCTTTATTAATATCACTTCTTGATGAGAAAACAAACTCAATTCTTCCATCAAAATTCATATTAACTTTGTTACAAATTGATACATCTGTCAAATCTGAAATGGCAACGATAAGAATGTTATCTTCTGTAATCATTAAAGGTAAAACTGAGTGACGTTTTAAAAATGAAAACGAAAAGTTTTCGACTAATTTTTTATCGATTGTAATAATACCTGGTTCAACAAACGGAATATTAAGCATATCTGCAATCGATGATGCGATTTTTGTTTCAAGTGTAGGGTGAGCAACTAAAATATCTGACACCAAACTCGACTTTGTTAAATTTGTATTATTGACCATTTTCTTAAGAACAGCCGTAGGTAGTAAGCGATTTTTTCTAAAAAACGCTGCATAAATATTGTTTAAATTCATATTTGAACCTCCATTATAAGTCTGTTACCAATTGTAAAATTGGTGCATAAACTGCTATAAATAATACTGCGACAACAACACCAGTAATTAATAAAATTGCTGGTTGAATAACGCTAGTAATACTGCCTAATGTTTTTTCAACTTGGTCATCAAAGTAAGGACAAGTTGAAAGTAAAATACTTGAAATATCGCCAGTTTCCTCACCTACTGTAAGCATTTGGTTGAGGATATTTGAAAATGGCATATATCTTGAAATTGAAGATGAAAGTGAATTACCTTTTTTAACAGCTTCAATAACGTTTGTAAACTCTTTCTTCAAATGAATATTAGTTAGAATAATTTGTGTATTAGTTAGAGCTTGCATAATATCCATACCAGAGTCTATAAGTAATGAAAATGATTTAGCAAATCTAGATGTGTAAAGTGCCATGTTTATTTTGCCTGCAATTGGCAACTTAAATGCAATTCTAGCATAGAACATTCTTCCACCTGCCGTGTATTTTAATCCATACATGATAGCGATAATTAATATAATGCCACCAAAGATAAAATACCAGTTTGCAACAAAGAAATCAGACATGTTCATAACAGCAAGTGTGATTTCAGGCATATCAATATCTAATGTAGCAAATTGAGCAGTAAATGTTGGGATAACAAATAATAAAATAGCTGCCATTACTAATACAAGAAGCGCAATAATCAAAATAGGATATGTTAATGCTGCCTTAACTTTCTTTCTTGTTCTTAAATCTGCTTCATAGTAATCAGCAATATTAACAAGAACTTTTGGTAAGTTAGATGAAATTTCGCCAATATGCACCATACTTCTAAAGAAGTCTGGGAAGATTGATTTATATTTATTTAACGCTTGAGATAATAGTAGACCTGATTTAACATCTTCTTTAAGCTTACCAATAATATTTTTTAAATATGTTGAGTACTCTTGCTCCATTAAAACATCAAAAGATTTAATGATAGAAATGTTTGAGTTGATCAAAATAGCTAATTGACGAGCGAACGCAGTTAATTCAGATCTTTTAACACTACCTGATAATGTAAAGAATGAATTAGCAGGTTTTTTAGAAACCTCCTTACACTTTACAATATAGTATCCTTGTTCAGCTAATTCTTGTCTTAAATCTTCTTCGGATTTAGATAAGAAAACACCACTATACTTCTTCTTATTAATATCTATTGCTGTATACTTAAATTTTTTCATAATTTTTTACCTCTTAAAATATACCTATAAAAACATCGCTAATAACCGGTAATTGAATCAAAAATAATGCGGTTACTATTCCCACTACCAAATATGGCGCAAATGGAAAATGTTCTACTGACTCTTCGCCCTTTCTTTTTTTAACTATACTTATGACTATAATTGCTATTAACGATGTGATTGAAGCGATACCATATGCAATAATTATGCCCCACCATCCAAGGATTAAACCTCCAATAGCCATTAAAAATATATCTCCTATTCCCACAGCTTCTTTTTTAGTAAGTACCAAAAATAAAACATATAGTAACAATAAGAAACCTCCACCAACAGCAAAGCCAATTACTCTATCTGTTGTAGAAATCATCTCAGGGAATAAAAATGATGCAATTCCAATTATCAATAATAAAATAAGCATGATGTCGTGAATAACCATGTGCTTTAAGTCAATAAAGAATATACATATCAATATTGAAGACATCAAACAAGATAATATTATAAAATAAGGATTATTAATAAATATAAATAATGAAGCAATCCATAAACCGCCATTTAATAACTCAACAAACGGATATATAGGAGAGATTGGGTTTTTGCATTGACTGCATTTACCACGTAAGAATATCCAACTAATAACCGGTATATTCTCATACCAAGTTATTTTATGCTCACATTTTGGGCATGTAGATGGAGGTGTTGCTAATGACATTTCTTTAGGCAAGCGATAAATAACAACATTTAAAAACGACCCAATAACTAATCCAAGAACTGGCACTAAAATAAATAAGAATAATTTAATTACTTCATTCATATTATGCTCCTGTTAATTGTACTGGCCCATAAGTAAATAAATTACCGCCACTTTCGTATATATAAAAATTTGAAAAAGTCATTGTTGATAAAGTATAGTCAGCATAATACGAAGCAGTTGAACTACTTGCAGTAAGTACAGCCATTCCATAAATTGAACGTCTTTCCTCGAAAATTGATGTTGGATTATTAAAATCAAAGCCAATACCAACAACAATTGCAACTGCTGGTTGTGTCAAATATACATATTTCTTAGAAACAAAAATTGAGAATGTTCTAGTAGCATGATTTGGATCTTTATAAAGAGCAGACTCATAAATAGAACTTGTGTTAATCTTATTAGTAGTAATTTCATTAGATATAACCTTTTCAATAACTTGTGTAGTAGCAAGTTCAAGGTTAATTTCTTCTCTTAAAATACGAGCTTGCGAAGTGTGTGTTAGAGAATAAGATAATGTTAAAGAGACAAATGAAAATATAATAACCGATATAAACATAGTTATTCCTAAAGCCATTCCTTTTCTTTTTTTCTTAAATAACATTTTTTACCTCGTCAAGCTGCGTTAGCAATTCATTGCCTTCTTTTATATGCGCAGTCATTTTTAAACTATTTTCAACTGAATTTAAAGTCATGTATACGATATATAATACGATTTCAGTATTTGCGAGCTGGCAACTAAACTCGCCAGTATAGTATAATTCTGTTACTCCATCAGGATTTCCAATAAGTTGACCATTAATTGTAGTTGTGCCAAACCCGCCAGGTTGTAACCCTAAATATGCATCCATTTTTTCTTCAAAATCGTCACTTAAATAAAATCTAGATATACTTCTCATTTCATTGTTAAGAACATATTGAGCATCTGATTCAGCAGAAATTGATCCTGCTAAAATGAATGAGGCTAACGTGCCAAAAGAAATGATTAACACTAAAGATAGTGAAATCACAACTTCAATTAATGTAAAACCTCTTTTAGTGCGCATAACTATTTTATTTTTCCCCAGAAGTTAATTCTTAATTCTCTAAACTTAAATGCATTTCTTAAAACGATCTTATCTACTGAGACATCAGAATAAGGAATAAATGAATATGAATTTGCTTCATTTAAGTTTGTAAAACCGTTAGAAATATCATTTGCAAAAACATCGGCAAATACAAATACTAATCTACTGAAATCAAAACCAGAGAATCTTTGCGCCATTTCGGTTTGTAGTTGCAACACGTTCATTAAAATAACTTGGAAGTTGGCTTGAATGATTTCACTTGGTTGCGCTTCTGATTCGTTGAAATATGATCTTGGTAACGCTGGTTCATCTTTGTAAGAAGCAGTTTGAGCAATAGCCTCTACTTCCTCATTGCTTAAACCTTTTTTAGCAATATATGTCGAGCTAGTAACGATACCTAAAGATGTGTAATATGGATTCATCTCAGATTTTCTAGCGATTCTTTCCTCGAATAAAATATTAGTCCCGTAATCAAGTCTAGCGGAGAATAATATGTCTGTATTGTAAAGAAATGCTATACCTGTAGAATCTCTTTTAACATTAACTAAGACATAAGGTCCTTTTCCAAGCTGTTTAGTATTTAGGGTAATCAAGTCAGTATCAAATGCTGTAGCAGAAATAAATGACTTAACATTATATCCAAGTTTTTCAACAACTCTAGTAATTAAGTTTGCGAAAGACTTTTTCATAACAGTAATTTTGTAAATTGTTTTTGTACGATTCGAAGACAAAACTTGTTTGTTTATTCTCAAATCACCTAAATTCTTGTACAAATTATTTAAATCTGCGTTAAGATTGTCCATCATATCGCGACCTCTACTTAAAGTTGGATTTTCAATATAATCTACGCCAATCATATCGTCTTCAAGAACAAAAGTCACATCTCTATCGCTTGTTCTAACTTTGTGAAGTGCGAAAGTTAAAATAGCTTCATAGTTTGTTTCTGCAATATCATTGCCAAATTCTTTCTTTTCTTTTTTGTTGTCATAAAATAACACGACTCTTCTTTTACTTAAATCAAACTTAATAATCATAAATATTCCTCCAGTTTTAGCTAACTTACGAATTTATTATTCCGTAAAAATTGTAATATGTTGTAATAGGCGCAAAATCTCTAACAAATACATTAATTTCTAATGTGTTAGGGAATTCAACTCCGTTTACATTAGTAAAGCGTGTGACATGAACACTTAAAATATATGTAAATGTTTCGCTGCTTTTAGTACTAATAACAGCATCAGCAGGGTAATCAAAACTCAAATCTAATTTTTCAGTTTCTGCATTGTAGACATGGTTCATTGTCGACAATGTTGTTGTTCCTTGAGAGACATTGTATGGAGATTCAGCAATATTTAAAGAAACGTCTGGTCTACTATAATAATTCAACCAACCTTCAGTCATAGCAATGGCGTTATCCATTTCAGAAGCTCTTAAATTACTTATTGCTCTTTCTGCAGATAAAGAAGAAACTGAAACGGCAAATGTCGCAACCATGGCTGAAACAATTAATCCGGCTGTAATGGCAATCACCAATTCAGCTATTGAATATCCAGTTCTTTTCTTTGTTATCATAAATTTACTTTTTCCCACTATGATTTATTATAAATAAACCAATCTAAAATGGCAACTGATATTATTACATAATCTGTACTTTATCGTAGTAATCATAGAGTTAAAAATAACGAAAAATATTCAAATTTAAATCATTTTAATTTTCATATTGATTTTTCTTGATATGAATGTATAATAACAATTGTGAGGTAATAATATGAACAATTTAGAAACAGCACTAAAATTCAAAGCTCTTGGAGATGAAATTAGGTTAAATATCTTAGAACTAATTAAAGAAAAAGAATACTGTGTATGCGATCTTACTGATGCTTTGAAAATAAAGCAGCCGGCAGTATCTTATCATATAAAGATACTATGCGATGCTAAACTTATAAAATGTAGAAATGATGGTAAGTGGACATACTATTCAATAGCCATAACTAATTATAAAGAATTGATAAAATATTTAATCGACTTATCAATATAATTATGATTATCAAATAAAATAAATTCAATTGGAGGACAAAAATGGAGACATTGAATATTATATGGATTTTTTTCAAGAACAGATTCTTGGAATGAAATGGCTTAACGATGTCATCGGACTAGCTTTGTCAAGTATGGGAGCCGATTTAAATAATAGTTGGATTGCTAGTTTACAATTTTTTATATATGATGTAATAAAAATTGTAGTACTATTATGTATTTTAATATTTGTAATATCATATATACAAAGCTACTTTCCACCAGAAAGAAGTAAGAAAATATTAGGTAAGTTTAGAGGGATTTGGGCTAATATTATTGGTGCATTATTGGGCACTATTACACCATTTTGTTCCTGTTCTTCTATACCTCTTTTTATAGGATTTACATCTGCAAAAGTACCTATAGGAGTTACCTTCTCTTTCTTAATTTCTTCTCCAATGGTAGACTTAGCTAGCGTCACTTTCATAGCATCTGTATTCGGAATCAAAGTTGCAGCAATATATGTTGTTGTTGGTTTGGTAATAGCTGTGCTTGGAGGTACATTAATTGAAAAATTAGGTATGGAAAAATACATTGCAGAAGATATTCTTGGAATTAGTTCAGTTGATGTAGAGTCACCTGATTTAACGCAAAAAGATCGTTTGAAATACTCTCTTGATCAAGTATGGTCAACTTTCAAAAAAGTAATACCATATATATTAATTGGTGTCGGTATAGGAGCGCTTATTCATAATCAGGTACCAGCAGATATTATATCTGGAGTATTAGGGCCTGAGAATCCGGCTAACGTCTTAATTGCAACCGTATTTGGTATACCAATATATTCTGATATATTCGGTGTTCTGCCAATCGCAGAGGCACTATTTGCAAAGGGCGCTGCTCTTGGAGCAGTATTATCTTTGATGATGGCAGTTACAACTTTATCACTTCCTTCATTGATTATGCTTAAAAAAGTAGTAAAATGGAAATTATTATTAACATTCATTGGCGTATGTACCGTGGGGATAGTAATAATTGGATATGTGTTTAATGCAATCCAACCATTTATTCAATAAATAATAGCGAAAGGAGAAAGTTATGGGATTATTTAATTTTAAAAAGAAGAAAGTAGAAGAAAAATCATGTGTATGTGGATGCGGTTGCGGAAGTAAAACTGTAGAAACAAAAACGGTTATTGAAGGGGATGTAACAATTATAGTTTATGGTTCTTGTTGTAAAAAGAGCACAGAAACATTTGAAAACGTCAAATTAGCTGCTAAAGAGTTAGGACTAGATACTGAAGTATTAAATATTGGAGATACTTTAGAAATAGCTAAAGCCGGAATTATGTCAACTCCAGCATTAGTTGTAAACAACAAATTACTTAGTGCAGGAAAACAAATTTCACTTGAAGATGCTAGAACACTGCTTCAAAAAGCACTATAAGTTTAAAGAAAATTCTAATAAAACAGGGTTGTGATCGGAGTACATAAAATCGTAGTCTAGATTCTCAACCTTTTTTACATCAATATTATCGCTGACTATAAAACCATCAACAACAACAGCATAATTAAATCCTTTTGTATAAGGTGCGTCGGTAGATCTACAAGTTGGTGCATTATTTGTTTGTACGAAAGAATAGCCATCAGTCAGATCGTTATTCCCTAATTCAAATACCCATTCAGGCTTTGGTTGTTTTGTCGGAAATGGATTTTCCATTTCTGTAATATCGTGATTGAAATCCCCACCAGCAACTACATAATTCCCTAAGGAATTTTCAGTTTTTAAAACTTCATTTAACATTGCGACTTGCTCTTTTCGAATTGTTCCACCAGAATCATATGCTGACATATGTATATTAATAACTGTTAGGTGCTTATCATTTTGAAGAGGATATTTCATAATTGAAAAACATCTATCTAAATCGAAAAATTTACTAGGCCAAGAAGAATCAACTGGAAAAGATCTTCTAAGTGCAGATTCCATTTCATACTTAGAAAAAGATGCGATTCCGCTATTAGCGCTTCCATGTGGATCTAAAATTGGATACATTAAGAAAGATGAATGGAAATTTACCGCATAAGAACTATCATATGTATCAAAATTCTTTTCATATGCATTTAACATATTCACACCTTTAGAACGTGTAGATGGTTCGTCAACTTCTTGTAAAAGTAAAAAATCTGGTGAAATTGAATTAATTTGTGATATTGTGCCGTTTAGATTTTTCTCAACATCATCCTTAGAGATAGCGGTCCCATATTTTCCTGAAATTGTATTGCCGTTTTCATCTTCACCACTATCCATGAAAAAAGAAAATTCATGCGAGTATGCACCAAAACCTACATTGTAAGTCATTATGCTTAGCACATCTGCGCCAGTTATATTTTCACTAGACAAAGTTTCATCACTTCTTTGTATTTCGTTTGTTAAATCAAGATTGTCTTTGATTCGATAATATTGTGCGCTAACATAAATCAAATAGCCACCGACAGTACTTAGTAATACGCCAATGATAGACGATAAAGTGACTATAGTAATAAATAAAACCTTCTTCTTTTTGTTTTTTGTTGTTTTTTCTATATTGACGTTATTAGTGATTTCACTCATGTTTAAACCTTATTTATCTTTTTCTAAATTTAGTAATGTTTCTTTTAATTCAAGGCCAAGTGCATAACCGACTAAACTAGAATTTGATCCAATGACTCTATGGCATGGAACGATAAGTGGAATTGGATTTTTGTTGTTGGCATTTCCGACAGCTCTACAAGCTTTTGGGTTACCTATCATAATCGCAACTTCTTTATAAGTTCTTGTTTCTCCATATGGTATTGTTTTAAGTGCGTCCCAAACTTTGTTTTGAAACTCAGTACCAATCAGTTTGTAATTAATTGTAAAAGATTGTCTCTTACCTTGAAGATATTCATTAAGTTCGTTTTTTACTTGCTTAGTAAAATTATCTTCAGTTGTAATATCTTCGTTTTCAACTAGTTCAATTTTGTATAATACGTCATCGTTATATGTGATTTTAATTAAACCACATGAATTTTTAAAAGTGCTTGTTTTCATATTTTTATTTTAACATAACAAATTTCATAAAACATTTAAATTGTTTCTTCCATTCGTGTTCGTTATGGACTGCACCAGGAAATATTTTGCTATATACGTTTAACTCTTTGCTCGTAAGTATTTTAAAAATATCATTAAAATTATTTAAATAAGCGTTTGACAATAAATCATCACTGAAACCTTCTTTAGTACCAACACTTAAATAATATTTCGAATCATTGTTTAACTGTTTACTTAAAATATAATCAAAATAATCTTTGTTTAAAAAATGAGATGCAATAGAAAATAAGCCAATTCCTGAGAAAATATTAGGATACTTTGACACTATATATAAACTTATTACTGCACCTAATGAAGATCCAACAATGAAAGTATTCTCAAAATCAGATAATGTTGAATATTGTTTATCTATGATAGGTTTTAATTGTTTAACAACGAAATCTGCATAAGCATCCCCATACATCTTCTCGCTAGATGCATTACTATAATGAGCATAGAACTTTAAGACATTGTAATTTAAAGTGAATGGAATAAACTCATTGATTCTTTTTTGTTCTAAGTTGTCTATGCAAACAATAATACAATGTTTTAGGTGTTTATCTATTTCCCAAGATTTACCAGATATAGATGTATGATCAAAAGATAACAGATTTTGACCATCATGAATGTAGAGAACTGGATATTTTTTTCTTATATTATAATTCAACGGTTTTAAAACACGAATTACCCTTCTAGTATTTAAGTATTCGCAGGGCAATTCTAAATAATCAACATTTCTTTTTTTAAACATTATTACTTTCCATAATATGCGTTCAAATACATTTGTTTAATTTCTTCAATTAATGGATAGCGAGGGTTGGCACCTGTACACTGATCATCAAATGCTTCTAATGCCATTGCATCAAGTTTATCTAAAAATTCTACTTCTTTAATTCCGTAATCTTTGATTGATTTTGAAATGCCGAGTTTAGCATTTAAACCCTCAAGTGCATCAATTAATAATCCGATTGTTTTTTCATTTTCACCGCCATCAATTCCTAAAATACGTGCAATTTCCACATATCTTTCTTGAATTTGAGGATATTTGTACTGCGAAAATGCAGCAATTTTAACAGGATTTTCTGCCGAATTAAATCTAATAACTTGCTTAAGCATGAGTGCATTTGCTACGCCATGAGGTATCTTATGATAAGCACCTAACTTGTGTGCCATAGAATGACCAACACCTAAGAATGCATTTGCAAAAGCCATACCAGCTAATGTGGCTGCATTAGCCATCTTTTCTCTTGCTTCCTCATCGTTTGCGCCGTCTTTATATGCCCTTGGTAAGTATTTAAAAATATTTATGATTGCTTCTTTAGCAAGTGCATTTGTGTACTCGCTAGATAATACTGACGCTATAGCTTCAAAGGCGTGAGTAAGTGCATCAATTCCTGATGCTGCTGTAAGTTCTTTTGGCATATTCATCATTAAATTAGCATCAATAATTGCCATGTTTGGCATCAATTCATAATCAGCTAAAGGATATTTACTTCCAGTTTTTTCATCAGTAATGACTGCAAATGGTGTAACTTCACTACCTGTGCCCGCTGTAGTTGGAATAGCAATAAAATATGCTTTTGAACCTAGCTTAGGAAATGGAGATATACGTTTTCTGATATCCATAAATCTCATTGCTAAATCTTCAAACTTTGAGTTTGGATGTTCATATAAAGTCCACATTATTTTAGCAGCGTCAATTGGAGAACCACCACCAAAAGCAATTATAACATCGGGTTTAAATTCTTGCATAAGTTTAGCGCCTTCATTTGCACACCCTAATGTAGGGTCAGGTTCAACATTAAAAAATATAGAATACTCAATGTTTAACTCTTTTAATTTAGATGTAACACAATCAATCATTTTACTTTCATATAAATAATTATCAGTAACAATAAATGCTCTTTTTTTATTCAATGTGTCTTTTAACTCATGTAATGCTACATCAACACTTCCTCTTTTAAAATATACCTTACTAGGTGCTCTAAACCATAACATATTTTCTCGCCTTTCTACTACTGTTTTAATATTTAATAAATGTTTAACTCCAACATTTTCACTTACACTATTGTTTCCCCATGAACCACATCCAAGTGTTAATGAAGGCAGCAACTTAAAATTATATAAGTCACCTATGCCGCCATGTGATGACGGTGTATTAACGACTATTCTACAAGCTTTCATTCTTTGTTCATAAGAAAGTAACTTTTCTCTTTCACTTTTTGTATTAATATAAATTGAGGCGGTGTGACCAATGCCACCATCTAATATCAATTTTTCACTTTTTTCTAAAGCGTCATCAAAAGAGTCAGTTTTATACATGGCAAGTATAGGACTTAATTTTTCATGTGCAAAAGGCTCCGATAATTCAACCGATGTTACTTCACCAATCAGTACTTTTGTATTTTTATCAACTGTAATATTTGCCATTCTTGCAATGTCGCATGCTGTTTGCCCAACAATTTTAGAATTCAATTTTCCATTTACTAAAATAACTTTTCTTAATGCATTCATCTCACTAGGTTTCAAAATGTATGCACCGCGCAAAACAAATTCCTCTTTCACTTCATTATAAATTTCTTTATCAACTAAAACAGATTGTTCGCTTGCGCAAATCATACCATTATCAAATGTTTTAGATATCAAGATAGATGACACAGACATTTTTATATCAGCACTTTTATCGATTAGGGCAGGAACATTGCCGGCTCCAACACCAATTGCCGGTTTACCTGAAGAATATGCTGACTTTACCATACCAGGACCACCAGTAGCTAATATAGTATCTGATTCTTTCATAACCATTTGCGATAACACGAGTGATGGTTCATCTATCCAAGTAATAATATGTTCAGGTGCACCTGCTTCTATAGCTGCTTCAAGTATTATTTTAGCAGCAGCAATTGTCGATTTTTTAGCTCTTGGGTGTGGAGAAAATACAATGGCATTTCTAGTCTTTAAGGCTAACAAAGCTTTGAAGATTGCCGTTGAGGTTGGATTAGTTGTAGGAATAACTGCAGCAATCAGTCCAAGCGGTTCATAATACTTTCTGACTCCACTATGTTCATTTGATTCGAACTCACCACAAGTAATTGAGTTTTTGTATGCATTATAAATATATTCAGATGCATAATGATTCTTTATGACTTTATCTTCTAACACTCCCATGCCAGTTTCTTCTACTGCTAATCTAGCTAATTTAATTCTAGCCTTATTGGCAGCAATCGAAGCAGCCAGGAATATTTTATCAACTTGATTTTGACTAAAAGTTGCGTACTTTTCTTGTGCTGATCTAGTTAAATCTAGTTGCTCTTTTAAGTCTACTTCGTTTGTTATATATTTATACTTCATATAAATGCTCCTTAATAAACAAATAAATGATATACCAAAAATAATTAAATGCAAGCGAAATAGTTTTATATATTTTATTAGATAATCAGCTATAAATATTAACTAATTATTTGATCTATTTCTCTATGAAGAGATTTTTTATTTCTCATTTTATGACTAGATGGGAAAACAGTAGTCAAATAATGTTGTGCATGCGGGAAAAAACATATTTCTTTAATTTGCATACTATCGTTTATAAAACCAAAATTTAGTTTATTTATACATAGCGACTCATTTTTAATTCGAAAAGCTTTTTCCATCTCAGATGGGTGAAATATCAAACCGAAAGGGTCACCTTTTTTGTTTCCTAATTTTCCAGCATAATCAACAGATAAATTACCTTCAATCCACAATGTCTGATTCAAGTTATCTTCTATATATTCTTTAAAGTCTACGCAAAAGTCAATTATATTGTTACTTCCTTCATTATGCACATAACAAATTATTTCTTTTTTAAAAGTTGTTGTTAAAACGGCTTTGCTAATTGTTTCATTTTTGAATCCATTATCCGGATCGTAATTATGAGTATTAGATTCGTAGTCACATATAATCCACGAAACAAGACCTGTTTTTTTGTTCCTTGCAATTATATACAATTCATATCTTATACCAGAAAAAACGCTCGTTTTGGCAGTAAAACAACCAAGTACTGCACACTTAAATGGCTTTGTATTTTCAAATAAGGATATTGGCACAAGTTCATAATTATCTGGCAACTGTTCTTTTACCATTTCTTCCGTTATTTCATAACTAAAAAATACGCTATAGGGTTCAACAACAAATCCCATAAACACATCTCTTTTTGTATGTTTACTTATAATAATGTTTTGTAACCATTTAGGTAATTTAGCAAGTTTCTTGGCGTTAATTGTAGTGGTTGCAATGTCTGATGGACATATTAATCCTTCTACATGTTTAGTGAACTCAATGTGTTTATGCTTCATACTTCCCCCTTATGAATAATAAATTTGATTAAAACTAAAATTTTTATACTTATATTAAACATAGAAAAATATTAATAGTCAATTTATATTTTTTGCTCAATAAAAAAGCAGAACATAACTGTCTGCTTAGTTTAATTAATAATATTAATTGTATTTATATAAATTATCTTCTATTTGAATCTCTTTTAGGGCCAAAACTTCTTGAGTTTGAACTTCTTGAGTCAGAACCTCTTGATGAACCAAAACTTCTTGAGTTTGAACTTCTTGAGTCAGAACCTCTTGAGGATGTTCTATCTCTATTATATGAGCCACCATTTGAAGAACCTCTAGAGTTTCTAGAATCATTTCTTCCTCTGGAACCACCACGACTTCCTCTATTTCTATCAGCTTTTTTCTTTTCCGATAATTCAACATTCACTTGTCTTCCAAGAAATTGTAAACCAATTATATTAGACATTACTTCTTCGACTACTTCTTTTGGTAATTCAAAAAATGAATAAGTATCTTTAGTAAATGAGTCACTAAACATTCCTTTATTCACACTTGGACAATTATCAGAGATGAATTCCATTAACATAACTTTGTTAAGTCCATCTCTTTCACCTACATTAATAAAAAATCTTTGTGCATATTCATTTTTAGTAAATTCAACCTTTTCATATTTAAATTGATCTCTTTTTGAAAACTTATCGTTATTTTTGACGTTTTCACTTGATTTTTTTTCGAGTTTTTTCAACTCGATCATTAAACATGCTGCGAGTTCAGTTGGAGTGCAGCTTTCTCCTAGTGCCTTAATTTCTTTAAGTAACACTTTTACTTCATTTACTGAAGAATCAAACTGTTCATCTTTTAAACAGTTGATTATATTTTGTACCATTTTATTTTCCATTTCTTATCCTCCTTGATACAGCGCTTCATTTATTCATACCCAGTCATAATAAGAAATAAATTATAGTTTTAAGCTTTTAAAAACAATGTATTATACCAATACATGAAGACAATAACACTAAGTATTTTAAATAGTTTTATAAATTTGTTTTAATTTAAATTATTTCATATAGAAATTAATCATTTTATGAGAAGAATTCACTACAACTTTAATAGATGTTTTGCTACTTTTATAATGATTAAGACCCGTTATATGCAACGATAAACATACCGAATTGTTGAATTTCAAATGAAGTAAAATTACTTCTATGTACTTGATCAGCAATATATACACTATTAACATCCAAATAACTAAAACTGCTTGTAAACTTATAGTTCCCAAAACTTGATACCCCCAAGAAAGTGCTTGGGTAATTATAATATTGAACGGTTTCTTCATATTCTTGTTGCGGAGTTTCATCATAAAATAACACAACGGAATAACTAATTCTATAATCAATATAAATGCTATCATGTTCTTGTTCTTTGGCGAATTTAATGGCATCACCTGCGCCGACATTAAAATAATATCCAATTAAATCATTGTATTGTCCAAAGTAATATGAAGTAAAAAATACAAACATGATTCCGTATGTTGCTAATACACCTTTTGAAACAATTTGGTAATTCTTAAATATAGTAAACAATTCATTTAAACCTAAAGCCAAAAATATGGCCGTATATATATGGAAAGAATTCGCCTTATTAATATTTAAATTTTGAATCATAAGACATGCTATAAACGAAACAAAGGCACAAACTAACACTATTACTTCGTAAGAGAACTCCTTATTACATATTTTTTTCCACGCATTCATTACAACAATAACCATACCAAATACAATAAACGGGAAACTAATTAAATAGAACATACCAAAATCTTCAGTTGAATTCCAAGGCAGTCCATCGTTTTGTGTAATTAGTATATTGAAGAAATTATAGTATGAATCTGGATTTAAAAGATTTGTTAAAGATAATTCACCTTCTCTCATATCAACCAATTTTGGAATGGAAAAAAATGAAGTTGATATTTCATTCATTAAACCGTTGTTTATAAATAAAAATAATATAAGTGGGATTCCAAATAACGCTAAAATGCCAACAGATGGTAAAGCATAACGTAGTAATATTTTTTTTCTCATAATTAGTAGGTATACTACACAAAATATAATAACAAACGGAACTACGAGCCAAGTTGGCGCATACGTATAAAGTGCTAATCCATACATTATAGACGAAACAATCCAGTATTTATTTTTTTCTATGCCAAGAACAAAGAAATATAATCCTAGCAACAAAAAAGCAGGTGCTAAATTCGATTCAAGTCCCCACCTACTTAACATAATATGCCACGGAGAAACAGTAAGTATACCAACTCCAATGAGCGCAACTTTAATGGTAAACATTTTTTTCAGTAGTAAATAAAAAATTACAAGAGAAATAATAGACAGTAGTAGCTGTGGCGTTCTAAATGCTGCTACTGACGGACCAAATATTGCAAAAAACGGAAGCGCTAAATATGATTCCAATGCATTCATTCCACTGCCCCAAGCAGTAAAATATACCGGAAAGCCATATCCCATAGAATCAACACCATCTCTTAATAAAGATAAAGTTTGATATGCCGCAAAGGCTTCATCTTGATTAAATCCAGCCGGAGTAACGGAAAAACTAATAACACGAACCAATACCCCAACAACTAAAATAAACATAAAAATATAGTCATGTTTTTTAAAATTAAAACTATTAAATATTTGTTTTACCTTATTCATATTTCTTATTAATTATATTTTATTTAGATTTTACTATCAATATAAGGTTTAAAATGCAAATCATTTTAGACACATAATGGAATTTTAAGCAATAAAAAAGTCTCAATACCATTTGTATCGAGACACATTCATTCAATGGGGCGAGTGACGGGAATTGAACCCGCGAATGATCGGTTCACAGCCGATTGTGTTAACCTCTTCACCACACCCGCCAGCAAGATATATATTATATCAAATTGCTGTACTTGTAAAGTGTTTATGACTTATAGATTATTTTATATTCATAAGTATGTGTTTTGTCAATTCAATAATTGGCAATTCGGTATTTTTAATAAGTTTGGCCAATTTTTGTTTGCCTTTTAGTTTGTATAACTCGATACATTTATCTATATTATAAAAATCAAATGATTTAAACCTTTTGATTTCATAATCTGTTAGCTTTTGGCCAACATATTTTTTCGCTCTTAATAAATAAAAATATACTATGTTTTCTCTATATAACAAATTATAAAATACAGTCACTTGACCAAGATCACATACTACTTCGCATTCATAGCCCGTTTCTTCAATCATTTCCCTTAATAAAGCTTCAATTTTGTTTTCGCCAATTTCAATTCCGCCGCCAGGAAGTTCATAGTAATCGCGGTGACCAAAAATATCATCATCAACTAAATGAATTAAAAATATTTCATTGTTTTCATTTAAAACAACGCCTCTTACTACTTCCCTCTTTTTAAACGGTATCGCTTTGTCTTTAACAATGTACTCATCATCAATTACTGTATGCAATAATTTCATATATAAAATAATATCATAATTTGTATTTTATTTATAAGCTTTTAAAGTATAATAATGTTATGAATGACAGTAAATCACTTATATACATCGTGTCCAAAAACTTAGCTTATTATCGCAAGGAAGCGGGATTAACTCAAGCTGAAGTTGCTTTAAAAGTTCAATATAGCGACAAATCAATCTCGAAATGGGAAAGAGGGGAAGGAATTCCTGATGTAGAAACATTGAAAAATTTAGCCGATTTTTATCAAATCACTGTAGATGACTTACTTTCAAATAAAAAAAGAGTTCCTAAGAAAGAATATAAGAAAAGACATATTGTAATAACTCTTTTATCTGTGGGATTAGTATGGCTTGTTGTAACAGTTGGGTTTGTTTTATCAATTATGATCGCTGGAGGAAATGCTGGATGGATGTCGTTATTTTTTGTATATGGATTGCCTGCAAGCAGCATAATTTTAACTGTGTTTTCTTGTTTATGGGCAAAAAAAATATATAAAGCTATTTCAGTATCAGCAATTGTGTGGACGACGTGTTTTGCGTTATTTATTACTTTGTCAATGTTTATTACTGAAACTGGCGTCCCTTTTTGGACAGTCTTTTTAATAGGTATACCACTACAATTATTAATTGTTTTGTGGCAGCTACTTAAAGTAAGAATTACGTTTAAAGCAAAATAATTATTTAAATCTAGAAAATAGAATTACACTAACTTGTACAGGTATGCCAATGAAGAAAATATACCATAAATTATAATCTAAAAACGAAAGAAATGTTGCAAGCAATAACATCCAAATAAATAAACTAATAAAGATAATTAAAGTTACTGATTTATTCCACCACATTTTAGTTTGTAGTGTGCAAATCGCTAACGATCCGGGTATTGCCCATATAAAGGCTAACCAAGCACTTTCTTCCACATTGTTTAACATAAATGCTACATAAATACATGCAGCTAATATCCAAACAAAAGTAAAGCTCAACGCAGTTATAACCATTTTATTATTTAAGTTTTGTCTACTTGTTTTCATCTGTTTAACGTTAAAACCACCACTTTGCGAAACAATCGCATCTATGGAAACGCCATAAAAATCAGCAAGAGACTTCAACACTTCTACACTTGGAATACTTTGTCCAAGTTCCCACTTTGAGACAGTTTTATCACTATAATCAAATAGCTCAGCAAGCTGCTGTTGAGTTAAATTTTTACTCTTTCTTAAATTAATTAGATTCGATGACACAATATCGTTTAACGTTTTCATATATCAATTTTATGCTAAAAATATACGCATTTCAACAATAAAATGCTTTAATTCTCTTTTTTAGAGATATGGTAGATAGATTCTCTAATTAATAGAATTTACTCTCTTATTTCTTCCTTTATTATTATATAGTGCACGCATATACATAGTATTATACTTAAAACATGGGAAAAAATGTTAAAACAACTAAACCACTTAAGCTGATGAGCAATACTAAAAAACGCACTATTGGAACTCTTGTTACAGTTTGTGGAATTGCTGCTGGAGTTTATTTAGGTGTATTCATCAATGGCATGACTACCGTTCCTAGTATTGACTACGGAAACATAAATCCAGAGTTATTGTATCAGGATGAAGACGGCTTAATGGACAAATATAATACTGCACTTAACTCGAGTAGGGACTTCAGTGATTTTACTTATGGTGAAATCGCGAATATTTCTAGATTATTAATCGAAAGTGAAAGTTATGTAACTTCTTCCACTGTTGGAACAGCATATCCTTCAATGGGTGGTGATCAAATAATCAGAGCGAAATCCATAAAATGTGGAACTTCTAGGTTTGAAGAATCAGCATCTAAAGGCATTGTTAGCACTGCTTGGAGGATGTACTATACCGATGGAGAAATAACAAAATATAATGGTAAGCTTGCTGATATCAATAATATAACCTATACATCGGACCCAGATATTTATACTACTGATTCATGGGTGGAGATGTTTGGAGAATTACCGGGAGATGTTTGGGCATACATTATATCCGATGCAACTATTAAAGAATCAGATTTTAATTCTTTTGAAAAATCTACTGATGGATATACTCTAACTTTAGAGCTCGATCCAGTTTTAAGTGTCATAAAATATGTTAAACAAATGAAAGAAATATCTGGGCTAGATGATTTGCCAGTTTTCGAATACGTTAAGCTTACAATTAATTTAGACGATAAGTTAATGCTTAATTCTATTGAAATAGATGAACATTTTAGTGCGAAGATGATTGTTGGTGTTCAAACTAAGAATGATTTAACTATTACATATACCGTTAGTGAGAATAGTGTTATTCCACTGCTTACAGATCAAATAAAATATTAAGGGGAATTATATATGGGAGCTTTTTTGAAATTTGCAGGATTATTTATGGCAGTTACTACTGCATCAACAGCAGTAACATATTTTGTCGCACCAACTGTAGCTTCAGGAAACGGCACTACTAGTTCAGCGAGTGTGGATGATACACCTCAAGGAAAATTCATGACTAATTTGTTAGCTCTTGGAAACGTAACGGCTGAAATAGATTTGGAAGTTACTTATCAAGATATTGAGTTAGAGTTATCTGGTGACGTGAATCTTTATATGCCTAGTTTAGAAAAAATAGACGTTTCTTTTGATGGAGATATTTCTTTTAACAATTATAAAATTGATTTTAGTTTTGCATATTTTAATTCGAACATCTATGCAACTATTTTTGATACAAACGTAATGCTCGAAGGAACGGATTTATCTGGGTTGTTCGAGGTATTTTCTGCTTTTGATATAGATATTGAATTACCAAACGAACTACAAGGGATTGACGCACAAAGTTTAATGAATTCACTATCGAATATGACATACACTGAATTAAACACATCATATAAATTTGATGTTAATTTAGCTGATTTATTGCCGATATCATTTTTTTCAGACTTCAATTATAAATTAAGTGGTATCGAAATTGATGCCCAAGACATTTTCGGTGCAAGTATTGAATGTAGCATTAATGCTTCTTCTGTCGACTCTGAAACAAGCATTGTAAAAGATCCTTCACAAAACGGTATTGAATATACTAATTTGAAAAATTATACAAATATGTTGAAAGATATAGCAGAAATGTTATCAAAAGATACTTTAGCTGTAAGTCTTAATGCAAGTGTTACAAAAAACAACGAAAATGTACTAAATTTAGACAGTACTATCGGTATTGACTTACCAAATAATGACTATTACATTGATGCTTCTATTAATACAGGTGTGCTTTATGATGTATTTGGAAGATATGTTGATGATAATGTATTTTTTGAAATAAATGACATTTTAAAAGGTAAATATCCTGCCAGTTCATTTAATGATTTAATGACATTTTTCGAAGAAAAAGCAGGCAAAGAAACATCTACTACACTTTCATTTCTTGACCCACTATTCAATTCTGATTTGATAATGGCTATTGAAGATAAAGATTTATCAATAATTGAAGATCTTTTTACTAAATTTGAAATAAAAGAAGATACAATAACTATTGAACTTAATGCATCTACAATAGGGTTTACTGCAGGCGTAATAACAATCGTGTTGCAACGCGACTATTCAGATATAGTTTTAGCAGTCAATGGCATCGTATTTGAAGGTTATTCTATTAATCTTATGTTAATTACTTCAGAGTATCAAAACATTTCTGATTTTGATCCTAACTCTTACCCTTCTATGGAAGGCATTAACGATGTGGTTATGGATGTCTTTGACTTAATAAATACTGATGAATTTGCGTTCGATATAGAACTATCTATGTTGGACAGCATGAATCAAGGCTTTACAATGAACGGTTTTACTCAGTTTGACTTATCTGAAAAAAACGGAAGTGCAAATTTAGTTTTTAATGAAACTCATAACGGCGCTATTCACGATTTAAAAGTAGATATATACGGTGAGGATAAAATGTATTTTAAGTATAACGAAGGCTTAAAAGCAAAATTTGATATGTCTACAATAGACGGAATAATGGAATTGATGGATAGTCTTTTAAGTGGAGAAAATGCACGTTTTATGCAATATTTCGGCACTATGTTTGAACAATTAGAAACTTCATTTATAGGCAATATAATGAACGGGGATGTAGGCGCAGTTCTTTCAACTGAAATATTTAAATCAATAAAGATGATTGATGGAAATTTAGAAGTTGTTATATATGGTGATGTATTGATGATGGAAAATGATATCACGCTTAAAGTAATAATGAATGATGGTTCATTGAGCGCTCTTTCATTAGAGGGGATTAAAGTAGGAGATGACGAACTCAAATTTAAAATTATTCAATCTACATACAATCCTAATTATGAGAGACTTCCAATAGATGATTCGTATACTGATTTTACCGATGTGTTTGTAATACTCGACTTATTCGCTAATTCAGTAAATTATGGTTATTATAGAGTACAAGGTAGTGATAATGATCCTTCTCAAAACGATTTCGACCTATTCCTCGATGTTATAGGCATTAGTCTTGATTATGGGGCTCATTTTGATATGCAGATATACGATGAAATTGACCAAAACGGTAATCATTTAGGTGTAAGAGGATATTTGAAATTAGAAGGTATTAAAGCAATACTTGCAGTAAATGGAGAAGGTAAAGATATTGATATAGAGTTTTATTATTATGACTCAGAAAATATTTTTATGAGCGTTCATAGAAATTTCTTAATTAGTAGTCGCAACTATACAAAAACAGTTAGATTCACACTAGATCAGTTAATGACTGGCAATAACTTGTTATACTACTTTGTTGAATACGGAATTGGAATATATGGTCTTGCTTTAAACGCAATTAAAGACGCTATTGTAGTCCCACCTGCTGATAGAGTTTTAGATTACTCAACATTGCTTCAAAACTATGTATATAGCAATGGTTCAAGAGAATCATGGACTTTTGATATCAATATGGGTGAATTAACTTATAACGAAGACATTAAGAACCTACATGTCCAAATATTTGCTGACGAATATAACAGACTTGATGAATTATATGCAAACTTGCATATTGATGTTGATGGCGTTTTAACTGTTGATTTAGCTCTAGGCATACAAGTTACTGAATATGCTGATTCATACTATGGCAGCACTCAAATGGGTCATTACTATGACTTTATAAATTCAAATCAACACCTACCATATGACACTGGCGATAAATGGCCAATGTAATATATCTATTTTATTTTTGATAAATCTTATAGTACCATTAGAGTATGAAAATAAACAATATTTTGCTAATGATACTATTAATAGCAGTAAATCTTATTCATTTGCCTTTTACTTGGTTACTAGTTGCAGTAGAATATCAAAACGGGCAAATTTTCGGTTCTGGAGTTTCAATTTTTGCCATTATACTTTGGATTATTGAATTTATTTCTATTCCGTTGGTAATATACGCACTTATAAGCGGAATATCAAACATAGTCAAAAGAACATCTGTAAAACTTGCAGTTACTGACTTAATATTATTTGTGATGTACTTAGGACAAGTTGCGCTATTTAATATAATAGTTTTCTTTAATCCTTTTCAATAATTTAAGACAATAAAAAAACTAGCCATCACTAACTAGTTATTTTAATTGGCAGGGGCGACAAGAATTGAACTCGCATAAACGGTTTTGGAGACCGGTGTACTACCATTGTACGACGCCCCTATACCTTATTAATTATACTATATTAATAAGGGATTTCAATATTTTATGCTACAAATTCTCTTGCTACTTTATTTACTAAAGACATATCAGCTTTAGAAGAATAGTTTGCTTTAAAATGCTTCATTATAGAAGGTATAGATTTATCATCCAAACTTCTAATAATTTCTTCAATTTCTTCTTCGCTAAGCATTGCAGGCAAGAAAATTTTGATCACTTCTTTTTGATGCATTATGGTATTGATTTTTTCTTGGTTATTTACTTGAATGAAACCATTTAACTCTTCATCCAATTCTTTTTTGACTTTTGTCAAAATACGTATTGTATCATCATCGCTAATTTCTTCACCTCTTGATTTTAATTCAATAGCAAGTTGAGTATATTTATTAACTACTACTCCCAAAATGCCTCTTTTGACAGAATCTTTTTCTTTAAGCGCAATCATGCTTTGTTTTTTAATTTCATCTATAATCATTGTGTTTTCCTCTTAAAATAAGTTTTTTACTGTGACAGTAACTGAATCAGCTGACATATTACTAAATGAAAGTTCATATGGGAATGCTTCTCCATTATTCATTGTAGTAGTTTTTGTAAAATAGTTAGAATATTTACTAAATGAGAATGTGTCACCTTCGACAAATAAGTCGCCACTATTTAAATATCTTTGAGTCGTAGAACGCTTATTTTTTGATATTAATTCTAATAATGCAAAATCATCTTCAAGGTAGTATCCACCATAATCATTGCCATCATATGAATTGTTATTAGCGTAATTAACAGTTCCATAGTCTTGAGATGCGTCAGGATCATTAATTACATAGCTATTAGATGTAGAGTATAATCTTGCATCTACATGATACAATCTCACTCCATAAGATCCTAATCCGCCAAAATTATATGACCAAACATTCCAGTCATCTTCGTTATTTCCTTTAGGGGAGAATAATTCTACCAGTATATATTCATCAAAAGCTGAACCATTCCATGTTGATGCAGGAATAATTAAGCTATCACCGCTTGAAGCTGCAGCATTTATAGTAACAGTAGTAGAATTAAGTTTACCGTTTATTACGTATGGATCTACCCAGCCAGTAGTTAATTTTGAAAAAGAATTCCAGTCAAAATAATTTCCAGACTGCATATCAGCAGACTTTACATAATCTATACCAGTTCCAGAATAATCATAATAATCAGCAAGTCCAAAAACATGACCTTGTTCATGTATAATAGTTCTAGCATCAGTAAAATGATCGAATGTTGTAGCTGTATAAACTCTTATTTCAGGATTAGCTTTTGTACCTGCAGCGTATGGTAATTCAGATTTATGCGGCCATAATACTTCTCCCCATACATCTGAATATGTTTTTGTTATAAAATGAACTGAATCAATATATCCGTTGTCATCAATGTCATAGTCATCAAGGGTGACTCCGTTTTCTCCTACCCATTCAAGTGCATCTTGCATTAATTTAACTAAGTTATAGTAAGAGCTATTTACATAATCTCTTGAATTAGCAGATTGATATACTGGAGCAACTTCTCCTGTTATATTAATTCGATTAAAACTAGCGGTTTCGTAATATGTTTTTAAAGAGTTCCAACTGTCAGGTGTATTGTTTTTAGTACCAAATGTATAATTTTCTATATTATCTAATTCAGACGAAGTAAAAGTTCCTTCTCCGGATAATTGAATCGGTATCATTAATACTTTTTGATTACCTAACGCAGGAGCAAACCCCTTTTTATTATAATCAATTGACGTATAGTCAACAGCTTCCTGAGAATATCCTGTTTCCTCAGTAACTTCAAACTCAATATCTGTATAAACACTAGTTGAAACAGATGAAGTGACTCTTACAGTTGTATTACCAAACTTATCCGCTTTAACCAAACCACTTTCATCAACTGAAACAGCGGTTCCGGTGCTAAGTATACTATAATCAACATCTTTTGAGGCAATCTCAGGCGTTACATCATGTATAATTTGGTAGGTTTCGCCGAGAGTTAAAACTACATACACATCATTTATATCAATACTAGTAGGTACGTTTGAATAACCAGGACCCTCAAGTAAAAGTGTAACCGAATCAGATTCAATACCCTTATATTCGATTACTAATTCAACATAACCAGATTTATTATAAATAATCTCACCTGTATATTCAAATAGAGTATTATCTATATAAAATATTGAAAAACCACTATTTCCATCTTTATCATAACTTAATGTTGTTCTAGAGTTATCGGAGTATACAGCAGTTCCTCTTATAACGCTTGGGACATAATTTTTTAGTGGTTGAGTTCCGTCTAGTGATAAATCCGTTACATCTAATTCAACAGATGTAAGATTTTTTCTTTGTATATTAGAATATGTAATTTCAATTGAACTAATTGTAATAGGTAATGCAGTTAAATTTTGCAAAAGTATATAATCTACTGCAATTTCATCAGCATTAAAAGGGACTCCGCTTTCTAAAGTAACGCTATTAACAGATGGTTCACTACTAGTTCCGTGAAATAAAGTAATTTTAGATGAACTGATTGTAGAATAATTAACCGTAACAGTATCTATACCAGTAATTTTTGTTACATTATACAACTTACCAGTCGCTTTAATACTTATTAAACTATCAACTTCTTCAACAAGACTAGTTGAGCCTACGGCAAAATCAAATAAGTCACCATTCATACTTTCAGCTTGCATAGTTGCATTACCTGAAACATATTTTCCATTAGTTTCATCCATGATAATTTTACGTTCCAACACAGGCACGCTTGGATCACTTACTGTTCCAGTAGTAGGATCTGTTATTGTTGGATTAGTTATATCTGTTGACGGGACTGAAACACTTGGGTCTGTATCCGAATAATCATCTGTAATTGAAGGTTCGATACTAGGTTCTCCACTTATGGTTGGGTTGGAATTATCAACTATACTTGGAAATATATCGAATGTACAAGCAGATAAAACAATAGCTGAACTCATCAATAGTCCAATTGATGCAAATAATTTAAATTTTTTCATAATAGTTCTCTTTTTCTTTCATTTTTTGTAAATATTTTTTATTCATAATTCTTTCTTTAATTGATGCCTTTTTATCGACATAACACACTAACCACGCTTCTTTAAACTTAGGCGGCTTTGTTAAGGCAAGTGGCCACATATGATGCAAAATTATATCTTTAACTATTTCATTTACATCGAAATACTTTCTTGCATTTTCATAAGCTTCACTGGGGTGATAGAACAAATGCAAATGTGTCTTTTTTTCCTTTTGATTATAAAGAAAAAAATCATGCAACATCGCTCCTAAAAGGAGAGATTTTACATTATAACATTTTTTTGATTTGTGTGCTATATATAGACACTCTAACGCAATTAATTTACTGTGTAAAAACGTATTGGAATGCTTATGATGTGTATTTCCAATCATTTGCAATATATATTTGTTAGTCAGTAATGATTTTAAATAACTGTAATGTTCGCGTTTTTCTTGATCAGTATAATTCATACCTTGATATAATATCATTATATACTGCAAAACTCGAGCAAAAAGACCACATTAAATTGTATCCGCCGCACAAACCATCTACGTCAAGCATTTCACCAACAAAATAGACATTATGCTCATGTTTTGACATCAATGCTTCGTTTACGTATTCTAACTTTATTCCACCCACTGTTACTTGAGAAAATTCTGGTCCATAAGGTTTTAAATATGTTAATGTGAAACTTGATAAAATTTTTCTTAATTTATCATTTGTGAAATTTAAAGAACAAAGATACTTATACATTTTAGGTGTTAGAAATCCTTGAATGTCTGATATTTCTTTAATCTCTAGCTTTGATAATAGATCATTATCTATAATTTCTAGCTCAATTTGCGCATTTTCATACTTCTTGTTTCTTGCAATAAGTGAGCACATATTGTAAATTACAATACCTCCTAATCCATTTTTCTTAAAAAGTACCTCTCCGTATTCTTCATATACAAACTTTTGATCAAAGTATAATTTAACATTACATTTTAATCTATCTCCATCGAGTACATTTAATTTCTCTTTTGTTTGCACAGGAGCAAGTCCTACTTTTAATTCACTAAAATTGTAACTATGACGTTTTAATAATTCAAACAAACTTCCATCACTTCCAGTTTTAGGATAAGTAATACCGCCTGTAGCAAACACTAAATGATCAACGATAATAGATGTTCCGTTGGTCAAAAACACTTCTACATCTTGGCCATTGACTTGTTCGTCACAAGTTACATATTCAGAAACTGAACAATTAGTTAATAACTTTACATTGTATTTGGCCAATAAAAAAAGAAGTCTATCTACAACTGTTTTTGCAGATTCACTTTTTGGATAAAGTAAGTTGTTTTTTGCAATATGTGGAATACCAAACTTAAGTAACTGGTCTGCTATTTCAAAAGGTAGATACGAGTCTAAAATATTTTGAATTGTATTATAGTTTGAATAATCTATTGAACGAATTTTCAAATTTGCAAAGTTGCATTTACCGCTACCAGTAATGGCAAGTTTTTTTAGTAAACCATCATTATGTTCAATTATTAATACTTCAATATTTTCGTTGTATTGTTTTAGCAACAAAGCTAAATAAACTCCACTTGCGCCTCCACCAACAATACCAATTTTCATTAAATATATGCCGCCTTTTTTAATCTTCTTACGAACACATCATTATGTATAACTAAAGTTTTTACAACGCCTGTTTTGAGTGAAATATCAAGTTTATCAAACATTGTAGTTTTTAAAATTTTATTATCAAAACTAATTAAATAATCAAGTTTTTGCAGACTTTTTACAAGAATTTTCCTATTGTTGTTTAAAATAAGTGATACATCTAAAGAATGATGTGCGGAAGAATTAACTGCCGCCATTTTAGTCATTTGAATTGTAGGAATCACACTATCTACGATAGCACCTTTTAAAGACTTGTTATAGGCTGTCGAGCCACTTGTTGTAGAAAAAATTATCCCAGTGCCTGCATATTTTTCAAGTGAACTATTATCAACAAAAATTTCTAAATAAATTGTATTTGGAATGCTAGTTATTGAAATTTCATTTAAGGCAAAAAAAGTTTCTTTGTCATCAATTGTTCCTTTAACTAAATCAAGATGTAAAATATTTTCTTTCAACTTAATTATCTCAGGAAGTGATTCGATATCGTTTTCAGAAAAGTCACAATAAAATCCTAGTCTACCTGCTTTAACTCCAACAAACAATATATCATTATTTGTTTTATGAAAATATTCAACGGCTCTTAAAAATGTTCCATCTCCACCCACAGAAATTACAATATCAGGGTTATCATTTTCTTCAATGTAACCATATTGAACTAGCACTGTTCTTATCCTAGAAACGATCGATAAATTATTCTCATTATGAAAAATAGTAAATTTCACTAAGACATACCTCTGTACATATTTCCGAATTTCTCACCATACGCATTTATACTTTCCTGAATAACATCGATTGCTTTACTGCGTCCTCTAATAGAATTTACCATAGTTTGTTTGTTCTCAAGTTCTTTATATACTTTAAAGAAATGTTTAATCTCCAAAATAACATGTTCTGGGAGTTCTTTCATGTCTTTATAATTACAATAAAACGGGTCATTAAGTGCTACTGCGATGATTTTCATATCTGATTTGCCACCATCAACCATTTCCAAAACGCCAATAGGAGCGCACTCCACTAATGCAAGTGGCATAACCTCTTCACTACATAAAACTAGCACATCTAATGGATCACCATCATCTGCATAAGTCAGTGGTATGAAACCATAATTTTGAGGATAGTGTGTTGATGTAAAAAGAATTCTATCCAACTTTAATGTACCTGAATATTTATCCAATTCATACTTGTTTTTACTACCCTTAGAAATTTCAATGCAAGCCAAAAATTTTTCACTTCCGATTTGCTTTGGATCTACTCTATGCCATAAATTCATAAATGCCCTCTCTAGATTTATTATTCTCTTTAATTATAAATGATTTTTTTGACTGGATAAAGACAATAAAATTATCATTTTTTTATTAATGTAGTATTATATATGTGTGAAAAAGGTTTTTTTATTAATCGATATCGGCAATACTGCAACAAAACTTTGCTTAACTGATGGAGTCATTTTCACTAACAAAAAAAGTATACTGTATACTAAACACGCTTTTATAAAAGATTTACATGATGTTGTCTCAAACATGACCTCAACTTGTGAATTAGATAAAATTATTATTGCTTCAGTGTCTCCTAAATACACTGAAATTGTACTAGATGTTTTGTCAAACTTCTCGAATATTACGCCTATTTTAGTGAATTATAAGACACCATCACCAATAAATATTAATATAAAAGATCCATCTGAAATCGGTTGTGATTTATATGCATTAGCGGTGGGCGCAAGTATAATTTGTTCAAAACCAAGTATTATAATAGATATGGGAACTGCAACAAAGTTCGTTGTAGTAAATGAAACAAAAGAACTCATAGGCGTAAATATAACGTTGGGAATACAAAAAACTGTAGAATCACTTTTAAAAAACGCTGATTTAATAAAGCATTTTCATATTTTAGACTCAATACCATCACTAGGAAAAACAACTAATGAAAGCTTAAATGCTGGTATCATTAATGGTCATATAGATATGATTAATGGCATAGTTAATCGAATAAAATTATCATATAATTATGATTTTGAAATATATCTTACTGGTGGTTTATCTAAAAGTTTTGCTAAGCATTTTTCTGATTACACATTAAATGAAAATATATTATTCATTGGTTTATTAAATATGTTATTATTTACATATAAATAATGGAGGAGTTAAATATGAAAAAATTTAGTACTGTTTGGATGATTTGGAGAATTACTGAGGCTGTTATAGCTATAATTGCCGGAATATTATTTGCGGTTTTACACGAAGAGGTTGCAGATACACTTGGGATTGTAGCTGGTGCATTTATTATTTTAGAAGGTGTATTAATGATTGTTTATCAACTAATCTCCCCAAGAACACCACAAAGCTTTGTAGTTTTAGCAACTGGTACTCTTGTAACTTCTCTTGGGATATTATTAGTTTCAAATCCTGAAATATTAGAAACATATTTAGTATTTTTAGTAGCATGTAGTTTTATGATAGGCGGAGCATTAATTGCTTTAAATGCATCATTCAAATTGAGAGATGGAAAAAAACAATTGGTTATCGGCATTTTACAAATTATATTAGCCACAGTTATGATTGTTGGAGCAGCATTAATGTTTTGGCAACAAACAAGCGCAATCGAAATTATTATGATTTGCATCGGTGGCGTCTTAATGATTCTTGGTGTTGTAATTATAATCAATTTAATTAGAATAGCTTATCACCTTAAAAAGAATACACAAGTAGTACAAACTACTCCTGATAGCACTTTACCTACTACAACAAACGCAGAAGTAACTGATGTTGAAATCGTTGAATAGTTAATTATGTTTGATATATTAAAGAAGAAAAAGTTAGCCACAAATATTTATAGTATCGAAATTTACGCTCCTTTGGTCGCTAAAAAGGCTCAACCAGGAGAATTTATAATTTTACGAACTGATGAACATGGCGAAAGAATACCACTTACAATAAACAAAGTTGATTTAGATAGGGGTTTGGTGACTATTATTTTTCAATCCGTAGGCACCACTACATCAAAACTTTCTACATTAGAGGTTGGTGATAAGTTACTAGATTTTTTAGGACCACTTGGGAAACCAACTGAATTAGATGGATTACAAAAAGTATGCATTGTGCTTGGTGGAGTAGGAGCTGCTATTGGTCTACCTATTGCACAGAAACTGCATGATAGAGGTTCAGAAATCACTGTATTATCTTCGTTTAGATCAAAAGATAGAGTTATTTTAGATGATGAATTAAAAGCATTAAGCGACAATTATCAATTATTCGTCGATGAAAATCTTGAACAAAAAGAAAATTGTGTAACGTATTTGGGTAGAACATTAAAAGAAGGTGTCACTTTTGACAGAGTGTTTGCTATTGGACCCCTTAAAATGATGGAGGCAATCGCTGAAGTTACTCGCCCTTATAAAATAAGTACTATTGTTTCAATGAACCCTATAATGATCGATGGAACAGGTATGTGCGGAGGTTGTAGGATTAAAGTTGGAGATGAAACAAAATTTGCATGTGTTGATGGGCCGGATTTTGATGCTCACTTGATTGATTTTAAAGTTGCCTACAGCAGACTACAATACTACAATGCTGTAGAAAAAGAAAACTATAAAAAATATTGTAACTTAACTGGAGAAATTAAAAATGGCTAGAAGAGAAATGCCAACACTCAAGTCAAATGAAAGAATTAAAACTTTCGAAGAAGTAAATTTAGGTTTTACTCTGGAAGATGTTATTTCAGAAGCAAATCGTTGTATTGGGTGCAAAAATGCTAATTGTGTTAGAGACTGCCCTATCTCAAACAACATTCCAGCAGTTATAAATTGTATAAAAAATGGACATTTTAATGAAGCTTCTGCAATATTAAATCCTACTTTGAACTTATCATCAATTTGTTCAAGAGTTTGTCCACAAGAAGTGCATTGCGAAAAAAACTGCATTGCAGGACTTATAAACGATAAAGAGCCGGTAGCTATTGGTTCAATTTTACGTTATATAACCGATAACTACCCAAATATAGAAACACAATCCTCAATAAGAAGAAGAGAAAAAGTTGCCATAGTTGGTTCTGGCCCTAGCGGTTTAGCTTGTGCCATTAGTTTATTAAAAAAAGGCTTTAGAGTTACTGTTTATGAAGCTCTACATAAGATTGGAGGCGTGCTTGTTTATGGCATACCTAGTTTTCGATTGCCACGCAGTGTTATTGAAGAAACAATAAGATCAATAAGAAGTTTGGGCGGTAAATTTGTTACTAATGCTGTTATAGGTAAAACAATTGAAATATCTGAACTATTTGAAGAACATGGGTTTGCTGCAGTTTATATAGCTACTGGAGCTGGCCTACCTAAGTTTATGGGCATACCGGGAGAAAATTATAACGGTGTATATTCAGCAAACGAATTTTTAACTAGAATTAATCTTATGGGTGCAAATAGAGCTCACACTGATACTCCAATAACCGACAATAAGACTATTGCAATTGTGGGAGGTGGAAATGTTGCTTTAGACGCTGCTAGATGCGCAATTAGACTCGGTGCTGAAAAAGTTTATATTATATATAGAAGAAGTAGAGATGAAATGCCTGCACGACATGAAGAAATAGTACACGCTGAAGAAGAGGGAATAATTTTTATGAATTTAACAAATCCAACTGAATTTGTTGGTGATGAAGAATATAAAGTTGTTGGAATGAGGTGTGTGAGAATGCAACTTGGAGAATTGGATTCTTCAAATAGAAGGTCTGTTTCAGTTATTCGCGACAGTGAATTTTATTTGCCGGTTGATCTTGTAATCCAAGCTTTAGGCACTACTGTTAATCCACTACTGATTCAAAGCAATAAAAACTTACTTACAAATAATAAAGGGTGTATTGCAATTGATGAGAAGCAATTAACTTCGATTGATGGCGTTTTCGCTGGAGGAGATGCCACAAATGGCGCTTCAACTGTTATTGGAGCTGTTTCAGCAGGTCAAAATGCTGCAAGCAGTATTGAAGAATATATTGATGATAAAACTAGTAATTAAATCTTAAACCAGCACATAAAAACACTATTATAAGAACGGATATAAATAATACCTGATGAAATATATATATCCATATTGTATTTCGCCCTATTAGTGAAATACTATCCGTTACTTTGTTATGACCATTAGGGAATAATGTTTTTTTATCTTTAAATAATGTATAACCAAAAAACGCACCTAAGAAAATATAACCTAGGTAAGGAAAAAGAGGAAAATAATCAGCCCCAAACTTTATATAGCCAATAATCGAACCATAAATAGTAGATATCCAACCAATAATAGTATTTGGCGCTTGATCATATGGTCTATAAATATCAAAATAGTCATAATATATTCCTAATCCAATGAATAATATTGCTAGGAATAGACATGTCCATTTCCAAAATCTATCAAAAGTTTCTTTAGAAAATATTTTTTTTGCAATAGTTAGGCATAATGTATAAAAAAGTATTGAAACACCGTAGCAAGAAATGACACCAAAAGGAATAAATGCGCTTGCCATTGAGGGAATTAAAAACGCAATAAGCGTTGTACCTAAAGTGATTCCTGCACCTACGCCAGTCCATACAATAGCTCTTTTTAAATTATTTCTTGATAAACAGCAACTTAATCCACTTAATACAAAAAAGATACCTAATACAATTAATCGAAGGTAAATTCGAGGTTCGAATCCATAATATGCATCAGAAAAATGCATCCAACTTTGTATCCAACCAGGAGTAGATGAAGAGAAATCAAAGCCAAAAAAAGTCGGTAATAATCCACTATACTTGGATGTCATATCCCAGAAAAAGTGATCAATGCACATTAAAAGAATGCAAATTCCTCTAATGAAATCAATTTCCCATATTCTGTTGCTCTTTTTATTTTGAGTTATATTTTCAATCGCAACAACATTTTCCATAAAAACATTATTAAATATTTTTTGTTTAATCGCAACAAAAATAAATATAACATTTCAAGTTTATTTTATTTATAAAATAATGTTCAATTAATTTATTAAATGTTTAATAAAAAGATTATGTCCATTTTTTACCAATAAAAAAACTCGATATTATCGAGTATTTTTTTGGCGTTTGGTGACCCGTACGGGATTCGAACCCGTGAATGCATGCGTGAAAGGCAT
>CAYJLA010000002.1:0-79553 GCA_964371305.1 uncultured Staphylococcaceae bacterium | reverse complement strand
ATAAAAATTCATATTTTAGAGTTTTTGTACATCATCATCTACAACATTAAATAAATATCAAAAATAAAGCGCAAATAGTAAAGTCAAACATGTTAATAGACAAAGAGTTGATGAAGGCCCTGGACATAATTTATTTCCTAGTTGCTCAATTGAACTTTTGTAATATTGACTTTAAAAATATTTGGTTTTAATAATAACTGTTTTGATATAATAACAGTTGGCGTTATACTAATTATTTAAACTTTCGAGGAACTAACATTATGTACAAAAAATGTCCAAAAATACTATCACTTATATTCACACTTACATCAGCATTTATGCTAATTGGCTGCAGTAACCAAAAAAGCACTTTTAACATTAATTTCATATATTCATACGCAGATGCATGGGGGACTCTCAGTGCTAATGTATATATGAATGAAGTTACTTTGCATGAGTATTTCCTAGAAAACATGGGTGCATACCACTACTCATATTCTAACGATTCCATTGAAAGAATCTATATGCTAAAGCAGAGCAAAATAACCCAATAAAAGTATATTCAACCTTAGACAATGAATTATACACAGATAAAAACAATGAATTTCTATTTGAAGAAACTATTATGTATGAAGTAATAAATTATGTAAATATCCCATTGGTTGTTGATTGTAAATATTCATTCGTTTTCTATTCTAATAATCCGATCTCATTTGAATGAAATAAACGTTATTAAATATTAAAAAACGGGATGATTCCCGTTTTTTAGCGCTATATTTTCTAAGTTACATTTATTTCAAAATTATAAGGATCAGCATTTCTTCCATCTGCATCCATAACATCTAATTGAATTGTCGCTTTCCCAACGCCATCACTAACATAAAATCCATTTTCGATTCGTCCAGGTCCAGATAAAATAGATATTTCAATCAGATGAGTTATATCTCTACACATATAATCTAACACCAATGCCTGCATACTAGTAATAGATAACTCTAAAGAACTACCATTACTTATACTTTTATAATTCATTACGGCAGACAAATATGGATTTATTGGCATAACGCTACATGAATAATTTATCACGATAGACTCAATAAAAGCTGTGTCACCACCATTCATAAAATAAAAAGAATTTACATTAATTCCTAGTGTTGTTGCATCGTAAACAAATTTATTGTCAACAAAATCAATAAGAATAAGATCTTTATATGACAATACATATGTACCCAAAATAATTGCCATATCATTACCTAGAGTTGTGTCCGTCTTTGTAATAGTAATGGAATTTATTCCAACTATATACCCGGCCATATTCATTTGTCCAAACATCAGTGTTCCACTATACTGAAATTCAGCAAAAACATCATTAGCTTCCGCAAGTGACTCATTTTTATACATGATATCATTTCCTGAATCAGTAGTAGCAATACCGTTTTCAGCATAATCTGCTACGAATTTATTCTTGTCTTTAGATAATGTAAGTGTATAAGAAGTTTCTGTTGCTCTACCAATTGTAACTATATCATTCCCAACTATAACAACAGAGCTTAGCGCAACAAGGCCAAAAACTGCTGAAATTATTAATCTAAACTTATTCATAATTTTCTCCGATTCTGTTATATATAAATAATTATACATCAGTTTATGCATGATATGTAAAAAAATGAGCTCTTATGAACTCATTTTAAGTGTTAATTTTTGAGTATTTAGTTATTCAACCCATTCAACTATAACCATAGTAGCATTGTCACCTCTACGTGCTTGCATTTTAATAGCACGAGTGTAACCACCATTACGATCTTTGAATTTAGGTCCTAACTCTTTAAATAATTTATCTAAAGCAGTTGTTTTTTCATCGACTTTGATATTCCTAATACGACTTGCAGCTAATCTAATAGCATGTAAGTCTCCTCTTTTAGCAAGAGTGATTAATCTATCAGCATTTCTTTTAAGTGTTTTAACAACACCTGAAGTAACAACAACTCGTCCATGAACGATAAGTTCAGAGACAACATTACGTTGCATTGCTTTTTCTTTTGATGAAGTATACGCCTCTTTAAATCTTACGCCACCTTTACCGTGAACGTTTTTTCTACCTTGAGTTCCCATATATTATCTCCTTAGTTTAGTTGGTAATCTCTAAAACCAGTTCCCATTGAGATAAGTTTTTCTTTAACTTCTTTAAGGGATTTTTTTCCAAGATTACGGATTTTCATCATTTCATCCTCAGATTTAAGTGTGAGTTCGCTAATAGAATTAATACCTGCACGTTTAAGACAGTTATAACTTCTTACTGAAAGATCAAGTTCTTCAATAGAGAAGTCTGCGTATTTATTTTCTTCTTTAACTTCTTCTTCTTTTTCCATACGGATGTTTCTAGTAATATCACTAATACTTACGAATTGTTCTAAGTGTTCAACTAATATTCTTGCAGCGAGTGCAAGTGCATCTTGAGGCGCAATAGAACCATTCGTAGTAATTTGTAATTCAAGCTTATCAAATTTTGCATCTGTACCAACGCGAGTTGGGACTACATCATAAGTAACTTTTGTAATTGGACTATATAAAGAATCAGTATAGATTAATCCTACGATTTGACCAGTTGTGCTAGATGTATGCATAACTTTATTCTCTTCGCTTGTGACATATCCTCTACCATTTCTAGCGTACATAGTCATTTTAAGTTTGCCGCCTTCTGCGACATGAGCGATTTCTAAATCGCTATTAATAACTTCAACAAGTCCTGGAACTTTGATATCAGCTGCAGTAACAACACATGGTCCTACTACATCGATTTCAAGTCTTTTGTCAGTATTTGTATCATCATCAATTTTCAATATTAAACCTTTTAAGTTAAGAATAATATTTGTTGTATCTTCTTCGATTCCTTCAAGTGCCGTAAATTCATGACGTGCACCTTCGATTTCAACAGCATAAATGCTTGCACCTGGAAGTGAAGAAAGTAATGTTCTACGGAGTGAGTTTCCAACTGTTAGCCCGAATCCTCTTTCTAGTGGTTCAATTTCAAAACGACCAAAATTTGTTTCTGGATCATGTTGAGCTATCTTAAATTCTCTTTTTTCAAATGGATTTGGTAAATTAGCCATAATTATCTCCTTTCATTGATTAATTTAGGTAATTAATTTTAGCCTCTTGGGCGTTTTGGTGGACGGCAACCATTATGAGGTACTGGTGTAGTATCTGTAATAGTTGTGACCATTAAGCCAGCATTAGCAAGCGCTCTAATTGCGCTTTCTCTACCAGCACCAGGGCCTTTGACATTTACATCAAGAGTTCTTAACCCTTGATCGAATGCTTTTTTACCAGCTGCTTCAGCTGCAAGTTGTGCAGCAAATGGTGTCGATTTTTTAGCACCTTTGAAACCAAGTGCACCAGCACTTGACCAAGCAATTACATTACCTTGTTCATCTGAGATAGTGACAATTGTGTTATTGAAAGATGAGTGAATGTGAGCAAGACCTTTCGTATAACTACGTTTAATTTTTTTCTTTCTTGCTGATGGTTTTCCTTTAGCCATATTATATTCCTCCTTTCACTAACCTTGTGAAGCTTTCTTCTTATTAGCGATTGTTTTTGCTGGTCCTTTACATGTACGAGCATTTGTACGTGTTCTTTGACCACGTGATGGAAGACCTCTTTTATGTCTTTGACCACGATAGCAACCAATGTCCATAAGACGTTTAATGTTTAAGGCTTTTTCTCTACGTAAATCCCCTTCAACTTTAAACTTTGCTACTTCTGTTCTGATAAGTACTAATTGATCATCTGTTAAATTCTTAACACGAACTGATTCATCAATACCTGTTGTTTTTAAAATTTTCTTACTTGTTGTAAGTCCAATACCATAAATGTAAGTAAGTGAAATCACTACTCTTTTATCATTTGGTATGTCTACGCCTAAAATACGAGCCATAACGTTCTCCTAACCTTGCCTTTGCTTATGCTTAGGGTTTTCACAGATTACACGGATAACACCGTTTCTCTTGATAACTCTGCATTTGTCGCAAATTGGCTTTACTGAAGGTCTAACTTTCATAATTTTTCCTCCTATGCTTCCTGCATAAATTTAATTTTTGTATCTATATGTGATACGCCCCCGTGTTAAATCGTAGGGAGAGATTGCGACTGTGACTCGATCACCTGGAAAGATGCGTATATAGTGCATACGGATTTTACCAGAAACGGTTGCAAGAATCACAACGTCATTTTCTAATTTTACCTTAAATGTTGTATTAGGTAAAGTCTCAACAACGGTCGCTTCTACTTCGATGACATTTTCTTTTGACATTAATTTACTCCTTTTTCGTTTTCTGACATTGTTAGTATTTCATAACCTGTTTCAGTAACGGCTATGGTGTTTTCATAATGAGCGGACAGTTTGCCATCTTTTGTTTTGACAGTCCATTCATCACTTAGCATTTTTACACTTGGTGAACCGACATTCACCATAGGTTCAATCGCTAAGCACATCCCTTTTTTTAAAATTATACCTGTTCCTTTAGTTCCTAAATTCGGAATAGAAGGATCCTCATGAAGTTTAGTTCCAACTCCATGCCCAGCAAATTCTACTGGAAGAGAATAACCGCGGCTTTTGCAATAAGTTTCGATTGCGTTAGATATATCCCCTAAATGTACTCCCGGTTTAATTAATTTAACAGCTTCGAAGAAACTCTCACGTGTTGTATTAACTAAATCAACAGCTTCTTTAGAACACTTACCTACCATAAACGTTCTACATGCATCAGCTATATAGCCTTTATACGTTGCGCCAACATCAATTGATACGATATCTCCCTCTTTTAAGATTGTCTTACTAGACGGTATACCGTGTATTAATGTGTCGTTAACAGAAATACAAACTGCTCCAGGGAAGCCACCATGGTTTTTAAACGTAGGTATGGCTCCTCTAGAACGAATAATTTCTTCGGCTACATTTGCAAGTTCCATCGTTGTGGTGTTTTTAACACACATCGGTCCAATTCTCTCAAAGACCTCAGCAACAATTTTACCTGCTTCTTTCATTAATAAGATCTCACGATCTGATTTAATGATGACCATTATTAATTACCTTTCGCCTTAGCTAATACATTTTTGAAAATGATATCAATTTCATCATCTCCATCAACACTTACAAGCAAACCCTCATTCTTGTAATAATCTAGCAAAGGTTTTGTAGATTCATTGTAATGATCTAAACGAACTTTTAAAGCCTCTTCGTTATCATCAGGCCTTGTAATTAATGGGCCACCGCACAAGTCACAAATTCCATCAACTATTGGTTTTAAAGTTTCGACATGATATGGTGCTCCACATACCTTACATACGCGACGTCCGCTTATACGTCTTAACAATATATCGGCATCAACTTCAATATTGATAACACGAGTAATTTCGCGTTTTATTTCTAAGGTTAATTTCTTTAAGGCATCCGCTTGTACAAGAGTACGTGGGAAACCATCGAGTAAATAACCATTAGCACAATCATCTTGACTCAATCTTTCTTTGACTAAGCCATTTGTTACATCATCAGGAACTAAGTTGCCCCCATCGATATAACCTTTTGCAACAACTCCAAGTGGAGTTTGATTTTTAATAGCCTCTCTAAACATGTCCCCAGTAGAAATATGAGGAATATTTAATTCTTTCACTAGTCTTTTAGCTTGTGTGCCCTTACCAGCACCTGGAGGACCCATTAAAATAATATTTAACATTAATACCCTCTTTTTCTCGCGGATGAACCACTTTGAACTTCATCAAAACTTTTACCAGCAAGAAGACCATTTATTTGGTTGTTAAGTTCTAACGCAACACCAACAATAATAATTAAACTTGTTCCACCCATTACAAGTGATGTGTCTTGTCCAAACACTCCAGAGAGTGTAAGAATTACTGGAAGACCTGCAATAAATGCAAGCGAGCTAGCTCCGATAACCGTAACTCTATTAAGAACTTTCTTAACGTAGCGTTCAGTTTCGTTACCAGGACGAATTCCAGGAATATATGAACCGTTTTTTTGGAAATTTTCAGCTAATTGACTTGGATTAATTTGAAGACTTGCATAGAAGAAACAGAATAATACAGTGAGTGTTAAATAAATTAATAACCCCCAAGGCATACTCCATCCACCCATATCAGTCATGACTCCATAATTGAATATGTCGAGCCAGTCAGCATCAATTCCTTCAGATGAAATAAAACTTGCAACTACAGATGGAGCCATCATAATGCTACTAGCGAAGATGACTGGAATAACACCAGCTGAATTGACTTTAATTGGTAAGAAGCTTGCTTTAGCCATTGAAGGATTTCTGCCGCCTTTACCAGCGTGTTGTACTGGAATTTTACGTTTTGATAGTTCAATAAACACAACAAATGCAATAATTAATAAGAATACAAGCACGTAAATTAGGAATTGGAAACTACCAACAAGAAGTTCGTTTGTTCCATGTCCTTGATTATTGATTACCCACTTATTGAAAGCGGATGAGATTTGAATTGGTAGATTTCTTACAGCACCAACAAAGATTACGATAGAAATACCATTACCAATACCTTTGGAAGTAATTTGGTCCCCTAACCACATTACAAGCATTGCGCCTGCAAGAAGAATGATAACCAAATATGCATATGTCCAGAAATTAGTTTCGAAATTCAGTTGAATAAAGTCACTATTTTCCATGGTAATGATAATACCATAAGCTTGAACGGCACCCAACATAACTGTTAAGTAACGTGTAGCCATCTCTTGCTTTTTACGACCGTACTGCCCTTGTTTTGATAACTCACTAAGTGCAGGAAGTACATCCTTACTTAATAAAGAAATAATAATTTGAGCAGTAATGTAAGGCGAAACCCCTAAAGCAAATATCGAGAAATTTTGTAATGCACCACCACCAAGTAGATCCATTAATGAGATAGCACTAGCAGTAGCAAGCGCATCATCTAAATCACCAGTAGGAGTGACACCAGGAACTGTAATAGCCGCACCAATACGAATTACAAAGACAATCATGATTGTAAAGAACAATCTATTCATTACGTCTTTGTGTTTTAGTATGGATATGAGCTTTTTCATAATTACTTAATAACCTCTACAACTCCACCAGCTTTGGTGATTTTGTCCATAGCAGTCTTAGAAACTTTATGAGCGTGAACTGTTACTTTTTTAGTTAATTCACCATTTCCAAGCACTTTAAGACCTGATAATTCCTTTTTAATCATTCCTTTTTCAAGTAATAATGTTGGAGTTACCACTGTACCATCTTCAAATACATTCAATGCAGTTAAATTAATGATAGCATAGTCTTTTCTATTATAGTTTTTGAAACCAAACTTTGGTAAACGTCTGAATAATGGGTTTTGTCCACCTTCAAATCCTGGACGTACGCCACCGCCACTACGTGCGTTTTGACCTTTATGTCCTTTACCACATGTTTTACCGTTTCCACTTCCGATTCCTCTACCTTTACGGTATTTTCTAATTTTTGAACCAGGAGTATATTGGAGTTCGTTTAAATTCATTTATTCTTCCTCCTATTCTTCACTCACGCTTCTTAAAGCTTTCACTTTTGCGTAAGATTTAATTTTTGAGATACCATCATAAGATGCTCTGATAACATTTAAAGATGTTTTGCTACCGTAAACTTTTGAGTAAACATTTCTAAGTCCAGCTAATTCAAGGATAGCACGTACAGCACCACCAGCAATAATACCAGTACCTTCAGGAGCTGGTTTAAGGAATACTTTACTTGCTCCAAATTCACCCATTACTTCATGAGTAATTGTACCACCTTTAACGATGTGTACTCTAGTAATATTTTTTCTTGCAACATCAAGTGCTTTTTTGATTGCATCAGGTACTTCACCAGATTTACCAGTTCCAAACCCGAATCTACCTTTTTTATCACCAACAACAACTAATGCTGCAAAACGCATTTTTCTACCACCTTTAACAGTTTTAGAAATACGATTGATAGATACTACACGTTCTTCAAATTCTTTTACTTGTTCACGTGGACGTCCTGGTCCTTTTCTATGTGGACCATTTCTTCTTTGTGGGCGTCTATCTGAATTGTTATTTTCTCTTGGTTGTTGAGCATTTGCTTCAACTGGGGCAGCAGTTTTTGCAACTACTGTTTCGACTACTTTTTCTTCCATGTCTTTTTCCTCCCTAGAATTTTAACCCGATTTCACGGGCACTTTCAGCTAATGCTTTTACACGACCATGATATATATATCCACCACGATCGAATACAACTGCGGTAACGCCTTTTTTAAGTGCTGCTTTTGCAACTGCTTCACCAACTTTTGTTGCTGCTTCAATGTTGCTACCATTTTCAAGTTTTAAACTAACACTTGAAACACTTGCAAGAGTAATACCTTTTGTATCGTCAATGATTTGAGCTTCAATATGAGCGTTTGAACGAAATACACATAATCTTGGTGCTGTCTCTGTTCCACTTACTCTATTTCTAACTCTTTTATGACGGAGTTGACGTAAGTCATTTCTAGATTTTTTATTGATCATACTTTTACCCTACTTTCCTGCGCCAGCACGTTTACCTTCTTTTTGGATAACGCGTTCGCCTTTATAACGGATACCTTTACCTTGATATGGTTCTGGTTCACGGACATCATGAATTAATGCAGCTGTTTGACCAACTTTTTGCTTTGAAATACCAGATACTTCAATTTCTGTATTTGATAAACAAGCAATTGTAACGCCTTCTTCAGGAGCAATTGTTACTGGATGAGAATAACCAACGTTAAGAGTTACATTTGCACCACTCATAGCAGCACGATAACCAATACCGCGGATTTCTAATACTTTTTTAAATCCTTCACTGACACCAACAATAGCATTATATAAATTTGCTCTTACTGTTCCGTGATTTTGTTTTGTTTGCTTGATTTCATTTTCTCTAGCAACATTAATTACATCGCCTTCGATATTAATTTGAATATGTTTTGGTAACAATACGTCAAGAGTACCTTTTGGTCCTTTGACTGTGATTGTTGTTTTACCAACGTTTACTTCAACGCCTTTTGGTAATGTGATAGGTTTAAGTCCAATACGTGACATATTACTTTCCTCCTACCATACATAGCAAATAACTTCACCGCCAACATTGTTAGCACGAGCTTTTGCATCTGTCATTACACCTTTAGGTGTAGAAATAACAGCAATACCTAATCCTCCAAGTACACGTGGGAGTTTTTCAACACCAACAGTAACTCTAAGTCCTGGTTTACTGATTTTCTTTAAACTTGTAATAACTCTTTCTCCCGTAGAAGAATATTTAAGAGTTAATGTTAGTTCTTTTTTTGTTTCACCGCTAATTTTGTATCCTTTAACGAAACCTTCTTCGTGGAGGATTTTAGCGATTTCGACTTTCATTTTGCTACTAGGCATAGCAACAGATTCATGTCTTAGAGCATTCGCATTGCGAATTCTAGTGAGCATATCTGCAATTGGATCTGACATCATAGTTATTTTCCTCCTTTACCAAGATGATTTCTTTAAGCCTGGAATTTGACCTTTATAGGCTAATTCTCTAATACATATACGGCATAATTTGAATTTTGAATAGACAGCATGTGGACGACCACAGCGTTGACAACGTGTGTATTCACGGACCTTAAATTTTTGTGGTCTTTCACAACGTATTTTTTTACTTGTTTTTGCCATTGATCATTCCTCCTATCTTACAAATGGCATTCCAGCTTCTTGTAAGAGTGTGAATGCTTCTTCATCGGTTTTGGCAGTTGTAACGATTACAATGTCCATTCCTCTGAATTTTGTGATTTTATCATAATCGATTTCAGTGAACATAACTTGTTCTTTGATACCTAATGTATAGTTACCACGTCCATCGAATGCAGATTTGCTAACGCCACGGAAGTCTCTAACACGTGGGAGTTGGATTGATACGAGTTTATCGAAGAACTCATACATTCTAATGCCACGAAGTGTTACTTTACAACCAATTGCTTGCCCTTCACGAAGTTTGAATGTCGCGATAGACTTTTTAGCTTTAGTAACTACTGGTTTTTGACCAGCAATAGCTTCTAATTCTTTAACTGCATCATCAAGTAATTTGGAGTTTTGAGTCGCTTCACCAACACCGATATTAATAATGATTTTATTAAGTGAAGGAACTTCCATTACTGATTTATAACCATATTTTTCCATTAATAATGGAACGATTACTGATTTATATTTCTCATGTAATCTGTTTGTTCTTGCTGCAACTTTGTTTCCTTTAGAAACTTTTTTAGCTGCTGCCTTTTTAACAGGAGCTTTTTCAACCTTAACTTCTGCTACTACTTCTTCAACTTTTTTAGCAGGAGCTTTTTTAGTTGCTGTAGTTTTTGTTGTTGTAGTTTTTTTAGCTGCTGTAGTTTTTGTTGTTTCTGCTTTTTCAGCTACCTTTTTAGCAGGAGCTTTTTTTGCAGTAGTCTTTTTAATTTCTTCAACCATTGTTTTACTCCTCCTTAATCTAGTACTGTGCCTGATTTTTTGGCATAGCGTACTTTTTTGTCTTTAACGACTTTATAACCGACTCTAGTTGGTTTTTTAGTTTTTGGATCGATAATTGCAACATTTGATACATGAATTGGTGCATACATTTCCACGATTGAACCTTCAGGAGTTTGTTGTGTTGGTTTTTTATGTCTTTTACGAACTGCAACACCTTCAACAACTACTTTTTCAACATGTGGGTGGACTTTTTGAACAATTCCTTCCTTACCCTTATCTTTACCAGCTATAACGATTACTTTATCACCTTGTTTAATTTTCATGATTAGTTCTCCTTATAATACTTCTGGTGCTAAGGAGATAATTTTCATAAATCCTTCACCTTTTTCACGAAGTTCACGAGCTACTGGCCCAAAGACACGAGTACCGATTGGTGCTCCGTCATTATTAATAAGGACACAAGCATTGTCATCAAACCTAACACTTGATCCATCAGCACGTAAAATGTGTTTCTTTGTTCTAACGATAATAACTTTTACAATATCACCTTTTTTTACTTTTGCATTAGGAATTGCTTCTTTAACTGCACATAAGACGATATCTCCAATACCACTAGATTTACGATTACCTCCGCCATATAAACGGAAGACACGAACTTTTTTTGCTCCTGAGTTATCAGCAACAATTAAATTTGTTTCATTTTGAACCATACTTTGTTACCTCCTTACTCAGCTGCAGCTGCTTTTACATCGCTAACTGCTAATTTATCAATACTTACTAAACGGAATCTTTTAGTGGCTGATAATTTACGGCAACCCATAATTGTGACTGTATCACCAATATTTGCCTTATTTTCTTCATCATGAGCATAATATTTTTTAGCATATTTAACTCTTTTTGAATACATAGGATGTTTTTTATGAGTTTCGACTAATACGACGATTGTTTTGTCGCATTTATTACTGACTACAACACCTTGGAATGTAGTACGTGATAATCTTTGTTCCATCTTGATCATCCTCCTTATTTGATTCCAAGTTCGCGTTCACGGATAACTGTTAATACTTTAGCAATTTCCTTACGAACTCTTCTAATTTCTTCACCACGTTCAAGCTGTCCAACAGCTTTTTTACGACGAAGATTGAATAACTCTTCTTTTAAGAAGTAAAGTTTTTCGTTTAATTCTTCAGTTGAGAATTCTCTTACTTCAGCTACCTTCATCATAGTTATTTAACCTCCTTTGTGATTACTTTACATTTAATAGGAAGTTTGTATGCTGCAAGCCTAAGCGCTTCGCATGCAATTTCCTTGTTAACACCACCGATTTCAAATAAGATACGGCCTGTTTTAACTACTGATACCCATTCTTCTGGAGAACCTTTACCGCTACCCATACGAACTTCAGCAGGTTTTTTTGTTTTTGCAAGATGTGGGAAGATACGAATCCATACTTGACCAGCACGGTTTGTAGCTCTACTTAACACCTTACGAGCAGATTCAATTTGACGAGCTGTGATCCAATCACCTTCTAAAGCAACTAATGCGCAATCGCCAAAGTTAATTTCAGTACCGCCTTTTGCTTTACCTTCATATTTAATACCATGAGGTCTACGATACTTAACTCTTTTTGGTTGTAACATTATTCACGCTCTCCCTTCTTGGCTTCTACCTTTTCATCTTTAACATCGCCCAAACAAATCCATACTTTGACGCCAAGTCTACCATATGTTGTATGAGCTTCAGCAGTAGCATAATCAATGTTACTTCTTAATGTATGTAGAGGTATAATACCTTCTTTATATCCTTCGCCACGAGCAATGTCAGCACCACCTAAACGGCCTGATACGATTGTTCTACAACCTTTTGCTCCAGCTTTTCTAACTCTTTGAATAGCTTTCTTTTGTACTGTACGGAAGCTAGCACGATTTTCAAGTTCGTGTGCAATCCAATATGCTACAAGTTGAGCATCCAAATCTGGATTAGTTACATCAACAACTGTCATTCTAACGTTTCCATCAGTGACGAGTTTTGATAACTGTTTTTTAATTTTATTAATGTTTGCACCATCTTGTCCGATTACAACACCTGGACGAGCTACGTGACAAATGACATTAGCTTCAACACCCTTATCTGTTTTAACGCGTTCAATATCAACATGTGATAACATCGCATCTTTAAGGCTCTTAACAAGGAATCTACGAATTTTAATGTCTTCTCCTAAGAATGTAGCGAAGTCTTTTCCTTCAGCAAACCATCTTGAATTCCATCCACGTGTAACACCTACACGCAAACCTATTGGACTTACTTTTTGACCCATATTACTACCTTCCTTTTACCACTACTGTGATGTGGCTGTTTCTTTTTACTAACCCAGATGCTGAACCTTTAGCACGTGGGAGATATCTTTTCATTCTAATACCTTCATTAGCATAGATAGTTGCAACATATAAACTGTTTGCATCCATACCGAAGTTATTAACTGCATTAGCGCAAGCTGATTTAATGATCTTTGCGACTAATGGTGATGCTGCTTTATTAGTATTTGCAAGAATGCCGAGTGCAACGCTAACGTCTTTACCTCTTACTAAATCAATTACTAATCTTGCTTTACGAGGAGTAACACGTAAGTCATAAGCAGTTGCACTTGCTTCAGTAACCATTGGTTTTGTGGCTACTTCTTCAACTTTTTCTTTTTTAGCTACTTTTTTAGTTGCTGTTTCTTTTTTAGTTGCCATAACTTACCTCCTATCTTTTTGAGGCGTGAGCTGCTTTATCTTCAGCTGTATGCCCTGTGTGTCCGTGATATGTACGAGTTGGAGAGAATTCTCCTAACTTGTGTCCAACCATATCTTCAGTTACATAAACTGTGATATGTTCACGTCCGTTGTAAACTGCAAAGGTATGTTCCACGAATTGTGGAAATATTGTACTTCTTCTTGACCAAGTTTTAATGACTTCTTTGCGACCGCTTGCGTTTAACGCTTCGACCTTTTTCATTAAATGTTCATCAACGAATGGTCCTTTTTTCAAACTACGTCCCATATTTTATTCCTCCTTTGCCTTATTTCTTGCCGCGACGTCTAATAATTAATTTAGATGACGCTTTCTTTGTTTTTCTTGTTTTTACACCAAGAGCTCTTTTGCCCCAAGGTGTACGTGGTGCATCACGCCCGATTGGTGATTTACCTTCACCACCACCATGAGGGTGATCGTTAGGGTTCATAACAGAACCACGAACTGTAGGTCTTGTACCTAACCAACGTGTTTTACCAGCCTTACCTTTATTGATAAGTGCGAAGTCAGCATTACCGACTCTACCAATAGTTGCTCTACATTCTCCAAGAATCTTTCTTACTTCACCAGAAGCCAAACGAACGATTGTGTATTTTCCTTCGTGACCCAAGATTTGAGCACTTGTACCAGCAGCTCTACAAAGTTGAGCGCCTTTAAGTGGTGTAAGTTCTAAGTTGTGAACAACGCTACCTTCTGGGATGTTTTTAAGTAACATTGCGTTACCTACACGAACATCTACTGTCTCACCAGAAATGATTTTATTACCAACTACTAATCCTTCAGGTGCGATAATATATCTTTTTTCACCATCAGCATAAGCAATGAGTGCAATGTATGCGTTTCTGTTTGGATCATACTCGATAGCTTGTACTTTACCGATGATACCATCCTTATTTCTTCTAAAGTCAATAATACGATATTTTCTTTTATGTCCACCACCAATGTGACGAGTTGTAATTACTCCGCGGTTATTACGTCCGCCAGTCTTTTTAAGACTTACTGTAAGAGATTTCTCAGGAGTGGATTTGGTGATTTCTTCAAATGTCGCATTAGTCATGTTTCTACGACTTGGTGTCGTAGGTTTGTAAGTTCTAATTGCCATATTTTTCTCCTATATATAATAAGTAGAGCATTTACTACTCTTTAAATAGGTCAATTGCTTGTCCTTCAGCGACTGTAACAATTGCCTTTTTAAATCCAGGGATACGACCATTATAACGTCCTCCCCTTCTTGTTGCTTTTGCAAGAGTGTTAACAACTCTAACATCTTCAACTTTTACACCAAATATTCTTTGGAACGCTAACTTAATTTCAGTTTTGTTTGCTGTATCCATAACTTCAACAGTTACTTTGTTTAAGTTTTGCATAAGTTCCATAGATTTTTCAGTTATACGAGGTTTTTTAATAACTTCGAAATCTTTAATTGTTGGCTTACCGAATGAACCGGTTGCTACTTTTTCTTTTTTAGCCATTATCCAAGTACCTCCATAACTTTTTTAATTGCTTCTAAATCGAATACGACTTGTTTAGCATTTAATAAATCATAAACAGAAACATTATTACTATTTACGAGTTTAACTTTATTAATATTACGGATGCCTAATGCTAAGTTTGCATTATTTGCATCTGTAACAACAAGCGCTTTTGAAGTAACTTTGATATTACTTAACACACTTGCTACCAATTTAGTTTTTGGTTCTGCGATTTCCAATCTATCAACAACAACTAACCCTGCCACAGCTTTTAATGTAAGAGCTGATTTAAGAGCGAGTCTATGTTCTTTCTTGTTTTGAGAAATTTTGTAATTTTGGTTACCACGTGGTCCGAATGATCTACCACCACCAACCCAAATTGGGCTTCTTGTTGAACCAGCACGTGCTCTACCAGTTCCTTTTTGTCTCCAAGGTTTTTTACCACCACCAGAAACTTCGCTACGATTTTTTACTTTTGCTGTAGCTTGACGACGATTTGCAAGATATACCTTAACTGCATCGAACATAACTTGTTTGTTAACTTCAATACCGAATACATCTTTATTAAGTGCAAGAGATGATACTTCTTCGCCGTTCATATTAAGTACTGCTACTTTTAATTTCTTTTCGGCCATGATTATTCTCCTTTCACTTCTACTTGCTCAACTACTGGAGCAGTGTTTACTAATTCTTTAACGACTTCTTTTGTTTTGCGTTGAACTTTTACAGCGCTTCTAATTTGAATAAGTCCTTTTTTAGGTCCTGGAATGCCACCTCTTACTAAGATATAGTTTTCAGCAGCGTTTGCTTCTACTACTAATAAGTTAAGAATTGTACTTCTTTGGTGTCCGTGATGACCTGGCATTTTCTTGCCTGGTAAGACACGGTTATTACAACGACCGTTGTTTGCGAACGAACCAATACCTCTATGATATCCGGAACCGTGTGCTTTAGGACCGATTTTGTGACCGTATCTTTTGATAACGCCAGTAAATCCTTTACCTTTTGAAGTTCCGATTACATCAACAACATCTCCTGCTGCAAATATGCTTGCATCAATTGTGTCGCCAACATTAAGAGTTTTAAGTTCATCACCTTTTAATTCGACATAGTGTTTTGCAACAGCTAAGCCTGATTTTGCGACGCGACCTTTTTCAGCTTTGTTCGCTCTTGATTCTTTTTTAACTTCGTAACCAATTTGAACCGCTTCATATCCGTCTTTTTCAAGTGTTTTGACTTGAGAGACAACATTTGGTAAAACTTCTATAACACTAACTGCGTACTGAGAACCATCTGCTGCGAATACTTGGGTCATGCCAACTTTTCTTCCAATAATAGCTTTCATGTTTTACCTCCTATAATTTGATATCGATATCAACACCGCTTGGTAAATCCAATTTCTTTAAGGTTTCGATTGTTTCCTTAGTTGGATTTGTAATATCGATTAAGCGTTTGTGAGTACGAATTTCGAATTGCTCACGTGAATCTTTGTGTTTATGTACACCTCTAAGAATTGTATACACTTGTTTTTCCGTAGGTAGCGGAATTGGCCCGACAACACCAGCGCCAGTAGATTTCGCTGCTTGTAAGATCTTAACAACACTTGTATCTAATACTTTGTGTTCGTAAGCTTTTAAGCGAATTCTAATTATCCTAACTTTAGCCATGAAATTTCCTCCTTGTTTCATTATTCAGGCGGCATGTATCACTCCATGTGAATTCCCTGATCCCCCTTCATGACAACGCCTGTGGGTGTATCAGCAACCTCGCACTTCTCCGTGACGACATACAAAAGTAGTATACTAATTCACAATAGCTAATGCAAGTAAAATCGTGACTTATTTATAATAAAATTTTAACACTATACATACTTTAGGGTAACAATTTATAAAGCATGTAACTACAACATACACAAAGATTAAATACTAAGCATGCAAATATTTGCTTTTTTTCTTTATTTTTTGGCGAATTTGATACCGTTATTTTCGTATAATTTTAATGTATGAATTTAGTATTTTTTTGCTTAAATTCGCTCCTAAGTTTAACAAAAAAACATACAAGAAAATCATGAAATTAGAGTAATTTTTATTGAGGTAAACATATAATGTATATTGAATAGAAAAACATATGTTATTGTGATAATATGTATATATAAATAAGGAGATGAGTATGTTAATATTTGATAAAATTAAAAGCAGAGATTTTAGCTCTCGTGAATTTGAAAGAGAAGTAACTGTTATAGCGAATAATCTTACAACTGATGAAGCTAATAGTATTCAACAAATTTTATACTTTTCTCAAAAAGAATTAGATGCTGATCAAAAATTCATATATTTTTATGTGCTAAGTATTCACTTTAGGACGTTACTCGAATTTGATGAAGGAGAAAAGTTAGTTAAATATTTTTCTGATGAATTTTCTGGAAAATACAAGATTTTTAAACACATTGAGTCAATGATTATATTGGAAAGAATCAAAAATGGCCACCACGATTCAACAAATATCGATATGTTCAAAAAATACTTAAGAGTTGCAAGAAAAAACATTGATGACTTACCTAATCATTCTGGGGTTGTTCATGTCTTTTGTGATTTATTTGCCACAATTTTTGAATATCTATATTTTTACAACCCTGAACATGTCACAATTTTGGAAGAATATTACGATTCAGCGATCGATTTGGTAACTGATATAATACAAAACGAATCATATGCAAAGTTTTATGATACATGCGCTAGAATTCGTGCATATAAAGGTGATTATAAAGAGGCTCTAAAGAGCGTTGCTCTTGCAATAAAATATGAAAACCCTAAAGGTAAAAATTATGCACTTAAAATAATGAATTATAAAACTACTAAAAATTTTGTAGCTTCTTTACAAGCGATAAAAGAGACGCAAGAGAAAACTACTAAAGTTGTTACTGAAGCAATTAATTCATCGACATGGCGCAGCATTGAAGTCATCGCGTTTTTTGCAGGTTTGCTTGGATTTATAGTTACTTCGATACAAATATCAACTTCTTTCGTTGCTGACGATGTTGCATTTTTAATTTTATTACTATTAGGTGGTAACATCTGCGTTTATGGAACGTTTTCCCTTATAATCAACCGTTTTAATAAAAAAGACTTAGTAAAGCAACTTATCGCAATCAGTATTGGAGTAGTACTAATGATTATCTCCTTAATATTGGTTTTGGTTTTGTAGGTGATTATGTGTATTGCGACTAAATCTATTTCCTATTCTACTAAAGATAGAGCAAATGAAGATGCATTTGTGGACCAATATAAAAAACATGGTTATGCCTTTGTTATTGATGGAGCAACTCCAGTTAATGGTGACAAATATTTTAATGCTGAGTGGTTTGTTAATCAAATTAAGACTAAGCTACCATTATATTTATTAAAAAGAGACCAATCATTGTACACGTGTTTAGAACATACTTTGAGTGATATAAGAAATCAAGCCACCTTTCCAAGTAGTTATAATGATGTTTCTTGCTCTATTCTAATTGCAAGAAACATCAACTCAACGCAAATGGAAATTTTCACACTAGGCGATTGTACTGCTGTAGTACGAAAACTTGATAACAGTTTGGAAGAAATTCATACCGAAGCCCTTACAATATTAGATAGTGAAACTATATCATTAGCAAAAAAAAGAGCAGACGAAAATAACATATCAATGATTGAAGCATTATCAACAGATGAAGTTAAAGATAGAATTAAACATGTTCGTTCTTTAAAAAATACTGAAGACGGCTATCAAACATGTGATCCAAACGGAATGGGAGTAAAAAATGCAGAGTCTAGATATTTTGATTTGAATCAAATTCATTCTTTTTTGCTTATGACAGATGGCTTTGCTGAATTGGTAACTACTGTGAAAGCATTCGAAACCTATAATGATTTGATTTTATCCATACAATCAAATAACTTAAAAGATCATATTGATATATTATTAGAGAAGCAAAATGAAGACCCTACTCTAGATAAATATCCTAGGTTTAAAATGACGGATGATTCAACAGCGATTTATGTGGAAATAAATAGTAACACTGACCCAAAATTTTATAATCCTACTAAATATTGACAATTTCATTAAAGGTTTTTAGTCTATATGTTGCTCTATCATCGCTGTAGGCATCATTAATCGTTATTACTTTAAAGCCGCCGTTGACTCCTGCGGTAACGCCTGCAACAGCATCTTCAACAACGTAGCATTCTTCAGGACTAAGACCTAGTTTAGTGGCTGCATAAAGGAACACTTCAGGATCTGGTTTTGAATTTCTAATATTATTTCCATCACTAATGACATCAAACATTGCCTTGATGCCGAGTTTATCCAATATAGTAACGGCGTTCTTGCTTGAACTACCAATCGCAAGAATGTAGCCTTTTTCCTTTAAAATATTTAATGAGTCTAAGACTCCGGAGTCAAGATCGTTAGGAGACATAGTTTCTAAATATTTCTTGTATACGTTGTTTTTTTCTTCTGCAAGTTGATTTTTTTCTTCTTGAGAATACTTTTTATCACTTTTTCTAAGAATAATTTCTAAACTCTCCATTCTAGAAACACCTCTAAGTAGATTATTTATTTCTTCATTGAACTCAATTCCTTGTTTATCAGCAATTTCTTTCCATGCTAAGTAATGCAAATTATCTGTGTGAACCAACACACCATCTAAATCAAATATAAATGCTTTCATTATTTTCTCCTCATTTGATAAATTAATACATAAAATATTATAATGAATTTGCTAAAATTATAAATATGACAAAACAGCTATAAAGGTAGATAAAACTACTATTTATAAAAATTAAAAAAGGTGCTTCTGCACCTTTAGTTAAATTTCTTTCTATTGATCTTCTAAAATCAAGTTTACGTCAATTATTGTATCTCCAACTTCATCAGCTTTGCCGTTGAAAATTAACTTGAGTTTTTCTATAACTTTTTCGCCACCTTCATTAAAATCTCCAACAATAGAATTAATTTTTTCGCAAATTGATAAATGTCTTCCTACACCATCAATACCAATAATCATGACTCCGTCTTTTAAACCTAATTTAGATAGATGTTTTTCAAGTATAAGTCCAATTGTATCACTATGTGTATGTATACCAGTAAAACCTTGCTTTATCAATTCCGGAACTCTAGTTTCCATCTCTTCAAACTTAACAATTTCCAACTTAATTTGCTCTCCATTACGACTATTGAAAGTTTCAACAAATCCTTCAATACCTTCCTGTCTTCTTTTACTTCCAACAGCGCCATTTAATGATACATATATAAGATTTTTATGTCCATTTTTTACAAAATGTTCTCCTGCTAATCTACCGCCTTTTATTGTATCTAAGTAAACGCATTTTACAACGTCAGGTTCATCACATTTTCCAAGAAATACAATCTTTAAATTGTTTAATCTAGCACACTCAATTGTATCTGGAGTAGGCTTAACAAATGCTACAATCGCATCTAATCTTTGCGATATGCATTTTGCAATTACGCTACGATCAAATCCGGTTTTATTAGGTATAATAACACCACCATAATCAATTTCTTCCAGTTTGTTCAAAATGATATCAGACATCACCGGTAAAAATGGGTTAAGTACAGTGTCTGTTACAAAACCTATTTGTTTTGACTTGCCATTTCGTAATGATTGAGCTACTGCATTTGGTACATAACCTAATTCAATAGCTGCATTCCTTACTTTTTGTTTAGTGCTTTCAGAAATATCACTACAATCTCTCAACGCTCTGGATACTGCATTTATACTTATGTTTAATTCTGCAGCAATTTCTTTAAGCCCTACGCTCCTTCGTATTTCCATATTTGTTCCCTCTTCAATATAAATGACTACTTTAATTTTAAATTAAATTATTATTTTTTCAATCAATATACATATACTTTCGACTATATCGATAAAGTAAAATTGATAATTAAGCTATTGATAATAACAAAATATATTATTATAATAATATACGTTTCTATAAAGTGAAATGAGTGAACAAAATGATAAAATTTATTAGTAAAAGTATTTTAGGCGGTATAGGTATTGGGCTAGGAGCATTGGCTTTTGGTGCAACATACAACATAAACGATGTTGTAGCATATGCACTATTTAGTGTAGGTATTTTGATTATTATCGAATATGATTTGTATCTGTTTACAAGTTTTGTTCCTAAACAAAGAGAAAATTTTAGTTTTTTTGAATATACTTGGAGATGTTTACTTGTTTGCCTTGGTAATGCTGTTGGATGTCTTTTGCTTGGTTATTTCATGATGACTACACGATTACACACAGAGCTAGAAAGTGTCTTTTCTGCAGTTTTAGATAAAAGATTTGCGGATGATTGGTATGGAATAATTACTATGGGTATCATGTGCGGCGTATTAATTGGTGCACTATCAAAAATGAAGAAATTCAAAAATAACGTTTTATTAATTGTCATAATTATAATGGTTTTTGCAATATGTGGATTTGACCATGTAGTTGCTTCAAGTTTTTATTTAGCTGTTACTGGCGAATTTTTTACTCCTGAAGGTCTATATTTATTAGGTCTATCACTAGTTGGCAATTTTATTGGCGGATTAGCATTTTCATATATTGATTATGTATCGGACGATCCTGAAATAATTGAAAAACTTTCGCTAGCAAAGAAAAATAAAGACTAATAACTTATTAGTTTTTTTCTATTATTGTTTATTGTTTATAAATTTTAGGGTCTTTTTTACGTTATTCTCAACATAAGAATATGTAATAGCATTAAAATTATCAGGTAAGTGTGGGTCAAATGTAACCTTATTACTATTTATCCTAACTCCGAGAAAACCATATACAATAGATAAGTAACTACCACCATTGCTAGCAGGGTGTGTGCCACCAATGTATATGCTTCCAGCCCACTGTTTTTGATTTTCGCCTAAGTCAACTGTTGCAGATTTTAAAAACATTTTATATGCTTCATCGAAATATCCAATTTTACACGCCACCAACGAATGCATAGATGCTGAAAGACTAGATCCGTGTTCAGTATATGGTTCATAAAAGTCGTAGTTCGCCTTTAATTCTTCGTATGAGAATTCTTCCGGAAACATTCCCATAAGCGCAATAACGTCTGCTTGTTTTATTATTCTTGTCTTAGTGGCGACGCCATTTTCTCCGCCCCAGTATTCCTTTTCGTTTTTCAATCTACTTCTTACTTCTTTTACAGTGGCATCTTCTAATGCAAAATAGCCATCAAATTGTTCAATTACATTATCATTGTTTGGCTGAGGTAAATATAGTTTATTAACATAATTTTCAACTGCATTTATATTTAAATCGCATTTACTAAGGATTTTGTTTACATAGTCTCCTTCGAGTAAAGAAGCATAATCAATTATCTTCTTTGTTGTAAAGTAAACAAGGTAATTTGTAAAAGCGTTATTATTTACTCTTTCATGATATTCATCTGGACCAATAACGTCGTGTATTTCATATCTGTCTTTTTGAGAATTAAATACACTATAATTGATAAAGAACTTTGTTATTTGAATGAGTGTTTCAAAACCACCCTCATACAAAATGTTATAATCTCCAGTAGCCTCAATATAACGAATAATACCAAAAGAAACATCGCCTGATATATGAATTTGCTTATCTGCAAAGTATGTTCTAATAGGTTTTCCACTTATAGCATCACTTACATTATACAAACTGCAGGCTTCATCGCCTGTTTCTTGAGATTCCCAGGCATAGAAGGCTCCATCACAATTAAATCTTTTAGCCTTTCTTAATGCACCTGGAAGAGTATTTATTCTGTATTGAACTAGTTTTTTCGCAATATTTACATCTGTCAGTATAAAAAATGGTAACATAAACACTTCAGTATCCCAAAATATTGCACCTTTATATGTTTGTCCCGACAAACCTCTTGCTGGTATAGACGTAGTATATTCATTGTTTCCAAGTATGATTAGGTGATAAATACTATACGCTAAAGATTTTCTACTTTCTTCATCTCCATCAATTACCACTTCGCAGTTTTCCCATTTTTTATCCATGATTTTATGATGCGCATCAAACTCATCATCATAGCATGTGATTTGTCTATTTTGTTCTTCTCCGATGATAATTTGTGAACACACTTCTATAGTGATTTCTTCATCTCTATTTAATTGTGTATCAACTTCAAATAGACCGTTTTTATACCTAAATGGTTTATTTGATTTATATGCGGCAATTGTTTTAATATACTTTCCTTCATTGCTTATTCCTGTAATTGTTAATTTGTTTTCATTCCTACCATGCTCAATTGATTTATAATGCGGTCCATTTATGTCCCATACATTTTCATCTATGCCAAAAGTAACTTTTAAACTGATAGATGTCTTAGCCTTAACAGTGTAAATCATACATAAAGTATCCAGGTTATTATGCGAAACGAACCTTTTGGAAGTTATAATCAATTCATCATATTCACTAAATCTTGAAAAGAGTGCTTTTTTGATATCTAGTTCAATACAATGGTTAGTAGGTTTATTTTCAAGAACTGAAAAAGATCGATCCCCTTTAACATGTACAAAGAAAGGATTAAAGGCGTTCAGAGACTCTCTCCATTTATCTTCGTATTGATCATATTGACCAACAATATTTAGACCTACAAACTCGCTAGCACGATACTCCTCTAAAGTACCACGATAGCCGATATGACCATTTCCAATCAAAAACATATTCCCATAAGAATTTATTTTTTCTTTATCAAAATCAAACTTTATCAATTTCATAAATACTTATCTATCTATTTCAACATATTTAGTAATTAAAAGCTTTTTGCCATCTATATAAATGTATTCATCTTGTCCATTATTCGAAATATAAAGTTTATGTTTAGTTACTTTGACTGTTATTTTAGCTCTTTTATACACAAATTTAAATGAATATGAGTCCCATCTTGCTGGAAGTGATGGGTTAATTGAAACTATTCCAGAGTCACTTCTAAGACCGCCAAATCCATACACTATATTAAGCCATGCGCCTGATATAGAAGTTAGATGTAATCCTTCATTTGTATTTCTATTATAATCATCTAAATCTAATCTAGATGCAAATCCAAAGAAATCTAGGGCTTCATTTTCTTTTTTTAAGTCGCACGCAAATATTGAGTGAATACATGGAGATAGTGAAGATTCATGTATGCATCTTGGTTCGTAGTAATCGTAATTAGCTAATTTTACTTTATCTGAAAACTTAGACATGAATAAAAACATAAACATCAAAACATCTGGTTGTTTAATCATATCACCACGATAAATTCTGTCATAACTCCAATTAGAATATAGTGGGAAATCAGTTTGCGGAATTGCATGAATATCAATATGAGGTAAATTGTAAAAACCTTCATTTTGCTCATATAATCCCGTCCTAGAATTAAATAATATTTTCATGCTTTTCGCAGCTTTTGATATTTTATCTAAGAAGTTCGCATCTAAGCCACATTTTTTTAATAGACTATCCTTTAAGGAAGATCTATTAATGCATTTCAAAGTATATTGAAAAGTAAATTGAGCCATATAATTTGTATATGTATTGTGATTAACCATTACTTTAAATTCATCTGGTCCCATTACCCCATAAAACCCAAACGATGTACCTTTTTGATCCCATTGACCTCTATCTAATAAAAACTTTGAACATTCTAATAACATTTCAAGGCCATAGTTTCTTAAAAAAGCTTTATCTTTCGTTGTATTCATATAATGGTATATAGCATATGCCACAGCAGTTGTAGGTTGAAACTGAGTTGATGCATGTTGCCATAAATTACATGCTTCTTCGCCATTTAATGTTGCAATAGGATAACATGCACCGCCGCAATCAAGTTGCTTTGCTCTCTCTTTAGCTTTTTCAAGAGTATTATACCTAAACATTAAAAGGTTCTTTGCCGCTTTTTTGTTGTTGAATAAATAATATGGGAAACATACCGCTTCAGAGTCCCAAAAACAATGACCACTATATGCTTCTCCCGTCAAACCTTTAGCACCTATGTTGTCTAGTTCATTAAAACCATGATATGTGGTTTCAAGCATAAAAATACAATATCTAACTCCTTGTTGATCTTCATCATCACCTTCAATGACAATGTCTGAACGCTCATATAAATTAGCGAAATATTTTATATTGTTATTTAATTCTTCTTCGAAACCAGACTTTGAAATTTCATTTAAATTCTTGATAGCTAATGAATCTATATTTACCAATAATTCTTCTTCATTTCTAGCGACATAATTGGAGACATACCTTGTAAATATCTGCTCGTTTTTTTCAAGAGTAAACTTATATCTTTTACCAACCAATAAATCCTCATTAACCAATTCATGTACATTTATATTTGTATCAATTTTACATGATGAAACGATAGTTTGTTTTGATGTTTTAGTCATTGTTTTTAAAGACATCATTTTACAAGTGTTTTCGCTTGAAATCATTGTATGATACACATCTTTTCCCCAATGAAGAACATTGCTATCAAGATAAAAATCAATGCAAATATCGACTTTTTTATCTGAAACCAAGCTTATTCTTTGAAATGCGCTATGACATTTTTTTAAAGATAGAAATCTTTCGAACTTAATATCGATCTTTGTTCCATTTAGCAAAATCCAAGTTAACTTTCTAGTCAATAAACCGCTTAATAAATCGAGCTCTCTATAGAAGTTTTCAAAATTTATTTTTCCTAAATCTAATACTTCATCATTAGCTAGTATCTTTACTTTAAAATAGTCTACTGAGTTAACCATAAAATGTGTCTTTTCAACAATCCCTTTATATGATTTTTGAGATGGCGTTAAAGGGTAGTCGTATATACCATTAAAATAACTTCCTCGTAAAGTTTTCAAACTGCTGCCTTCATCAAAACTCCCTCTTATTCCCATGAATTCATTACTTAGTGAGAACAAGGACTCACTCACTCTATTTCTTTCTTCATGAAAACCTTCTTCAATAATTTTATAAGGGTGAACCTTTAAATATTTTGTTGCAATTTTGCCCATAATTTTACTCCTTTAAACCACTACTCATTGCACTACCTACTATCTGTTTTTGAAACACAAAAAAGATAATTATTTGAGGTATAATTGAGATAAGTGATAACATTAATAATTTATCTGGTGAAAATTGTGCATCACCAGATTTTTGATATAGCAACACCATAATTGTTTGCATATTCGAATCTTGTAGTACTAAATATGGCAGCAAGAAATCATTCCAGGCAGTTGTAATTGAAAAAATTGCAACAAGTAACATAATAGATTTAGACATTGGAATAATTACACTAAAAAATATTCTTATGTTACTAGCACCATCAACCCTTGCAGCTTCTATAAGAGCACCCGGAATTGAATCAAAATGATTTTTAAATAATATAAAATAAAATGCATTTGCTCCCATTACAAACCATAAAGGTATATATGTATTTGTAAGCGATAAGTTAACTATTGATGAATACAATGGCACAATTGAAAGTATGCCAGGTATCATATACGAAGCCATAATTAAAATGTAGAAAAATTTATGTCCCCATGGCTTTACCACAGATACTGAATATGCAAGCAATCCATTTACTATTACGCCAACGAATGCAGCTCCAAAACAAACGATTAAAGTATTGAACAAATACTTTTCAAATTGAACTTCCTGCCAAACAGTAAACATTTTTGTTATATCAAAAGCTTGTGGAAATAAATTAAAAGGTATTGCATATAACTCTGACGGACCTTTATAAGAAGATAGAAGTAATATAAATATTGGAAGTAACGCTGTTAAAGCGACACTAACAAGAATAAGTATCATGATTATATATATAAATTTATTAAGTGGACGTTTATAATCAATAAAAGTTAAAACGCCACCTTTTTTGGTTAATAATGTTTCTTTATCTTTGTTCTTGAACTTACTCAATAATTTGTTATACATTTTCATTATTGATACCTCTTCTTAACGAAATGTTGAACTATAAAATATACAGCTGTAAGACCAAGAATAATTAAAGCTAAAATGACTGCTACTGCCGATGATTGGCCAGTCGTAGAAAAACCATAACCTCCAACTCCGCTACCCGAGTATTTGCTATCAAACGCATAGTTATAACCAAGTAAAAGCAATGTCATTGAAGCTTGTGATCCCTTTGCAATTAATAAAGGCTCATAGAAAACTTGCATTATAGATATTACTTGAAGAATAAATAACGTTGAAATAGTTGGAAGAATACTTGGTAAAGTAATATTTTTAATTCTTTGAAACGCGTTAGCCCCATCAATGCGGACCGCTTCATATAAATTCGAATTAATCGACTGCATACTCGCTAAATATATAAGTGCTGTACTCCCCGCACCCTTCCAAGTCATTGTTAATACAATCAAAGGAATTACTAAATCGGAATCATCTGTCCATTTTAATGTTGGTAATCCCAGCGACTGAAGTATTGTATTCAACATACCTCCGTCATTTGGATCAAATATATATGCCCAAAGTATTGCTGTTGCGACACCGCTTAAAACAGCTGGCAAATATATTGCTATCCTAAAGAAACCCTTTAAATGAATAACTTCTGACAAAAGTAAACCAAGAAAAATAGGTATAATAAATCCAATCAATAGTGACCAACCAAGATATTCAAAGGTATTTGTTAAAGCGTTTATAAACTCTGGATCTTCGAACACCCGTACATACTGAGCAACACCCACAAAATCAACTCTTTCAAACCCAATTGTTGAGTAAAAGGATGTCAAGATATTGTCAGCTAACGGTCCCCAAACAAAAAAAACAAACAAAATCAAGCCAGGCAACATTAATGCCCAGCCAGATAAGTTCTTAACAAGCAACGTTTTAAGCCTCTTGTTTTTAACTGTCTTAGTAGTAGTAAGAGAGTTTGTTTTCATTATATTTCCTTTTTATAAATTGGACATATATTGGTTGTTAAATTGACTGTTTGCAGTTTCCAATAATGTTTTAGCATTAGCTGAATATGGATCATCTAGAACTTCTTGTATACAATTATCTAACAACGAATACATTGCCTGTGTGAAATAAGGTTCTTCGTCGTGTCTAATTGTATAGATTGAATCATAGAAATCTTTAAAATAATCCATCTCTACATTAACGTACTTATCTTCAATACTTTTAGTTAAGGTTAGATATTCATCGTTTGTCCATGGCTTAATTGAAGGCAAAATAGGTATTGACTTTGCTTGTGAAAGTTGTGCTCCTTCTTCTAATGCCTCTTCTGCAATATCAGAGTCTTCTGGAGATCTACCCATATATTCAAGAAACTTTAAGGCGCCCATAACTTCTTCATCAGTAGCATTATTAGCAAAAACATAAGGAGTTCCACCAAACAATGCATTTTGTGAATCTGGACCAGCTGGCATTGGTACAAATGCTATCTTGTCTAAATCTACGCCACCTTGCGTAACAGCATTTGCTACAACATCATTTCCCACAAAAGCAGTTGCAACTTGTCCGGAAATAAACCTTGTCCAATCATTATAAACGACTGCGGTATTATCAAGTAATAAGTCATTTTGGGCAAGATCTTGTATATATTCTAATGCATCAACTGATTCATCACTTGCAAGATTGCCAACATATTTACCTTCACTATTTTTTATTTGTAATTCAGCACCAAAATTCCATGCTATATTAGAAAATTGCCATCCTCCATTTTTATTTGAGGATAAAATAAGTGAACCTTTGACCATTCCATCACTTGCACTATCTATATCGACACTTAATTGCCTTAATTCTTCAAAAGTCGTAGGATAAAGCGGCTGACCATCTTCATCATGTATATCAATTTTTCCATCACCATCTAGGTCTTCTAAAATTCCATAAAACTCCAGTTGTTCTAAGTTCATAACCATACCAAGTCCATAACCGTCTCTTGGTACACCGTAAGTTTTTCCATCTCTTGATAAAATGTCTTTCATTTTTACATCCATTTTATCAAGCCAACCTAATTCATTAAGTTGAGGAGTAATATCTCTTATATATCTTGAGTTTATTAACATTTCTGGTTCAGTAAACCATGTTTGAAACACCGTAGGAAGCGTTTTAGATTGAGCTTTGGCCACTACTGTACTAGGATCATATTCATAGTTATCAGCAATAATTTCATATCCAGGATTATCTCTTTCGAACTCAGTTTTCCAATTGTTAAACATTGCTATGTCTTGTGTTAATTGTGCAGCTGGCCACATCCCTATTCTTACTTGAACAACTCCATCATCTTCGCTACAACCAGTTGTAAACGCAATTACGCTGGCCATTGCTCCACACATTAATAATGATTTAATTAATTTTTTCATATAATTTACCTACCTATTTGTATTATAACAACCCAAAATAGCCTTTTTAATACTATAAAAAGTGTTTTTTGGTAGACAATACTGCATTTATTTATTCATGCTCTATTTAAACAGTATTCAATATTCAACTCATTGTTGTTTTTGACTTCATTTTGTTATACTTTAAATGTACTTATGTTTAAAAGATTAAGCTTTCAAGTTAAAACATTGTTTATTAGTGCTGTTTCTTTTTTTGTTGTCTTGATCACAATAGTTACAATTGTAAACATGCATTTTTATTATATGAGAGATTTTGATAGTTATACTATGAGTGAAACTCAAGTTATTTCGAATTCATTTCAGCTGCACAATCAAATTATATATTCTACTTTACAAGGAGTTTCTAATAACCAAATTATAAAAAACTATATTAGTGGATCTAGTTCATATCAAGAAACGCAAGATTATATAAATGTGATTTCTGTAACCTATAATTCTTTACTTGGAATCTCTTTATACACCACCGATAATAGAATAGTTTCAAGTAGTTCAATTGGCGGCCCAGCAACTCTAGTTGAACTACAACAAGTTGTGCGATTTTCTTCTTTTATAAGTTCATCAGATACATCAACTATATTTATTAGAAATAAAGCTATTGCCAACAACTATTTAATGCAACCTTATAACGATTCATTGGGATTACTTTCTCTATTTTTAAAGGTATATGATGGCAATGAAAATGTTATAGGATATATCGTTGCAGACTACGACACCAATTATTTATACTCAACGATTTTCGACATATCTGAATACACTTTTTTTGAAAACGGAAATACATATATTTCAGACAATACATCAATATTATATTTAGTTAGTGAAGATATTGATATGTATGATGTTTCATATCCATATAGTGAAAAAATGATTAGTAATCTAAATGGAAAATTATATTCAAAAATAAACTTAACTAACGCTATTGATTTTACTGTAATAATTCCTGAACAGAACAAGTACTACAATACAAATATGTTAATAATAATTTTTCTCTCTGTTGACATTATTATTATGGCGTTTACTATTATTATATCTGCTAAAATGGCATATTTTATCAAAAAACCACTAATTGAATTACACAGCAAAATTAATCAACAGAATGATATATAAATGGTATTTTAACTATAACCTTTGTTCCACGATCTTTTATTGAATCAACTTCAATGCCATATTGCGAACCATACTCTAAATGTATTCTTTCTTGTACATTATACAATCCATAGCCACCATGATAGCTTGGATCATTTTTCCTATCCAAAAACGAAGAATCATCAAAATCAAAACCTACACCATCATCTTTAATAATGAATATGATATTATCGTTACTTCTTGAGACAGTTATATCAATATGTCCAATTCTATTAAGTGAAGCTAATCCATGCTTGATTGCGTTTTCTACTATAGGTTGTAATATAAGTTTAAGAGTTTGAGCATTTTTTACATCTTCATCTATATTTAAATCATACGTAAATTTATTAGGAAATCTTACCAGCTCTATTTTCATAAAATGGTCTATAATTTCCATTTCTTCACTTACTTTAATAAACTTTGCTCCTTTATGAAGCGAAACTCTATAAAACTTTGATAATTCAATTACTAATTGTTCGATGTCTTTTTCATCTTTAAATTTGGCCATCCATGCAATTGCATCTAATGTGTTATATAAAAAGTGCGGATTAATTTGCATTTGTAGAGTTTCTAGTTCTAAATTTCTTTTCGTTTCCATATCACGAATTGATTGGTTCATTAAATTTCTAATTCTATCCATCATTAAATCATAAGATTCTTCTAAAATGTATACTTCGTTCTTGTTATCTACTACTTTAGTTAATATTGTGTCTTGTAAAGGTGAATATTCACCTACCTTGTGTGAAAGACTGATCAATGGATTAATTATTTTTTTAGAAATTAAAATACCAAATGTAATGCTTAGTGCGAGTGAAATAAGCGCGATAATACCTACAATCAAATACGTAATGATGATGCTTCCATACACAGAGTAAAACGGAGTTGCGGACACGATTGTAAAGTCTAAATCATATGCATAATTAGTTTTGTGCATAGAACTTAACGAAAAAATAGAATATTTACCATTATAATTCCCAAACTCCTCGACTGAGTTGGAGCCCAAATACCTAGCAAATTCAAAATTGTATAAGTAAATTCCATTAAGTTCCTCATTAGGATGTGCAACACCATAAGCATCATTAGTGACCAAAAATGTTTCGGAGCCTTCAACATTAATCAAATCCAAAACTTTTAATATAACACTCTCTTTTAAATAGTAAAATGCAACCCCTACTGATTCAGATGCTAATGAGTATTGAACTTTTTTACCAAAAACTATCATAGATTCATCACTGGAAGAAATAGTACTTACATAAACCATGTAGTTGCTACTATTGTTAACTGCATCTATTTCGGTTTTACCAAGAAAGGGGACGGCTTGACTTGATATGTAAGTTTTATCTTCAAAGTACAAACTCATACCAACATAATTCTCGTTATTAATTGACCCATTTTTATATAAATTTTCAAAATATACTTGCTTACTATTGTCATCGACTAATGAAAATTCAGAAATTCCTTCGTCATTGAAAGTTAAAACATGAGTAGCTGTTATTGAATATAAGATTTCGGATAATGTATCATCAACCTTGTTTGCAGATGTAGTAAAATTATTCTTACTATAATTACCAGTAGCTATATTCACAGTTATAAATACACTTGTAACAACTATAATAAATATTGAGACAAAAAGAACGCTAATAGATGTAAATAGCACAACAGAGATTGATTTCTTACTTTTATTATTGTTCATTCGCTAATATAAATTTTGATGGAGTTAAGCCTGTTTTTTTCTTAAATAGAGCAGTAAAATATTTATCATCACTATATCCTACTAATCTTGCGACTTCATTTATTCTATATTTTGAACTTAGGAGGAGTTTTTTGGCCTCATTGATTCTGTGTGTTGTTAGAATATCATTGAAAGTCATTCCTAAATCATCCTTTAGTAAATGCATTAACGATGATTCACTAATCAAAACTTCTTCAGCAACAATTTTAACAGTGAGATTTTCACTGTATCTTGTTTGAATTATTTTAAGAATTTCTACTGTATTCTTTTTATATTTTTTTGTTTCACCACTATTATCTAATATTGAATTAGAAGTAGTAAATAATTTATTTTCTGCAATATTTTTTGCTTGTTCATACAACTCATTAGCGTTACTAAAGGTATTGGATGAATCACTCATACCGAAAGAAAATGTAAATTCGCTAGTTATTAACTCAAAATGCTTAAAAGCGTTCTCAAGAAGTTTAATAATTAGATCGTGTTCAAGGTTTGTAACCATGACGACTCTGTTATGATATACTCCTAACAAATATTGATTTTCATGATCATTAAATGCATCATCTATACACTTTATCATTTTTCTATCACTTGAAAAATGTTCGTCAATTTTATCCAAAACACCAATCACGATACAGTATTCATCAAAGAAATCAATATTGGAAATTACAAACATATTTCTTATATCATCGATATTAGCATAATTTTTTCTAACAATGTCTCTAAACAATTTACTATTCAAGTCTATCTTTGAACTACTAAAAACATCTAATATATTTTCAGTTTTCATACGTTCTTTTAGTTTATTGATTGCATCGTTTACACACTCTTCTAATTCACGATTAGCAAATGGCTTGAGTAAATACTGAAACACACCTGCACTAAGAGCGCTTTTTGCATATTCAAAATCTTTATAGCCAGAAATAATAATAACTATTCCATTAAAACCATCGTCTTTTAGCCTAGTTGCAAGTTCAGTTCCTGTCAAAATCGGCATTTTCACATCAGTAATAACAATATCAGGATTCAACTTTTTAATAAGTTCATATCCCTCCTGGCCGTTTGAAGCATCTCCAATTATTTCAACATTATGTTTAGACCAATCGATAGTTTCTTTAATACCTCTTCTAACGATGATTTCATCATCAATTACAATCATTTTATACATATATTTATTTTACCATTTATTAACTCATATTTAAACAAAAATACTTTAGTAGTTTGTCAATAAAAAAGGAGCAAAAAATTGCTCCTTATAAACATTAAATAATCTTACTTTTTACTTCTTTTGTTAATCACAAAGAATATAACGCCACCTAGTAGGATAACCCCACCAACTGAAGAAAGTATAACGATTAACATTGTATTATCAACTGGTTCATTATTCCCGCCGCCAGTTGATGTTGAACCGATTGTAGTTGATTCACCGACACTAGGTTCAGAAGTGATTGGAGGTTCTGTAGTTGCTTCAGTTATATTAATAACTTTATCTACTTCAACTTCGTTGCCCGCTTCATCTGTAACAGTAATTGTAAATGTATAGTCCTGCGCTACAGTTGGAGTAAACTTCATTGTTGAAGTTATGTTTTCTTCCATGTATGTAATACCACTACCATAAGATACTATTACTTTGACAGTAAGGTTTTCTTCAAGACTAACATCATCATTTATATTATAAGTAACTGTTAATTCACTTCCTACGGTTGTAGATCCGCTGACTTCAAACATAGAAACAGTTGGTGCAACAATATCATATTTTTTAAACTGTTCTAACTCTGTAACATCTTGAGATAGGTTTCTATAACTAACTTCATTAATTTCTACTGTAAGGGTAGCAGCAGGTCCCCATCCACCAGCATGAAAATGTCCTGCTCCTTTAATTGAATTTACATCTATTCCTGAAGCCGTTAAATCAATAACAATTGAATTTTCTCCAGCTATTAAATTTGTTGAAATTAATTCTCCATATTGATTATAAACAGTTCCTGTATTTAAGAATAAGAATTCTCCGGTCACAAACTCTAATCTCAATGATGAAATACCATCAACAACATCACTTGTGGAAGTTACATTAAATTCAATAAGATTTGATTGCAATTGTGTAAGATCAATTCCTCCACCATAAACATAACCAGATGTATCAACGCTTGTAGAAGCAATGATATTTCTTACATTATGTAAAACTCTATCTTTTAAAGTTGCTGCAACAGTAAGTGTTCCTCCTGCGACAACTGTATTATTTTTCAAAACTACTGAAGCACCATCTACTAAAGTGATTCCGTTTGCTAATAAGTCTACTGTAACTTTGAATGTTTCATCGCTATATTCAGTAGGAATAACTTCACCAAATTGGTTAATTAGTCCACTAGCAAAAGTAAGTTCCGTTCCGCCAACGACTAAACTTAGTCCATCGATTTTAGTTGTTCCTGTAATTGTCATATCCATTTCGACAAGTACAGTATCTTTTATTAAAGTGCTAGTAAAAGTGCCTAAATCTTTAGCTGCATCAAGACTATATGTAGTTTCTTCAATTCCAACTCTTGATGTGGTGTTTAAGTCGTCTTTTGCATTAGTATAGAATATTTGGTCGATGACTATATTACCAGTTACATCTACACCTGATTCATAATAGAAAACCATTGTATTACTTGGACTAATTTCATGTTGATGTAAATCAATAATCAACCATGTAAATTCACCATCAATAAATGGATATCCTACTTGCCCAATTTGTGCTGCTGGTAACTGATTACCAGACATAAATTGATTTGCCCATAGTATATCGTTACCAATACTAACTCTAAAACCATCTAGTGTAGCGTTTTCAGTAGTTTTAACTGAAAATACTAAATAATCATTATTAGAAACATCAGTTTTTACACCATGTCCATAGTTTACAAGAGAACCATTATTTGGTTTAAAAACAAGAGCTTCGTCTATTAAACTAACATAGTCAGCACCTTCGTATGCGATATTATAATCGACTCCGTGTTGTTTATCTTCATCAGTCAAGGCTGCTTGAGAAGCATCGTAAGACGTCTCAAATTTATTTCTATCTGCGCGGTTAAAATCATCAAAATACGTCACGTTTTTTAGATCAAGTGACGGCCATGAAACATCAGCAGGTGTAGATTCGTTGTTTGAAAGAAATATACCCCAAATATGTACATTTGGTGTAGCAGCTCTTATGCTAACCCCTGTAATGTCATCTACAATTGAAAATGTATTTTCTGCATCTATATAAATAGCTTGTTTTTCATTACTTAGTGATTCAACAGTATTATTATCGTAATCTTTTATATCTAGGTATGGGATATACGAAGAATACGCACTGTTGCTGCGTACTGCAAAAGATACGCCTGTACTATCACCACTTATGAGAACAACTACTCCACTAAAGTCAGTCTTTGAATCATCATATACATCATATTGTGAATCATTTTGATTTAAATGAATACTCTTATTAACTATAGTTCCAACACTACCTCTCCACCATCCAGACCAACCAACTGTTGAACTAACATCGGTTCTATTAAAGTCATCGACTACAGTAGATCCAGATTTAATTGAAGAAATTTCTAACGGTGTAGTCATATCTCCTTCACCTGAATAATATATATGAATGCCAACCATTTCAGATGATAAAACATTAACAGTTGAAAGTTCTCCAGTTGATGCAACTGTGTACATTTCTGTTCCTTCAAGTGAAGTTGTCCAACTTATAGTATAATCTTGAAATTCATTTGTAAGTGCTGGCATAGACTCGCCATCAGTAGTAAATAAAGTATCAAAAGTAACAGCATATGGAACATATGAATCGCCACCTCTAATCGCAATAGATAAATCACCTAAACTGAGTGCTCCTTCATTTCCAATTCTCATTGATAAAGTTACCTCTTTTGAATTCGAAAAAGTAAAACTACCAATACCCGCTTTATAAAGCGCTTCGTTTGGATCTTTTCCAAAATCTCCGCTTGCCTGTGCTGTTAAATATGGCACTTTATTAAATGCACCGTTTGTTAATGTTCCTGCAGGGGTGTCTCCGGAAAGATCATCTAACCAAACGTCATAATTTTCATCATAATCTCTTGCACTTACTTTTGTAGCATCACCTGCGTTAGTTGCGAACACTAACCCAAGGGTTGCAAGTAAACTGATTAGTCCAAATGTAATTTTTTTCATAAACTTTCTCCTTTTAAATTATTAAGTTACGCAAACACGGAAACTTCAGACAATTGCCCGCCATAGTTGCCAAGTATATCATTTGAATGTATCACAACTTTTAAAAATCTCAGCGAAACTCCGCTTTCATATTCGAATTTCACACTATTACCAGTAGTTGGATCAAAAATACAATTTGTTTTTTCTTGGAATTGAGTAAACGAGGTTGAATTTGTATAAGCTACGTTTGAATCGCTTCCAAGCATTTCTATTTCTTGAGTTCTAGTGCCCCAAGCAAGAGAACTTGGTAATGATAAAGTAACGACTTTTACATTGTATACAGCACCTAAATCGATAACTACGTATCCAGGGAAACTTGATGCTTCATAATAAGTAGAAGTATCTCCATCAGTTAAATTGCTTGGAACATAAACATCACTATAAGGAGTAGAATCTACTATAGCTTTGTTGTGTGATATTGAAGGACCAAAGAATTTTACTTCGCTTAAAGAAATGTTATCTTGCGCCATAACTGAATCAAGTTTGAACATTCTTAACTCAAACGCTTTATATGTATAAGGATTTATTTTAATATCAACTATATTATTTGTTGCAGGAGATATTGAATATGATGTCCTTGCAAGAATTCTTGAAAATGTGTCTTTTTCTTCTCCATCTACAACGCGTCTAGCTCTAACTTCTATCATGAAATCATAACTATATGTATTATCCTCAGGTAACATAAGACGAATAACACCAACATATTGTGTTTCAGAGAAGGTAATTTCAAGATTTGCAAATTCATTTTCTACATCACTGAAGTCCTTTGACTTAAACATAGTATTTCTATCGCCATCTACAACATTACTGGCTTCGTATCCAGTTTGTGCAAAACTACCACTTCCATCACTTCCAGGAGTTGAATTTGTAATACCTGCGGAACGATATGCATTAACTTCACCATTAAATTCTATTTCACTACCCATGAAAGGAAGCTCACCTTTACTGATTGCAAATTCAGGTACTTGAACACCCTCTTGAGCTATTGTAGGGGTTTTTGTTATGTTCACTAAATCGTCTTTTAAGTCTAGTTCATATAATCTAATTGGAGTAGCTCCAGTAGTCGTGCTATTTGATGTAACTTTCACATCACTAACATAATCATTTTTAACAAAATTTAAATCTTCTAATGACTTAACTGCACCGCCTTCAATTTCAATATTTCTATACTCAACACCATCAATATTTGAGCTTGCTGAGTCGCCCTCTGCTTTAGAAATTAAGTTTTCTGAAGCTGTTTCAATAACTTTAACATTATCAAATAATACGTCTTTTATTGTACCAAATGAGCCTGCACCTACAGACCATGATGGATGAAATTTAATTGTTAGATCAAACAACAAATCGTCTTCATCACTATTTCTATCATCTCCAAGTAATTCTCCATCTTCAACTGTAATATTTTTAAACGTAATTTGACTTACATCAGCTTTATCACAAACATGAATAGAGGCTACTGGTTTATGAAAATTATGAAACACTGTAATGTTGTCAAATGTAACGTTTTTAATGTAGTCACCGTTTGTTTCGTAACCGACTTCTAAAGATTGTGCTAAGTCTGTCCAAACGGATACATTTTTAATTAATATATTTTCAGTTGAATAATTACCAACTGCTTTTACAACAAGAGAATCATCCCAACTTCTAACAAAACCTCCATCAACCGTTACATTTTTAGACCCTTGTATAGAAATGCCGTCGCCATTAGCTCTAGCTGTCATTATTTTAATATTATTTATGTTTACACCGTTGGCATTGTAAAGTAAAATTGTCCATCCAGCTGGATCAAGAAATGTTAGGCCTTCTATTGTTATATTGTTTGAATGTCTAAATTCAACTGGTATTGTAAATTGTGCTTCGCTTTGTCTTTCATATATTGCACCTGAAATAATACCTCTACCGCGAAGCGTAACATTTTCTAAACCTTCTCCCCTAAGAGAACCATATACAACAGCACCACCAGCAATATATACAGTTTGATTACTTTGTACTGGTATTGCACCAGCAGAATATACACCAGGACCAATATATACATCAGCAGTTTCTTCTGTTAATGGATTTTCCTCTATAGGATTCGCGATAATATGAATTGCCTTGTCGGTCAATCCATTGTACTCAACAATATAAGTTGTAGGATATGAAATATCAAATTTTATACTACTGCCACTAAATGTAGCATCAACATCAAAATCAAGAGGCCTTACAACGACTGAATCGACAGTTTCTCCAGTTTTTAAAGTCAGATCTAAACTAACTGTGCCTTCAAAATCAAAAATTACTACTGGCGCAACAGTGTCTACTTCAACAAAAGAAAATGTTCTGTTATGATTTACTCTTGTTTCATAAACAAATAGTTCAGTGTCATTTACTTTAATATCAACAAGAGAGGAAGATTCTAGCACTTGTGGCCCATCATAGGTAACCAACTTAGTTGTACTTACTACATCTTTTACAACCGGCTCGGTAGGAGTCACGGTTGAATTTGAATTGTCATTAGAATCAGTAACATCAACAGTTGGACTACATCCAACAATGATTAAACTTGATAATAAAAGACTTGATAATAATATTTTTTTGGTAATTTTGCTCATAAAAACTCCTTCACATTTTAATTTTCTCATATTTAGTAAATAACCATAAGTTGATAAAACTGCAATTAAGGTAGATTATTCTACTTAAAAATACTAACTATTGCTTCGCTTGTGTAATTCAAAAGATCTTCTTTAGAGATTTCGTATATAATCAAGCTTCCTGTGGATTCATTATCGCTATTACTAAAACGATAATTACTTGCATACTGATTTGCATTAATATTTGCCGTTCCAAGCGTCAATTTTTCATTTTTGATTGTGATGTCTTTAAATTCGATATCAGTTACAGTTGAAACAATGCCCTTGAAATCTTCTCTTGTATCTTTTTGTCCGTAAAGTTTAATTTCAATATTTAAATTTTCTCTTACTTCCTTAACTAAAACGTTTTCAACAAGAACTCCTTCTATATTACCGACTTTAGTCGGTCCTTGAGCCTTGTCAGAAAATGCCGCTGAATAAATTGAACTAAAATCTATCAATTCCTTATTGTATGCACCATCTCCCATTCCCATGTTTGCAAACTCAACTGTTATGTTCTTGAATATAATATCATGCACTAAAGCACTATTACCATTGTGAATAGAAATTGCTGGTTTGTGATTAGCAGCTAATATAATGATATTATCGAAAGTAATATAACTAAGTTCTTCACCTAAAGTTTCATAGCCTATTTCTATTGACTGAGCTAGGTCAGTCCACAGAACACAATTTGTAAAAGTTATATTGTTTGAATGCCCAACACTATTTGGATCAGTATTTCCATAAGGAAAAGCGTAATTTTTGACGACTAAGTTGTCGTCATAACCTCTTGCAAATACATTATCAACAGTTATATTCTCACATGATTGCAAAGTTACGCCATCTCCATTTGCTCTACTTGAAATAATGGCTACGTTTTTGATTGAAGAATTCCAAACAAAATTATATTGAAGCGTCCAGGCTGCTGGATCTATTAAGTATATATTTTCAACAAGAATATCATGACTTTTTGAAAATGAAACTGGAACAATTACATCTTCTCTACTGAAAGGTGTTCCATCGAATACACCTCCACCAGTGACTGTAACATTATTAACCTGATAACCTTGTATTCTTCCTTGAACGAATGAACCATGATCCAAGTATATAGTTTGTCCACTTTTGACCGATATAAAGTTTTTATCATTGATATAAGGCGAGTTATCTTTATTGTGAACTCCTGGTCCGAAATAGATTAAATTTGGATCATCAAAGTCTAATGTCGTTTTTTGAACTTTTTGCTCTACAAATAAATGTATAGCTTTATAAATATCATTATTTGGTTGAATAACATAATAGCCTGGGTCAAATATTTCAAAACTTACTGTTTTTTTATTTGATTCAACTGTAGGCACAATATTATAATCACTAGGTAATACAACTGTATCGTTATTGACATCATAATTAAATGTATATGTAAGAGTAGCTTTGCCTTCTAAGGACACAATCGAGTACCCAGATTCAATTCTTGTTGATTCAGGATATTCAAATACATGAGAATCGTTAACCATTACTTTCATAACAGGTATATTCATGCCATTGCTTTCAAGAGTGATTCCCTCAAGAAGTTCAATCTCTGATGGAACATTTATTGTTTCTAAATACGACTGTTTCATTTGTGGCTTATCTGTTGTTGATGGCGTTGTAACACTTATTTCTTCGCTAGGTGCTGGATCTATAGAATTTGACACAGTATTATCTGGTGTGACACTATTACACCCCGTTAATACTAGTGACATGAGAATAAATAGTTTATATATGTTTTTCATAAACTTAGATTAACAACAAAGTTTACTATAGTAAACAAATGTTAACACATATGCAGTTTAACCTAACAACTTCGTTATATTTCCTAACATTGTTGATTTATAATCTAATAATAATGCATTTCGTAGTTATATATTATTAAAATACATTTGCTACGAAAGAGATAAAAAAAGGCAGAAAATCTGCCTTTAATAAATTACAACTTTATAGTTTTGGAGTTGTTATGTTCTCGTGAACTATATCCCACTCTCTATCCTTTAACTCAATCACTTTTGGAACAACTACATCTGTTGATCTAATATGAGTAAGCGCTGAGGCATGATAGCTGCTACCAAATCCATCAGTTGCATTAGCTTTATAAACTTTCTGAAAATCTACGTATGCGTCACCTTTTGCAGCATAATGAGCTTTTATATCTTTAATAGGCCCTTCTACACCTTGATCATCTAAGAATCCATATATCATTAAGACAGGTAACTCAGGATTATCATAAGCTGCTCTTAAATTCTCAATGAATTGAATATATCCATTATAGTATCTTGTTTCTCTTGCTTCACGTTCTTCAATGGTTGGTGCATCATCAATATATACTGAATCATTAGTAGCTAAATTAATCATTACTAAATCAGGCACAAACCTATCAAAGTCCCAAGGCATTGGATTTTTTAAATCTACTTGATCGTATGCATCTAACATAGAAACACCATCAGATGCTTTATTTTGTGTAATCGCCCAACCAGATGCACTAACTAAATTATATTCAGCATCAAAAACTCTTGAAGTTAATCCAGCAAATGAGAATAATGAGCTTTCAGTTTCTGTTCTAAACGCTTCAGGACCAGTTAAACCAAACACTCCAAAACCACATGTGGTTGAAGCACCATAAACTTCAATTTTTCTTTCTTTTTTGGCAGGTGGAGTATAAAATTCTCCATCAGTCGATACACTTTTCAAATAACATTTACTATATTGTGATTCACTTATTTTTAATACTCTTATAGTATGAAATCCTTCTTCTAAATTTTCAGCAATCATGTAATCGCCTTCTGCTTTATCAAGCGCAATTGTAGTTGCTTTTCGTGGATCATCTTCTCCATCAATAAAAACAGCAATGTATGGTCTATTTTTATCACTGTTATGTTCTGTTGCGCCAATAGTAGCAATTAGTCTTGTACCATAAAATTTAACTTCAAACCCACTACTAGAATAATGGAAATATTCTTTTCCACCTTCAGAATACGTTCTTCCAAACCAGTTAATTTGTCCATAATTATTAACATCTAAATTCTTAAATCCTTCTTCAGTAGGAGTGCTAGGATCAGTTACGCTAGGTATGGAAATACTAGGGTCAGTTACACTAGGCGTTGAAGTTTCATCTGTAGTTGATGTTGATGGATCAACACTTGGATTTACAGTACTTGAATTAGTTGTATCAGTTGGTACTGAAGTACAACTTGTGATTAGTAAACAAGCACTTGCAAGCGCTATATGTCTTAATTTTATATTAAACATTATGCTACCTCCCTATAAAGTTTCAAGATATTTGTATTATTGTTATTATCGATCGCAATGATTATGATTATATAACTACCTTGTTCAACAACAAAAGAATTTTCTGAAGTCAAATCAATGTATTCACCATTATGTTTGACTTTTATGACAGTTGTGATTTCTTCACTACTAGTCATGTCATCTGTGAATGTTGGATTAATTACAACAGTTTCGCCAATAGTCAATTGATCAACTAAACTATATTCAATTTCTGGCAAAGTTACGTCACTTTGTGTCTCTAGACTACTTACTACATCAGTGTATTCAACTGCAGCGGTTGCTCTTGTCATATATAATGTTTCATCTATATAAAGCTTACCAGGGCCACTGTAATAGAAGTCAAAACCATGACATCCTGCTGGGAATCCACTATATTCTAGATTAATGATTATATACATCCAGCCATCTGAAGTGGTGTATGGATAATCTATCGCGTCAAAATCAGGTATATTGTATTGCACATCACTATATAACTCATTAAATAGTTTTGGCTCAGTTGTATTACCACTATCATCAATTGTTGTAAAACTAAAGTTTTTCAAGCTAGCACCATCAGTACCCTTCATCTTAAAAACAACAAACGGATAAGTACCATTATTATTTCGACTACCACTTGATTTATAGTTTATTGTAGTTCCTGGAGATTTTGTTCCATCAAATACTAATGCATTATCTTCCATAGCTAAAGATTCACTTCCACTATAAGATAAAATGTAATATAAATCGCCTGCGGTTGCTGTAGGAGTATTTGGTATATATGTTGTTGTTGCTCCAACTATATCGCGATTAAAATCTTCAAACACTCTCCTACTATCAGCGTTCATTCTAGGAAATTCTGTAGCCGGAATTAATGGAGCTTCACTTGTGAAGAATATACTTTTTATTGTAACACCTGTTCCAGTTAACATTATGCCTGCAATGTTTGATTCAATACCAGTAGCATCAAAATTAATTATATAACCATAAAATTCTTGAGTAGTGATACTAGGATATGTAGATCCTGCATTATTTTTTAATTCATTCCATGCATATGGTTTTGAATATGTATATCCATTTGTTACATCACCATAAACGAATTTTATCTCATCCATTTCACCGCCTTTGAGCGTTAATACTATATTGCTGTGTGCATTATCGCCATTACCACGTGAATCACTTGCAACCGTATAAGTACCACCATTAAGTGTTAAGCCGTTTGAGGCTAGTACACCTGTATGAGAAAATCTCCACCATGTATTTGGATATTCGCTATTTGTTTGAGAAACAGTCTCTCTTCCAGAAAAATTATCAATTGGATAAACTCCACTAGATGCATTGAATGGACTTCCTTGCTGTTCGGCATACCACATTTCTTTAATTGATAATTTGCCAATTAAATTAGGTTTAGCGACTAGGTGCAAACCAACATACCCATTTATATAAGCCTGATCTTCAACTGAATTCATTGGGGATATGTGTATAGTAGTCCAACTCGCTGTAATTTCATCTAGCGCTGCGTTATCTTGGTCACGCGCTTCAGCAAGATTAACTGCAAGAGTGTCGCTGTCCTTATCACTAGCACCTCTATAATGTAAATCTAAATCCGCCAGTGAAACACTACTATCAATACTACGTAATGTAATCGACAATACGCCTGTTTTTCCCATTGTGTTTAATTTTGGGGCAGCTTTATAAATAGCTGTGTTAACAGTATTGTTGTTATTGTTTATATTAACATCTAAATAACTAGCGCTATTGTAATCATAGTTTCCAGTTGCATCAACTAAACTAAACTGTGAAGTATCTTCAAGCACTTCATGCTTGAAATCATCAAGCATCCTATCTTCATCTACATCAAATTCTTTCCCAGCTGCATTTGTTTCTAGAGGGAAACTCACTGCCGAAATAACTAATGTACCTAGAAGACCTAAACCTACAAGTAATTTCTTCATATTTTACCTTCCTTTATATTTTAAAACATTATCTATTGTTCGATAATAAAATTGTATCAATCTTTTCCTTTTGTATAAATGGCATAAAACTGCATTAATAGCATAATAAACTGCAAATTAATATAAAAAGGGCCGAAACTAATCGGCCCTTTGAACTATTTTATCTTTTTACAGTTTTTCTTTTATTCAAGAATACAAATAATATTATGCTTGAAGTACCTACCAAACTAATTATTGAAATAGCCGCAATTATGTTATTAGTATTCATTTCACCTTGTGCACCTAATAAGACTTCAGATGCATCGTATGCACTTTGTCCTAAATGAGTTGCCCAAGCTTCATAACGAACTCTGGCTTCTGCAATTCTATCAGTTCCAGTTGTAAATGTAGTTTTATCGGTTTCACTTAATCCTAAGTACATTGTTTTAGCTGTATTGAACTTTGTGTTACATTGGCCATCTGTGTCTTCAAGCAATAAATAATCAACTAAATCATTAATTCCTTTAGCCGCAGTGTTTTCTCCAGTAAAATAAATTTCATTAATTGCTACACCGCTAGAACCAGTAATTTTTATGCCGACCATATTACTATATTCAATGCCACTATTTGCAAAATTAATAACTTTGGTCGCAAAACCTGAAGTAGAAATACTTCCTAATTCCACATTATTATGATCTCTTAAATTAGCCCACGCAACAGCAGTACCTTCAAAGAAATCTACATTGTTTGTTGTATAAATTGGCGTTACTTCTGAAATACTACCAATAAATGCATTAATTGCTAAGTTACCATATTTATTGTCAGCGTTACCATTAGTAAGAGAAGCTACTGAGTAAGATGTATTGTATAAAATAACTCTATTAGGAGCGATAGTACCGCCAGCCCATGAATCTCTCCAATAAACATTTGATCCTGTTGCATCACTAACACTTGTTCTACCATCAAAGTTGTCAATTTGATAAACATCACCGGTGCTGTAATAACCCAATCCTTGTTCTATTTCATACCAAATGTAATTGATGTCTAGATTTCCAGTTGTACCTTGAGTTGGTAGAATACTGAAATCACTGTATCCACCACCTCCATCGCCAATGAATGAAGCAATGTCAGAATAACTTTCATCTAATGAATCAACTGCATCGATATATATTGTTTGCCATTGATTTGTTATTTCAGGCAATGGATTACCATTACCATCAACTGCATCTGCAAAATTTAATGTAACATTAGTATATGAAGTTGGTGATGTTCCACGATTGTATTTAATATTTAAATCAGACAAAGTTACTCCATTTGAACTCTTGAGTTCTATGGCAAGCACACCTAATCTACCTACTCTATTTAATTTAGGTGCTACACCATAAATTCTTTGAGTTGCTGCAATATTGCTCATATTGACTCTCAATACATCTTTATTTTGCCATGTGTGTGCACCTTCAATTGCTTGGTAATCAAATAAAGTTTCATCAATTAAATTTTCTCTTCCTGTTAAGCTATCTAATTTTCTATCTTCACCTTCTACAAATGATGAATTAACAGCAGCATGCGTTCCAATAACGTTCTTATTTGTAACACTGCTTGAAAAAACTGTGACGCCGAGTAATGCAACTAAAGCACTACAAACTAATAGTTTTGTTTTCTTCATATTTTCTCCTTATTTTTGCATGTAAACGCTTATATGTTTATTATATTGGTAGCATTTGCATAAAAAAATATGACAAAACTGCTATAAAGGTAGACAAAACTATAACGGAAAATATATTTACAAAAATTCTTTATAAATATTTAATTTCTAGATTTTTATTATTGCAAACAAACTCATTAACTACATCAATTTTTTGCAATGATGGTATTGCGCCTTTTTGAGTTACTGTAAGTGCCCCCATTGCATTTGCAAACTTAAGAGACTCTTCAATATTCTTTCCATTTGCTAGAGATACAACTAATGCGCCATTAAAAGAATCTCCTGCACCTACTGAATCTATTCTATCAACTTTATATCCAGGAACTAAAAATGATTTCTCTTTTGAAACATAAAGACATCCTTTGCTATCGAGTGTAACTACTAAATTCTTCACACCTTTTTTTATTAATACATTGCACCCATTCACAGCGTCTTCGATTGAATTGATTTTAATACCAGAAAGGAACTCCAATTCAGTTTCATTTGGTGTTAAATAGTCAATTAAGTGAACTATTTCATCATCTATTTCTCTAGCTGGTGCAGGATTAACAACTACTACTAACCCTTTTTCTTTTGCATATTTAATTGCGCAATTTGTTATTTCAATATCCATTTCAAACTGTGTTAAGAAATAATCAGCATTCTCAATAATCTTCTTGTTTTTTTCTAAATTGTCGGAATCGAAATCTAAGTTAGCGCCTAAAATAACGCATATTCTATTTTGTCCTTTTTTATTTAATTGGATGTTTCCAACTCCTGTAGACTTTGTTTGGGAAACTTCTATTGAAGATACATCAATACCTTCTTCTTTAAATATATTAATAAACTTTTTGCCATATTCATCGTTTCCAACTTTACCAATCATTTCTACGTTGCCACCGAGTCTTTTTACTGCAATGCACTGGTTAGCACCTTTCCCCCCAGGAAAAGACTCAAATGTCGTTCCAATTACGGATTCTCCAGCTTTTGGAAAACGATTCATACTAGTAACTAAGTCATAAATAAATGATCCAAACACAACAATTTTTTTCATAAGTAAATTCGTTTCTTTCTTAAGAAAATTATAGTCTAAAAGGAATACACACGCAATTCATGATGCTTAATTGTCTTTATAAATTAATATATATCTATAAATTATCTACAAATTGCATAAACAACTTCTATCCATTTGTTAATGTTGTACATTCCACAACTAATGGAAGTTAAATTCATAGTTACTCGCAATCATGGTACTATTCGTTGTAAAAAGTAATTAGTTAATATATAATTAAATCGATTATTAAATTAAGGAGAACTACTTAATGAAAAAAAGAATTTATACATCGCTTGCATTAGCGGCATTATCTCTTACTGTACTGGCATCGTGCAATCCTACGCAAACAGATGCTCAACGTGGTATCGCAATGATCGACAAAACAAACACTGCACTTACTAAAAACCATGAAAATGCAACCAAGACAAGACGTTCAAATGCAATTGACACAAAGAAGAATGTTGATAACATATTCGATAGTGTTTCATCATTCATGGACTACATGTACGAAAATGGAGAATTTTATGATAGCAGTGGTGCTCAGGTGTTATATCAGGGGTACCTTTCTGTCTATTATGTTGTTGCAAAAGCAACGCAAGAAACTCTGAGACAATTGGGTGATGAAGCATTTAGCTATTCATTTGATAACATTAATTCTACTGTTACTGCTTCATCAAACGTAAATGCTAATGGATTACTCACAGCGTTTAAAAACATACTTACAAACTTCACTATTACTGGGTTTGACGGTGAAGATTTGCTAACTTCGCACACAACTTATGATCAAAGAGAGTTTTTGGAATCCATGAATGTTCCTATTGCAGATGATTTAGAGGGTACAGTTAATATCTATTTTGAAGTATTTGATTATTCTACAACTAACTATGGTTTCTCTTATACTTTAGAAACTAATACAAATGAAGAGAAATCAGTTCAGCACTTATACTTTAATGTTGCTACTATGAAAAATGTACTATTTACATATTCGGAAAAAGATGGTTTTGACTCATTTTATGCGGAGGTTTTCTCTGATGGCAAAATACATGATGAAGAATTTACAAATAGAGACGGAAATACCTCTGATGATGAAATGCTTGCAGGTGCCGCTTTATTAAAAGACAAACTTAAAACAACTAATGAAGAAAGGTATGACAAACTAGTTGAGGAAAACGGACCTTTAACAACATATAATGAAGCATTGAATATCGAATTTGACACTGATGAATTTGTATCACTTTCGAGCATACCAATTACAGGTGGTTTTGGAAATGAAGGCAGTGTTAGTCAAATACCAATACCTAGTGTAACTGACGATGAAGGACCTGTTGACGAATACGAAACTGTCCACAACTCGTATATTGCAATAGAAAAACTTATTACTATGCTTACTCCGCCAGCAGATAGCGACGATTTACCATTGTACGACGCTAACGCAGAAAGTGTTACAGAAATTACTAATGATTCAAGTTTATACACATATTTAATGCAGCAAAATACAGAAATAATTGATTTTACTAATCATTTCTATGATATAGGAGGAGACTTCACTACTAGCGGTTATATACACGATGCACTTATAATGACTCAAGAATTGTTGTATAAAACAGAAACGGATGCATTTAACACTATATATAACAATATAACTTATAGCAACAACATATTTTCAGTTGAAGAGATTGAAAGCATAGAAATTGCTGGGTTTGGTGATGGTTTGTTTCAATCAACTGTTAATTTTATTGATGGAGGTGAACAAGTTGAAGTAAATATCATGATTGACAACAATGATACAACAACTACAACTAACATAAGTGTTGAATTAGCTAATGCTTCATATTTTTTAAGCGGCATTAGTAATCATGTATTTGGAACTAAAGAATTATATTCTATTAGTCAAAAGGGGGGGAGCCCAACCATAGGTTTTACTAATACCATAGAAATGATTGTTAAAGATGATAATGTTGGCATTCAATACCATTCTTATATCGAAAATATACACTCAAGTATTCAAGATGTAAAAACGTTTCTATATACAGAAAATACAGGAGAACATATACCTGAAAACATTCCAACAAACAACACCCCTATTGTTCTTGGTGTGGCTTAGTTTAATAGTATTTGTCTAATTACTTGCTACAAAAATCGTAAGATATAATTCTTGCGATTTTTTTATTCTACAGTAATATCGGTTATGTTGTATTTAAGTAGTTCACTAGGATCGGTTTGAAGAATGTTTTTAAAGTCTGCATTTAAGTTCATATACGAAAAACGGATGCATTCATTTATTTCGTTTGAAAAAATTGTATTATTTCTTTTATCATTTTCATCCAACATATAACTCATAACGTTTATGACTTGTTCATTACTAAAGCGAATAATATATGAAATTTCATTTTGACGGTTAATAACTAAGTCAAATTCTTTACTTATATTTACTTCATCTAAACCAAGGCGGCCATTTTCACTATAAAAATATGCATCATAAGTATCTAGTATATTAAGTATAAAATCAAAGGAGCTTATATACTTATCATAGTCGTTATTAAAGGTAGTATTGTCATCAACGTAATTAATGGCACTTGCTTTATTCATCAATTGTTTAGTGCCAGAATATGTTCCATCTTCTTCATTACCAGTTAATATATAAAAATAACTCGAATCTTCATCATAAAAATACTGTTTATAATCGTGATTATATAGACTAGCTTCAGAGTAATATAACTGATTTTTGTTTGCTGTAATGATGGTTCCGTCAATTCCTGTTATTACTTCAGTATGAGAATTATTAAATGTCCCTACGTTAGAATAATCAAAGTGTGTAAATCCAAAAGATGTATTGTCTACCGCATTTTCCTTTTGTTTTTCAACCATTTCTATAATCAAATTTTTTTCAACAGGTCCAATATTTTCTGGTGTACATCCAATTAGTACCATAACCATCAACAAATATATAAGTTTTTTCATTTAGTTTTCTCCTTAACTAATTTGTATCCCGTTCATGTAATTAGGGCAATTTTATATTAATATACATATATATATATGTATATATTAACCTTTTAATTTAATTTTATTGAAACATTTTTAAATAAAATTGTCAAATTTAATAAGAAAGATAATAATCGCAGTCTAGAAAAGAGAAAAATCTTGTAATTTAATAGAATCCACGAGAAGATTTTCTCAATAAATATAACAACACGCTTTAAAACAAATAAAAAATCCCTTATAAATTTTAGTCTATAGGGATTTGGTTACTGATTATAATGTTTCATATTATGCTAGTGATCTAGAGATAATAAATCTATTGTATTGATTGCAAACATATTCTACGTTATGCTTTTTAATTTCAATAGTATCTTCAACAGTTAAATTACCTAAGTAATGATTACCATAATATTTAAACATATAGTTAATTGCGTCATTTCTTCTTTTAAACTTTTTTCTAAATTGAATAGTTTGTCCAGCAACAACTCCTGTTAATGAATAATACTTCATTGTCCTCTCTCCTTTCTTTACTTTAAGGTTAATATTTAAATTAACCAGTCATATATTAGACATATAAAAATATAAAATCAACACATAAAAATGATTTTTATTATGAAAACGTTTTCACAAATTTTTTATATAAAAAACACTTGCCTATATTATATAAAATAATATAATTATTAGTTTATGTTTTTTCTATCTTGTAATGAATATCTACAACCACAGTAATTTTGTCTGTATATGTTACATCTAGAAACTATTTCGTTTCCTTTTATGATTCCATCATCTTTCTTAAAATCACTATTAAGGTAATTAACACCTTTATAACGGACTTTAAGTATGTTTCCTATCTCATTCATTACTTGAGAAGATTTCTGCCTAGAAGAGGTCATTACAGTCGTATAGTAATCAAAATTATGCTCTCTTGCATAATGAAACCCTTCTTCCATTCTTTTTTTATAGCAAAACTTACATCTACTACCACCTTCTCTGTGATCATTTACTAAATCTAAGTGTTTTTCATATTCTTCATACATGTATGTAACTTTTTTCACTAGTTTAACATCATTGCCTTCTTCATTTAATTGATTTATTAATGATTCTAGTGCATAAAAGCGTTTATTGTATTCGTCGATTGGATACACATTTTCACTATTGTAATATACTGTAACTTTAAAATACATCGACAATAAGACAATTGGATATGCTCCACACGGACCACAACAAGCATGTAATAAAATTGTTGGTTTACTATTCCCTATTGCTTCTAATTGTTTAAGCATTTGCTTATGATAATTTATTTTTTCTTCCATAATTAATACAAAAACGAACTATCTCCAAACGAAAAAAACTTATATTTATTCTCGATTGCATGTTCATATGCTTTTAAAGCAAATTCTCTTCCTAAAAAAGCTGAAACTAACATAATGAGTGTGGACTTTGGAAGATGAAAGTTAGTAATGATGGCATCAACGCATTTAAATGTATAACCAGGGAAGATAAAAATACTTGTTGACTCTTTGGCTTCTATAAAAGTGCCATATTTAGAATATATAGCTTCTAAGGTTCTAACACTTGTTGTTCCTACAGCAATAATTCTTCTTCCTTCGCTTTTTGCCACGTTAAGTTTTGTTGCTACTTCCGCTGACATTTCAAATTCTTCTTCATGCATAATATGATCATCTGTATTATTTACTTTTACCGGTCTAAAAGTGCCTAATCCTATATGTAATGTTATATCCAGAATCTCTACACCCATTAATTCAAGTTGTCTAACTAATTCTTCAGTAAAATGAAATCCAGCTGTTGGTGCAGCAGAACTTCCTATATGCTTTGCATAAATAGTCTGGTAGCGGTCATTACTTACTAGTTGCTCTTTTATATAAGGCGGTAATGGCATATTTCCAATTTTATCTAATATTTCAACGAATATACCGTTATAAGAAAAATCTAATATTCTTATTCCTTCGTCTTTTGTTTCGATACATTTTGCCACTAAGTCATCATTACCAAAAGAGATTTCTACCCCTACTTTTACAACTTTGGCATTACCAACTAAACATTCCCAAATATCATCTTTAATGTTTTTTAATAAAACTACTTCTACTTTTGCATTAGTAATCTTTTTCACTCCATAAAGTCTTACAGGCAAAACTTTTGTGTTATTCCTGACTAGTATGTCGCCTTTTTTTAAATAATCAATAATATTAAAAAACCGCTTATCTTCCAAGGTTTGTTCTTTCTTATTGCAGATGAGTAATTTAGATTCATCTCTTTTAATAGAAGGGTTTTGGGATATTAATTCTTCTGGCAGATTAAAATCAAATAAAGAAATGTCCATTAAAAGCCTCTTTCATCGCCGTACTCTTTAAGTACTTTGTCTTTATATTCATTAAATCTATCTTCTTTAATGGCTTCTCTAGCGCCTTCAACGATTTTAATTAAAAATCTAATGTTATGAATGGACATAAGTCTTTTAGCTAAATCCTCATTACAAACATACAGATGTCTAATATATGCTTTTGTATAATTTTTACATGCGTAACAATCACATTTGCTATCTATAGGAGTAAAATCTTCTTTATATTGTTGTTTCTTAATGTTAATTCTTCCACTATGAGTCATTACAGCACCGTGTCTTGCAAGTCTTGTTGGTAAAACGCAATCAAACATATCAACTCCACGCGCTATACCTTCTAGAATATAATCCAATGAACCTACACCCATTAAATATCTAGGCTTACCTTCCGGTAAATACTTAATTGCATAATCAATCATTCTAAAACAAGAATCTTTAGGTTCACCAATTGAAGTTCCTCCAATTGAATAACCATCAAAATCCATCTTAACTAGTTCTTCGGCACACATCTTACGTAAATCTTCAAAATCTCCACCTTGAACAATACCAAATAATGCTTGATCATCTCTTGTTTTTGCATCTTTGCCTCTTTTGGCCCATCTAAGTGTGCGTAATGTTGAATTTTTCACATAGTTATAATCAACATCATATGGTATACATTCGTCAAATGACATGATAATATCAGCACCTATTTTTTCTTGTATTCCAATTACAATTTCTGGCGAAAAAAATAATTTATCACCATTTAGGTGTGATCTAAATGTAACTCCTTCTTCAGTTATTTTTCGTGAATCCTTCAAAGAAAAAACTTGAAAACCTCCAGAGTCTGTAAGCATTGGCCCTTCATAGTTCATAAATTTTTGAACACCACCAGCTTTAGCAACTAAATCTTCACCAGGCCTAAGATGTAAATGATACGTGTTAGCAAGAATCACGCCAGACCCAGCTTCTTTAACTTCTTCTGGAGACAATGTCTTGACTGTTGCTAAAGTTCCAACAGGCATAAACATAGGTAATTCTACAGATCCGTGCGGAGTATGTAGTACACCGTATCGCGCCTTTGTATTTTTATCTACATGTTTTATTTCTATTCCAAATTTTTTCATACATTTAATACTATCTAATATTTCTGTTTTTTTCCATAAGTATTATACTTATGTAAATATTAGGGATGCTTTAATAGTTCGAGAACGTCTCGCGAAATACTAAATACACCATAATAAGGTTTTTCTAAAAGTACACTAAAGTAACTTTGATAAATAAAATATGTATATATATTCGTTGATAAATTAATTTTAACTTCATAATAAGAATTAGTGTTTGGGTAATCATTATAGCTTGTTTTGCGTGTCGGTTTTGACTTTTCAAAAAATTCAAGTAGCAAATCTATCTCTGCTTCAACTTTTTCCTCTTGATTATCATGCCTATACACTATCGAGTAATTTGTAATTTCGCTGACATTTGGTGAAGAAAATGATTCGCAATAAGGAAAAATGACATTAAAAATTGAATATGCTGCGACAAGAACACACGAGAACACTATTAAGCTTGCTGTTATAATATATGTCTTCATTTATTTTATTATAACATAACTATTTACTTTTTTTCTTCATCGCTTGAAGTGATTTGAATGTTTCGGTCAAATCAAGTTCTGTATCATCATTTTCTATCATAGCGATTTCTTGCGCCTTCTTAGTTATTGGAAAAGGAAATGCTTGGTTTCTTATACTTTGTTTTAAGAATAGGTTAAATGCTGTATTAATACTCATACCAAGTTCTTTAAAAAGTGCATCAGCCTTTTCTTTTATGTCTTCATCAATTCTTAATGTTATATTTTTTGTTTTCATAAATTTCACCTATTTTCATTATACTTTACAAATATGTGCATTGCAAATACATTGCACATATTTGTAAAAAGATAAAAACTTATTAATCAAGAAATAATCTCGTAATTATCACGTTTAAAGAAAAAAGAGCAATTAGTTATATAAAAATATTTACATTAAAATTTGAATTCTAAATTTTGGTCAGCGCCAATAGTTTTTTGGAAGTATGGCTGTTTCATAGTTGTCATATATACAATATATCCGATCGCAAGTACAACTGTTTGACCAAGAGCTACATAACCAACATTAATCCAGAATGGCAACTGCATAATGTAGTATAATTCAGCACCGACTATAAAGGCATTAAATACTATTGGGAAAATTAGCGCAACAAGCAATTGTTTAGAATACATGATGCACAAGCATGAAATCACAGTTGCAAGTGTTCCAAATAACATATCCCAGTACATGGTGATTGGTGAAAGAGTATTAGCGAGCATTGTGCCAATTGTTATTCCTACAATATATTTTTTATTAAAAAAGCACAACAGTACCAGTATTTCAGCAAATCTAAACTGAATTCCTAAAAAGGATATACCTACTGTAAGTGCTGTAATTGTAAAATACAACGCCGCAATAACGCCATTTGTAACGACATTGCGAACAAAATCTCTATTATTCATTTTATTCTCCTTGTTTTTTTACTGTGGTGAGGCAAGGGCAACACAGTTTAGAATGTTATGACAAAACTCATAACACTCAATACTATCAATAATACAAGACATATTGCAAATATTATTACTTCTTTTTTTGTAAGCATAGATTTCTTCATACTATTTGACGCTATAATCATCAATTATATGATTATTCATAATTTTACTAACTACATCAGCAATCATTTCGGAAACAGATAAATATATTACTCTTGAATCAATTTGCTTTTCTATTGTGTTTGTAACGACCAGCGTAGAAATGTCACTACTAAATATATCGTTTAAAGATTTATTATCAAAAACAGCATGTGTCGCAGCAAGTATAACGATTTTAGCACCATGATTCTTTAATTCTCTTGCTGAATTGATAGAAGTTTGAGCAGTATCAACAATATCGTCAATTATAATACAAACTTTATCCTTTACATTTCCGACTAACTTAGTAATTTCAACTTCATTAGGTTTAGGTCTTCTTTTGTCTACAATTACTAATTGCGATTCAGGCAATAAAGTTGCTAAATCTCTAGCTCTATTTATTGAACCGTGATCTGGCGAAACAACAGCTACATCGCTTAATTTAACACTATTATTCTCTAAAAATTTACTAAGATATTGAGCAAATAATGGAATCGCAGACAAATCGTTAACAGGACATGAGAAAAAGCCTTGAATTTGAGATGTATGTAAATCTATTGAAACGACTCTATCAATACCAGCGCTAGTAAGCATATTCGCTATCATCTTTGCAGATATAGGTTCGCCTGGAGAGGCAATTCTATCTTGCCTTGAGTAACCAAAATATGGGATTATAACACTTACAGTGTGTGCATCAGCTCTTTTTAAAGCATCGATAAATAATAATAACTCAATTATATGATCATTTGCTGGGGCAGATGTTGATTGAATCACAAATACATCTTTTTTTCTGACTGGACTAATAATTTTAGTTATAATTTCACCGTCATTGAATCTTAAAATATCAACTTTTCCAAGTTCCATGCCTAAAATATTGGACACTTCTTTAGTTATAGTCTTATTCGCATTTAATCCAAATAATATCGTGTTTTCTTTCATAATTTCCTACTGCCAATACAGCAATGCTGTTGTTATGGCTTTTTTTCTAGCTTCCTGGTCGGTCAATAATCGAGTTTTATTAATTTCAAAACCACGCTCAATCAACAACTTAGTATATATTTTACCATATAACCAATAATAAATGCCCTTATCTTCAAAAGATTCATCTTGTTCAAATACGCCATAATAATTAGATGTATAAAATAAACGTTTTCCATCAAATAAATAATTATCAGGAGAATAGTCTAGGTTAATATTTGAAAAACGACAAAACTTATAAATCATAAATATTTCATTGAAAACTTTATCACCTAAGTCTTCATTCTTTAATAAATCGAATACACTAATTCCATCAATATGTTCTTGAATGATTAAATTGCTTTTTTTATCTATTTTAATAATTTTAGGAATTTGTATTCCATATTTTTTTAATTTTTTTAAATCAGATAAATAGTCATTAAAATGTTTGTGATAAACAAAAACGACTTTTTTCCCTTTTAATTCAACAACATATCTAGCAAGGATCTCATTTTCGTTTAATATCTTGCAAACATCGTAAAATATATTTTTAAACTGTACTGTTTTCATTTTCAACATTTGTTATTTCTTTAAACAACAACTTCTTTCTACTTACATAATTAAATACCATAACAAGCAATGTTTTGACTGCAAAAGCAAGAGTAAATAAATATAATGTAGGGGTCGATAAAATAGCAACTAACCAGTTTTCTCCAGGTTGTAGTTCAGGTGTTGCCCATGCATCTATATCTATACCAGTTGGTAAAATAGAATATTTAAACGCAAGCATTATACCAATACCAATAAATAGACCAACTAATGCTAATACAATAAAAGTTAAAAAATGAATACTTGTTTTGTTTTTTTCTACTTTCATTGCATATTTGAAAACGAATGAAACAGATAATAAATAATTAACTATAACTGATATTGTAAAACCAACGGTCGTACATATCACAGTAACCCAAATAGAACTTGATTCCATTCCTGCAGTTGTTAGCAAAAAAGATGTTAAAGAATAAAATATATAGTCTATAGCAGTTGCTAGTAGACCAATAATAACAAATCTAATTATTTCATGCTTGCGCGTGTTATTCTGGAACATAACCACCTAAATCCATTGCATATGTTGATAAGTCAGGTAAATTTATAGCAACATTTTGATAATAATATTCGTGCTTTTCTGTAGAGGTTGCTCCATCATTATCAGTACTTTTAATTTCAATTTTAGATGGTGAAGAAGATGTGATTTCTGCCTCAACACTATATTTACTAGAATTTGTATATTCAAGAAAAGAATATGCGGATAATCCATTTACATAATGTTCAGCTTTTGCATGCGACTTTGTGCTATTTGTATTGTCAACATGCTCAATCAAAGTATTATAAAAACGAGTCAATTCAATTTTAAAAGCTTCTCGAACATAATTTTCATCGTAATTTCCAATTTCCCAATACCGTTTTATAATCATGTCACTATTTTCATGACTAACAGCTGTTACAAATTTATTGTCATCATTTACATATCGCCAAGTTTTAGTAATTGTATCATTATTTTTTCCATACCTATCGTGTTGTTCATATGTGTACATGAGTTTTGATGTTGTATTGGAATAAGCAGTATGCAATTTATGTTTGTAATTAAGTGTTTCATCCGTTTCCGATTGTATAACCTCTTCAAACAAGTAACCGCCCTCAGGTGGTATTTTCTCCAAATCATAAAATGTCGTTCTTTGTTTTTGTAACAAACTTTTAAATTCGTCATGTGTAATGCTTCTTCCATAGTATGTTCCACAGGAAGTTAAAGAAACAATAATTAACGCAGTCAGTCCAAAAAATAACTTATTCATAAAATAATTATATAACTTCGTTATTGTCAAATAAAGTTTTAATTTAAAATTAATATTAATAAATCTTGATTAAATTGGTAATAGTACTAAAATAACATTTGTATGAAACGTTATTTTTCTTTTATGTATGATTTAACAAAGGGATGCAGGAAGGTATTCCTAGCGCAGATAATTTTGCTATTCGTTTTTGTATTGTTAACCTTGTTATCTACATTTATGACAAAAGTTGTTGTTGATTCATTTACTGGAGATATTGTATATCCAGACAAGCAAGGGATAATAGGTATGTTTGTTATTTCATTATTAGGTGGTACTGATTTTATATTAAACAATCAATGGATCCTAGCAGTTGGGGTCGTTGTTTTTGCAGTTTTACTCGCCATAACTAATATAATAAGAATGACATTAGTTGGAAAAATAGATTCAACAATTTCAGTGAACGCAAAACTAAAGCTGTTTTATCACATAGAGCGCCTTCCATATGAGTTTTTAAAAACAAGAAAAAATGGTGACCTTCTTCAAGTATGCATGAGAGATGAAACTGTACTTAGAAACTTTATTGTGCAAAGATTTATCGCTACAACATACACACTTTTTATATTTATTTGCTCATTTACTATTTTAATGCTGACCAATTGGGTTATTGCCGTTTCAACTATTGTGCTAGTCCCGTTTTTATTTATCCAAGCCTATTACACGATGAAGAAAGTGAAGAAACTTTATCGTAAAGTTGATGAATCCGAAAGTATAGTAACAGATAAAATTGATGATTCACTTAATTCGATTCGTCTTATTAAAGCGTATAATAACGAACAAAAGGAGCTTGAAGCCTTTGACAAATCTTTAGATGATTATTCTAGTAAGTTCCTAAAATGGGCACATGTTAGAGCGCTATTTGCTGGAACTAACGATTTATTTATATTTGCAGAAGTGATTCTTGTTGAAATTGTTGCAATTTATTTAACCTTAACAGGTGTAATTTCACTTGGAACGCTTGCTATTTCAACTACTTTTGCAACGCTTATTGTATGGCCAATTCGCGATACAGCTTCTTCACTTACTGAATATGCAAGAGCCCAAGTTTCTGTTGATAGAATGAATGAGTTGTTTGATTGCCCGAAGGAAGATATTGATAGTGGTAAAACTCCTATCATAGCTGGTAAAATTGAATTTAAAAATGCTAAATACATGTTTTCTGATGATAATAAATATTTTCTAAATGGCTTGAACCTTATTATACAGCCCGGAGAAACTATTGCTATTATGGGTAGAACTGGTTCAGGTAAATCAACATTAGCACACCTTCTTACGCGTTTATATGAAGTAAGTGATGGGGATATATTTATAGATGATATAAACATAAAAGATATTTCTAAAAAACACTTAAGAAATAATATTTCAACCGTTTTACAAGAGCCATTTTTATTCTCAAGATCAGTTCACGATAACTTAAAAATTATGAACAACAATATTGAATTAGAAGAAATATATAAAGCTACAAATATTACTCAAGTACATAGTTCAATCACTGAGTTTGCTGAGGGTTACCAAACTCAAATTGGTGAAAAAGGAATTACATTATCAGGAGGACAAAAGCAACGACTCGCAATGGCAAGAACGATATTAAAAAATTCTCCTATTATTATATTTGATGACTCTTTAAGTGCAGTTGATGCAAAAACCGATTTAATGATTAGAACATCACTCAAAAATCATAAAAAAGAGGCAACAACAATTATAATTACTCAGAGGTCGATTACTGCAAAAGATGCTGATAAAATAGTTGTTTTAGATAATGGCGTTATTAGTGAATTAGGAACTCATGAGCAACTACTTCAAAATAATAAACTTTACGCTAAGGTATACAAAGCGCAATCAAGGATTTAATAAAGGATTAATATGTATAGAGAAGATTTAGACACCAAACTAGGTAAATTAAACTTAAGGCCTTACATTAGAGTTGCCCATTTTGCCATGCAAAAATGGCCATATATTTTAATATGCATTTTCGGTTTATTAGTAACTGCATTTTATGATTCATCATTGAATCCAATGCTATTAAATTCTGCTATTAAATCTTTAGAAGATGCACTAGCATTAAGTACAGGAATTGATGACTTTATAATCAATGTCAATTTGATATTTGGAATCAATTTTCGAATAAATTTATGGGGTTTTGCAGGAATTTTGGTTGGTTCAATGATTTTTAAATGCTTTTTTATATTCTTATCTTTTAAATACATGTTTAAACTTGAAATTCACATAACTAGATCAATTAGATATGAGGGTTTTAAACACATTCAAACTTTATCATACTCCTATTTCGATACTACACCTGCAGGTTGGATAATAGCTAGACTTCAAAGTGATGCTTCGACCGTTGCCGAAATATTTGCACACTCTGCAATTCATTTCGTATGGATAATGGCCGACATTGCATTCATTGCAATAACAATGTTCTCTGTTTCATGGCAACTTGGATTAATTGCATTTAGTTTATCTCCAGTGATTATTATTGTTTCGCCATTACTTAAGCGTACAATGCTTAAGCATTTTAGAACTGCGAGAAATAACTATAGCAATTTTATTAGATGGGTAAGCGAATGCATTAATGGTATTGCAACAATCAAAACACTTTCGATTGAAGAAAAATGTTTTGACGAATGTGCAGAGATTACTGAGAATATGAGAGTTAGTCTGAGAAAAGGTTACAATACAAGAGCGTTTTTTAGACCAACGGTTGAAATAGTTGCTGGTTTAACTAATGCATTAATTGTTTTAGTTGCATGGTTTACTATTACGGGAGGCGGAGTAAGTGCTGCTGACGAAATAGCGAATCTTGTTTTATTTATTGGTTTTTCAAAAACAGTATATATGTCTATTGCGACTTTATCAGAAATCAATGCTTCATTTGTTACAGCACAAGCAAGTGCAGAAAAACTACTTACATTATTTGACACAAAACCTGCAATTGTTGATAGCGAGGAAGTCATTAATAAATATGGTTCAATATTCGCACCAAAATCTGAACTACACACTAAGATGAATGGAGACATTGAATTTAAGGATGTTGACTTTAACTATGTAGAAAACATAAATATATTTAGAAACTTTAACTTATCAATTAAATCTCATTCATCCATGGCTATTGTTGGCACAACTGGAAGTGGTAAAACGACTCTTGTTAATTTACTATGTAGATTTTATGACATTCAAAAAGGACTTATTTCAATTGATGGTACTTCTATTAAAGATATGTCTGTTGGTCAATTAAGAAGTAACGTTGCATACGTTCAACAAACTCCTGTTTTATTTAGTGGAACATATTTTGATAATATTGCTTATGGAAAACCAAATGCTACAAAAGAAGAAGTTATTAAAGCTGCAAAAATAGTCGGAATACACGACTTCATTGTGAATCAGCCTGACGGATATGAAACTTCTATAAAAGATCATGGAAGTAAATTAAGCGTTGGACAAAAACAATTAGTTTCTTTTGCAAGAGCTATTATACGTGATCCACAAATACTAATCTTAGATGAAGCAACTAGTAGCATAGACCAAGAAAGCGAAACTCAAATACAAAATGCCATTAAAGAAATTCTTGTTGGAAGAACTTCTATTGTTATTGCACATAGACTTTCAACAATAATTAACTCTGACCGCATACTCTTGTTGGAAAAAGGACAAATCATTGAAGATGGAAGCCATGTTGACTTAATGAAAAAAAGAGACAAGTACTATGAATTATACATGTCTCAATTTGAAACTTTAGATTTAGATTCTCAAATAAATATTTATAACAAAGAGTTATCTCTTAACTAAATGTTTTAACAATATTTTCAAATATTGTTTTATAGTGGTTCAATGCTTCGTTAGCGCTAGTTAGGTTTTCACCACACGCCATAAAGTATATTTTTAGTTTAGGTTCTGTGCCTGATGGCCTTACTAACACTCTATTGCAACCCTTAAAGTAAAATGATAAGACATTTGATTTAGGTAAATTTATATCTTCGCTATGTCCATCTCTATAATATTTTTTGGAAGTTAAATAATCTTCATACGCTTCTAAATCCATTACACTATTAATAAATTTATTCCTAAAAGCATCGATAATAGCGTCCATTTTTTTCATTCCATCTAGCCCAGGAAAACTAAATGCTTCTGTATGAGAAATGTGATAGCCAAATTCTTTATATAGTTCATCCAATACATCGATAAATGTTTTATTTTGGTCTTTATAGTATTGAGCGGCTTCAGCAATTAATAATGTAGAATTAACAGCGTCTTTATCTCTTACTTGCGTTCCAGATAAAAACCCAATCGATTCTTCAAAACCGAATATAAACTCTCTTCCTTGACCGTCAATAATTGAATCTTCAATCGCCTCACCAATATATTTAAACCCTGTGAGTGTTTCAATAACTTCCACACCACGTTTTTTCGCAATTAAAGACACCAAATCAGTCGATACAATTGTTTTTACGATAAACGGTTTACTAGGTAAAGTTTTCGCCTCTAAACGCCTATTATAGATATAATTAAATAAAACTATTCCAATTTGATTTCCATTTAATAAAACTATTTCGTCGTTATGCATTATACTGGCGTTGCATCTATCACAATCTGGATCCGTTGCAAGGAATATATCACTATTGAGTTCCCTTTGATATTTCATACCAAGCGACATGGCTTCTTTTGTTTCTGGATTTGGATAATTTGCAGTTGTAAAATCTCCATCTGGATGCGCTTGCTCTTTTACTATATCTACGTTTTTATAGTTTAGTTGGTCAAATAACTTTGTCACCGGTTCATATCCACACCCATTCATAGCAGAATAAACTATTTTAATATTTTTAGTCTTATTGTTATCAAACATTAAACCTTTACAATATGAATAATAATCTTCAATACATTTTTGATTTATGTATGTGATACTACCATCTTTAATTGCTTCATCAAAATCTTTTATTTTAGCGCTATTAAGCGTATCTAATTTTGAAATGCGAGCAAGTATATCATTTGCAATTTCTTCGCCAATTTGACAACCATTATTGTCGTATGCTTTATACCCATTATATTGTCTTGGATTATGTGATGCAGTAATCATTATTCCTGCAGAAGACTCAAAATATCTAACTGCCCAAGATAATAAAGGTGTCGGCATTAAACGATCATACAAATAAACTCTAATCCCGTTAGCCACAAGCACTTTTGCAGCTTCTTTAGAGAATAAATCGGATTTATGTCGTGAATCATATGCAATGGAAACACTTGGTTGTGTATAATTTTCATTAACATAGTCAGCAAGAGCTTGTGTTGTTCTTCTAACAACGTAAATATTCATTCTATTTGTGCCTACACCGATTTCCCCGCGTAAACCAGCAGTACCAAACTCTAAATCTTTAATAAAACGTTCTTTTATTTTATCTACTTCGTTAAGATTTTCAATTTCTTTAATTAAGTCAGCGTCCTCTAATGAGTATTTCTTCCACTTATCAAACTCTTTCATAAAATCAAACATAAAAATCTCCTTTATTTGGTGTATATATTTAAAATTTCTCCAATATACATATCATGCATATCGTTTTTAGGGTAAAATGTAGTTTTAATATCTTCCAGTGATGAAATATCAATCAAAGTTTTATGTAATTTTTTACATGTAATTACTTTAAAAGCCTCTTCATAGACAATACACCCTGGTTCTATTTCAATAGGTGTTATACCTTTAATGTTCATTTTATCGATTTCTCTTCCACTTTTTGTGCCTAATTCTTGCAAAATCGATCTTTTATCTAAATCAAAAAAAGAAATAGTAAAATATTCAGCACTTTCAATGAACTCATGACTGTAGCGAGAGTGCCTTACAAAAACATTAAATACATTTTTATTCCATAACACGCCCGTACTTCCCCAGGAGCAAGTCATTGAATTGTATTTATCGCCACTTTTAATGGTTAATAAAAACCACACGTTTTTTATCTCAGTGTAAGGATTAAATTGTATTAAGTTTAAATTCTCTTTATTCCACATAATATTTCCGTATATTATAATACAATTATAATTAGTAAAAATAAAGTTATATGTATAATTGAGTTCAAATAATGTGTACAACTATTTAGTTTGTGTCAAAGTTATATTGTTCAATATTACTTAAGAATTCTTCTATTGATACATTGTTTTTTGTAGCAAGATCAAGAAATGAATTAGTAATTTCAAAATTATCTAAAATAACAGCTGTTGTTTGATCATCATTATTGCCTACAAAATCAGCACCACCATCTACAACATAAAATATATATTCATTTTCAGGTTGATATCTAAACATATGATTTTTTTCATCTTTTAGAACATATGTTGAACCACCTTCATTATCGCCGTGATAATAATCAAACTCGCTATTATTAAGTGATTCTTTTAATGTATGCAGGGTGTTATCAAAAATATATGTCCACTTATTATCATTTGCCAATTCCATAAAATCATTCTTTGCAGCATTATAATCCAGTTGTTCTTTTGCGATGGTATTAGTCCCACTAAACTCGTTAAAGTTTATAATATATAATGTTGAATTATCTCTATCATAAGATACTTGTTGATATATTTTATAGTTTCCATCCAAACTATTGTACATTTCATAATTTATATACTCGAGCTCATCAAAATCAACACTGGATCCCTCTTCAATAATTGCGCCTTCATCAACAACATCAAGATATGTTGTAACAGTTCCCTTTCTGCTCCATTCATTCATATTTTCAATTGTCTCTAAAGCACGATTTCTCAACGTTGTCATACTTTCACCACAACTTGCAACAAGTGGCACAATAAGCAATAAAGTTGAAAATCTAATTTTAATATTCTTCATATTACAATCCTCTTAAATGTACATTAAGTAAGCCCTTTGCTTTAATAATAATAATAAATTAATAAAACAACTTTTATATAACTTTAGTTACTGTTTTCTTGAAACGTATTATAACAATAAACATACGACATATATGTCATAAATTAAGATATAATGTTATTAGAATGGAGATACATTATGTCATTACTTGATAATTTTATAAAATATACAAAAATATATACTACTTCGGATGAAAATAGCCTTTCTACACCATCCTCTACGAATCAATTAGTCTTACAAAATATCTTGCTAGAACAATTGAAAAATTTTGGCCTCACTCCTATTTTAGATAAATATGGACGCCTATATTGCACTATTGAAGGAAATCTAAAATATGACGCTATTGGATTTTGTGCTCATGTAGATACTGCAAGCGATGTTAGTGGTAAAAATGTTATGCCAAGAGTAATTGAAAATTATGATGGACAAGATATTGCTTTGAATAAAGAATACAAAATAGATATTATTAATTACCCAACATTAAATAATCATATTGGCAAAACATTAATTGTTACTGATGGAACAACGTTACTTGGCGGAGATGATAAGTGCGGTGTCGCAATTATAATGGATTTCATTGAACGGTATGTTAAGTTACCTCAACAACTAAGGCGTACTGTTTACATACTTTTTACACCAGATGAAGAAATTGGTAGAGGAGCAGATTACTTTAATAATGATTTATTTAAAGCTAAGTATGCATACACTTTTGATGGAGGAGCATACAATGAAATAAATATAGAAAACTTTAATGCTTTCGGAATGGATATTACAATTACCGGCGTTTCGATTCATACAGGAGATGCAAAAGGTATAATGGTTAACGCAATTGAAGTATTTTCTAAATTGGCAAACATATTGCCTCCAAAAGAAACTCCTTTTTACACTGAAAATAGAGAAGGTTTTTATCATTTATGTGACATCAATGGCACCAGTGACGAAATAAAATTTTCACTGATAATTAGAGATCATGATTTGAACCTTGCAAAAAATAGAGTTGAAGCAATTATTGAATGTATTAATAAAATTCAAAATCAATACCCAACAAGTAAGATTACATATGAAGTAAAAGAACAATATCTAAACATGTACGAAGTCATAAAAGACAACTTACAAGTCGTGAAGTGTGCAGAAAAAGCATTTGATATACTTAATTTAAAATATGAATTTAAACCGATAAGAGGTGGCACTGATGGGGCAAGAATAACATACTTAGGAGTACCTATGATTAATCTTGGTACTGGATCTTATAATCATCATTCTCGTCATGAATATGCCGTACTTGAAGAAATGGAAATTTTAGTTAAAATCGCTCTTCAAATCGCAGCAGTTTAATAAAAATATCTGCAAAAATTGATTTAAATATTAAAAAAGAGACCTTATAATCTTAGGTCTCCTTCTTTTATCCAGTTAATTTTTCGCAGTGCTAAATCAAGCAAAAACACCATTATGATTGGTGCAACAATACAAAGAACTATTGTTCCGCTCCATGCAAGTGCTACATTGATTTTCTGAGTAGTAATAATAAGTTGAATCGGACCTAATAAAGCACAAGTTCCCATACCAGCACCAATAGATGAAGATTCTAACATGAAGACAGTTGTTGATAACGGCCCAAGTATTGCTGAAGTAATAATTGTAGGCAACCAAATACGTGGGTTTTTGATTATATTTGAGTACTGAAGCATAGATGTCCCAATGCCTACCGACAAAACTTTTCCTATGTTATTTTCTCTTGCAGATTGGGTGGCAAAACCAACCATTTGAACACAACAACCAACTGCTGCTGCGCCACCACCAATACCAGATAAATTTATTGCTATTGCTATTGCGACTGAAGATATAGGAGCAGTTAAACACATACCCATAACCACCGCAATTACAATTCCCATTAAAAACGGTTGATATGTTGTAGCAGTGCTTACAAATATCTCTATACCATCAATAATAATTGTAATTGGTATAATTAATCCAAACGTAATTAAAGAACCTATTACTACATATAACAAAGGAACCAAAATAATATCAATTGGTGTTTTTTTAATTAAAATTAACTTAGTAAGTGCAATTGTAATAATAACAACTAAATAAGCCATCAATGGATTGCCATTTGAATTTAAAGCAAATGTGAATTGATAAGTATCATTATATGTAAGTGATGTAGCAATAGCGCCAACAACCATACATGATACTATTTCAAGTAAACTATTTTGTTTTAATGTAAGAGCAATACCTAAAGCTATTCCAGCGCCCATAAGCGACTTTAAAATAATTCCAATTTGATCAATTGGAACATATCCAATAGCTTTACCTACTTCACTTATAACTACGCCGATAATAAGTGTTGCAAAAAGACCAAGTGCCATACCAGATGATGTAATTGATAGATAGGCAATTGCTTTTTGAAATCTTGTCTGCTGTTTTACTTCTTCAATATTTTCCATGTTATTTTTGAACTACATTTAGGTTTCTTGCAGCGACAATAACCATCATATTTCCATTTAAAATTCTAATCTTATCAATAAATTCTCTTTCATTGATATTATTTTTAAACTTTACAATATATCTTAACTCAAATAGTTGTCCATAATCGATTGTCTTAGTTTTAACCAAAGTTTTTCTTACGCAATATTGTTTAAATATATCATCAAATAAGTGTTCATAATCTAGACTTTCTGGCACCAAAATCCTAACGTCTTTTTCACAGTTATCATGTTTAAATAATTTAATGTGAGAAACACCAACATATGCACCTATTACAACTATTGCACCAATTGCAGCATATGAAATATACCCTAATCCAGCACCAAGTCCTACAAATGTAGATAACGATATTAACGCCAAATCAAGTATTTCAACAGGAGCACTTCTAAACCTTGTTATGAATAATCCAGATACCAAAATACTAGCACCGAATGAAACTGCTAACTCCGTAGCTCTTAAGTTAAATAAGGCCATAAAAATTGACAAACTAGCTGGAATAACAACTATAGCGATTGCAACTTGCTTGTTCATAAAACTATTTCGATTAATGAACCAGTAACCTAACGCTATCAATAGACCAAGCAATAATGCTACTAGTATAACCAAAACGATTGCGATGTAAGTCTGAGTTCCAGAAAATACATCAAATACTGATTTAAACATATCCATAAATTAATTCTCCTTATCATTTAATAAATATAAATTTTGGTATTCTTTACCATATTTAGAATACGATGCTCTATAAATTTGATGTTCACCTAATACTTTTGTCAACCATAAAGGCGTGGCATCTTTTACTTTGATTTCTACAATATAGGTTCCTTCATCTAGTAAATAATACATTTCACCTTCTTTAAAATCAATATTTTTTCTTTTCGCTTTCAAATTTTTATCAAATGTCATCCTTAAATATGGTTGACCTTCTTTATTGAATAATGCGAGACGATCATAATTAATTTGTATCATCGGTATTATTTTACCAAATTTTTGCATGCAAAACTTAATTTCTTCGCAAATAAATTTATTTAATGGTTTGTTTTTTTCTGGCAATGTATTGTCTATACAAAATTTAGTAAAGTCATCTTTTGAAATAGATATTCTTCTTTTGACCACAATTCCTTGAATTTTTTTCTTCAACTCTAAGTAAATTGGAAGTGTTTCGTCAAAACCGTACTGTCTTGCGCGAATTTTTTCTTTGAATTTTGGTTTTCCTACGGATAAGCGAATCATATCGCTATTTACATTATCGAAATAAACATTTTTTATATGGTAAAATTCTCCGTTTACTGAAAATTTATCGAATTCTGTATATTGTTTTGCCGCATCCAAAAGAGTCTTCATTTGCACATCATTTACTAAGTATTTTAGTTCTTTTCTTTTAAATGAGCCCGCCATATAACTTAACTAAAACGAACAAAGTCGCTTGATGTTCCTCCAGATGATAAGTTATTTATAATTTCTGTTTGTCCACTAAGATTACTACATTTTCCAATTTGAATGCTGTACGCATCATTAATTCCAGGTGTCGAATAAAACATATATTTAGCTGCTAATTCATATGCAGGTTTATTGTCTGCATAATGATTTTGTAGATCTAGTTCAACCTGTAATGCATGTGATATATTTGTACCGTCAAGTTTTGCAACATAATATGAACCTTCTTCGACCAAGTTACTTGTTGTATTCACATTTAAATAGCTAGTTTTAACAATTTGGGTACCCGTAAAATTCACACGACCAATAATATGATTGAATTGTCCAAAAAGTGTTCCGCCAGTTACTATAAAGTTATTAAAATCCGACTTGATACCAACAGTTCCTGAAGAAATGGCAAGTGTGCCACCGGTCATTTCCCCACCTTTTTCAAGCTGCATGCCGTCTTTAAAACTCAAAATAGATGTAACTCCGCCAGCGATGACAATTGTTGATTCAATGCTTGATGACATTTCCGCCAATATGTTTGTTGCAATACCATCACCTTCTGAAACTATTTTATGAGTGCCACCATTAATGTAAATATTTAGTGCTTTAAAACCTTTATATGATTTTACAACGTTAATGTTACCACCATCAATTGTTAAATCGTAATCGGCTTGAATAGCATCGCCATTACCAGCTTTTTCAATCTCTTGATCTTGAATAGCTACATAATAGTTGCTTGTGCTCAGTGTAAGATTGCCATCTTTAATGTAAACATCGGTTTCACTTTTAATAGCGTCACCTTCTATTGCATTTATAATTAATTCACCATCCCAAACATAAATCCCAAATCTTTCATCAACAACATCATTTGTTTTAACGTTTGAAAACAAACCATGACCAGTTGTTGTTGAAATTTGTACATATCCACCTTCCAAAGCATTCGTTTGTTCATCGTACTCTCCAACATGAATACCCACATCACTTCTAATTGCTTCATTGTATGCTTGAATGTATAACTTACCATTTTTTACACCGATAGTTTTGTCACTTTGTAATCCATGATTATATAGTCCTTTAACTTGTAGTGTTCCATGTCCAATGATATCCATTCTTTTATTGGAAAAAATTGCACCTTCACCGTTGTTGTTATAATCATATAGTGTATCGGTTGAACGAGTTCTATTGTCAGTAATAATATTAGTTGACCCTTCAACTTTTCTTATTTTTAATTTAGCATCAGAAGTGCTGTTAATTGGAGTTTTTGTACTAGAGGTTAAACTTACGCCGTTAATGTTCAAAACTACAGTATCATTAGAAATATCAGCTAAGTCTACGGTTGCAGTAATTAAAATACTCCCATTACTTAAAGAGCCTGTAATATAGTATTCGCCTATTTCAGTTATTTCGATATTATCACCAGTTATGATAACATTGCTTGAATTTGTAGATGATCCGCTATCCTTTAAATGAATAGAGTTACCATCCTCAGGTATACTTACATTACCAGCGCTAACCGATATACTTGGATCAGTTGCCGGAAATGTTGTATCACTATTTGTATTATTATTTGTGTTGTTTGATAGTTCTGTTGATATACCGCAACTTGTTAACACTAACAATGTAGTTGCAATAAATATTTTCTTATATAAATTCATAATAATTGTCCTTATTTCGTTTTTCAATTATATAATAATTATATTATTATTGCAAAATTATTTTAAATTGTAACTTTGCTCAATATATAAATAATTAACACATTATTAATACGTTTAATTTAAAGTTTTGGCATAATATATACTAATAGATAGTGATTAACACACGATTTCTACTGACAGTAGAGTTAAAAAATATTTTCTCTACTATATTAATAATAATAGTAGTGATAATATAAATTAAAATACTGCTACAATAGTAATACACATCTTTAAGGAGGTTACTTAGATGAAAATAAAAATAATTACAGACAGCGCTAATTGCATTTCACCAGAAATGTCTAAAAAACTAGATATTACAATCGTTCCCCTTTCAATAAATTTTACTGATAAGTCATATCAAGATAATGTTGATGTTTCTATAGATGAATTTATTCCTATGATAGCCGGGCTTAAAAAACTACCAAAAACTTCTCAACCTTCACCGGATATGTTTTTGAAAGTGTTTGAAGAAGCAAAGACAAGCGGCGACGCGATACTTTGTATAACAATGTCTAGTTTAGCTTCTGGAACTTATCAATCTGCAATACTTGCTAAAGAAATGTTAAATTATGAACATATTGAAATTGTTGATTCAAAGCTGTTTGTTGGTGGTTTTGAAATATTAACAAGGGAAGCAGTAAGACTTCGCGATGCAATGAAATTGGCTGAATTAGCTAATTATTTAAGAGAGTTGTGCACACATATTCATATTTATTCAATTGTTGATAGTCTTGATCATCTATATAGAGGTGGAAGACTTTCAAGAATGGAAGCTATTTTAGGTAGCTTCTTAAGATTTAAACCTGTTGTTTATTTCCCAAATGGTCAAGGCGGAGTCGCAGGTAAAGGACGTGGCACTAAACAAGCTTTTGATATAATCGTAAATGAAATGGAAAAATATCCTGTTAATAAACTATATCCTATTATTATGGGTTATTCAGATAGCAAAGCTCCTGTTGATAACCTAAAAGAATATTTATTTTTAAGAATTGGTCGCTTTGAATATATTGAAACGCAACTATCTCCATCTATGTATTTACATGTAGGTCCTGGGGCTGGAGCCATATACTGGGTATCTTTGGGTATTGAAAGACCATTCCCTGAAATCCCAAATCTTAAATAGTGTATTTTATTAGTCTAATTTTTGAAGTAAAATAAACGTAATAGAAGTGTTTCTTGTAAAACGGATTTGTTTTGTGTGTTTTACTTTGAACGAAAGGGAAGAAATGGCAAAGAGAAAGTTTGGCGATCGTTATGATGGCAAAAGATTAAAAAATCAACCACCACTAAATATCATGATGGGTTGCATGTATCCAAATAGATGCGACAATGAAGGATACATTGAAGAATTTGTAACTATGGATGCAATAAATAACTTGTTGCAAGAATTAAATGATGGTGTTACCGATAAGTCGAAGCGATTCACAACGTTTCATATTGTTTCAGCTGCAATTTTAAGAACTCTCGTTTTAAGACCGAAAATGAATTACTTTATACAAGGTAAAAAGTTTTACGAGAGAAATAATTATTCTTTATCATTTGTAATAAAGAAAGAATTTAAAGATTCGGCTCGTGAAGCAATGGCAATGATGTATTTTGACAAGAACGAGTCCCTTATAAGCGTCCATGAGAAAATTGTGCATGAAGTAATCAAAAATCGTGAAATTGAGTTAGATCCGTCAACACAAGAATTAAAAGCGATATCTAGATTGCCTCATTTTTTAGTAAGAACTTTAGTTAGCTTTCTGAACTTTTTAGATTATAGGGGGTGGTATCCAAAATCACTTGCAAAAGTTGATATGAATTACTCATCGGTATTTATATCTAATTTAGGCTCAATAAAATTAAATGCTAGCTATCACCACTTAACTAATAGAGGAACTAACTCAATATTTCTTACAATTGGTGAAATATCAAAACGTCCTTTAGTAATAAATGATGAACTTGTGATAAAAGAAATTCTGCCACTATCAATGACAATTGATGAAAGAATTGCGCATGGTTTTTATTATGCTAAAACAATTCAATTATTCAAAAGTTATCTAGAAAACCCAAAGCAATTATTAAACTCTCTAACTCAAGAAGAAATTGATGAATATATATTTAATAGTGAAAAATAAACTATTTAACTTATTTTATTATATTTAATGGCCAACGAATTATTACTTAAATATATTTTAATTATACAGTTTTTGAATTTGTCATTCTTTGCTTCTGTTACATTATCTATCTCATTAATAGACCAACCACTTTCGATCAGTAGATCTTTATAATTATTCAGTGTATTAATAGATATTTTTTCAGTAGCTGTTTTGATTTCTACAAAACTATTTTCTTCATCAATTTTCATCTTATAACCAAAATTACCGATATTTTCTGGTTTTGGTATTAAATTTAAATTGCTTGCTCCGAAAAGAATGCTTAATTCATTAGTTGGAAAAGTATCAGAAATTAAATCATACGATTTTTTGACTATGTTAGTTGTTATAGAAATAATATAACTCCCTTTTTCTATACTTGAAATGCTAATGGAAATACGCTCACTAAAATCAAGTGCATAAGAATACATAATTCCTTCAATAGAATCACTATCAATAACCCAATGTGTATCTGCACTAGCTAACAATAAATCGTTATATGTTTCAAGTGCATTAGTATTACTATTAAAAGCCATCACAATACCACTGCTATCTTTAACATATGTAACTATTCCAAGGTTATGATATTGCGGAACATCAATATCTGAAGCGTTATTAGTGCTTAAAACATCTTGTATAATTTCGTTTGGCCACCCAAATGAAAAAGATGTTTTGGGAATTAGTCTTATGGAGATATAATTTCCGTTAGCGTAATTAAGAAGTGTGGAAAGTTCAGAATCGTCACTTATGGCAGAATCTTTAACGTAATATGCGCTGTCTAATACATTTCTTTCTTTAAAGCCACTTTCATCTAGTACAGATTTGTAATCGTTCACTATACTTGAACCGTAATCACTAATAACAAGAACACCAGAAACCTCATCATACACACTTGTATATTCATCGTTCAATTTAATAAACGGAATCACTTCACCAAAGTTATCTATTAAAAGTTTTTTTGTTGTTTCATTCCATTCATGTTTATTAGCGTCAGTTGTACTTGAATTGTCTGAGATGCTTGAAAGGTTTGACACAGAATCATTAACACATGATGTAACCGTTAAACTAATTAACAATGCTAATAACATTTTATGTAACTTCATAAATTAATTATATGCTAAAAAAGCTCTAGTGTTAATAATAGATCTATTTCTAATCAGTTATCTAGGGCGTTCAGTTTATTTTTTAATATAACTTTATTAACAAATTTGATGAACTCATCGTTATCAACTGTGGCGATCATAATTGACTCAGTATTTCCAAATCTAATCAAAACTCTATCAAGACTTAGTGCATACGAAGATAAAGCACTGCGAATTTTGCCTATATAAGTGATGCTAGAAATTGGTATCTTCGCTGAAAACAAACCGAATTTGATCAAAACAATCTCATTTTCAATCTCAACTTTGTTATTTAAAAAAATCGGGACAGTAATTAGCAAAGTTACTACCATAACGATAATAACAATAACTAAGAGTATGACATAGTCTTCACCCTTCATTATTGCGTCCCAAATGGAATAGGAAAAAATTCCCACCATTGCAAGAGTGGACAATAAAAGAACTAATATAATCCAAAGATCAACTTTGCCTTTATACACTTTTTTCATAAATGAAATACATCTAAATTCCGTAAGTTACAACACAATATACAACTAAGGCACTAACAAATATTATCATCATTCCATTAATCATCCAAAATAGCGTCTTAGAGTAACCTTTAGGTATTATGCCGTCTTTTTCTTCAAGCTTTTTCATAATTGGCATTAATGCAATATAATAAGCAAACAGCGATAATATCATTGCCGCTACAGCGCATGTTTTTACATGTTTATCCCCAACAAAAACAATTACACTAAGTAACAAAATAAAAATTAACTTACAGTTAGCTACCCATCTGATCAAATACAGATGTGTTAAGTTTTTAACTTCATTACTTGCACCTTCTCTTACCGCTTTAAACATCGATACACTGTTCCCATATTTAAACGTTGGTTTAAAGTACAAGATTAGAACATTAGATAGTTCTAAAATGATGAAGATAAAAATTGATGTATCTAATATCCATTCATAATTCATACATTTTACTCCTTACAATTTACTTTTTACTACTTAATTATATCATTTATATACTTTTATGTATACTTTTGCGTTAAAGTTAATTCTTACAGGGATAATAAGTTAGGGTAATTAGTTATCGAGCTCTTCTATCAACCGCTCACCTTCTATTACATCAATTTCTTCGCTTGGCTGTCCTTCAAGCTTAATATTTGAAAACTTCTTAGTAATTTTTTCAACAGTTGTATTTAATTCTAGTCGTTTACGATCTATCTGATCAAAAGACTTAGCATATGACTTCCATCTTTCTCCGAAACGGACAAAATCAACTGATAGTTTTCTTAACATTTCTTGGAAAACTTTGAGATTTTGATTTTGTTCATATGAGATAATCATTTGGTTAAGTGTTGCTAATACAGGTTGCAACGTAGAAGGAGATGTTAAAACAACACTCTTGTCTCTAGCAAAAGTTACAATATTATATAGTTCGCTATGTATATATGAGAATATACCTTCGTTAGGGATAAATAAAATTGCATACTTAGATGTTTGCCCATCTACTATGTATTTTTTACTAACATCATTAACGTGTTTTTTAAGTGCGTTTCCAAAAGACTTACTAATTTCTTCGCGTTCTTTTTCTGACAAATCTGATTGAAATAACTTTTGATAATCTTGAAATGGAAACTTGGAATCAATACAAATCAAGTGATCTGGTGGCGGTACTTTGATTACGGCGTCTGGCCTTACATTGGTGCCATCTTCATCCTTAACATTTAAATTATACTGTTCTTCATAACAATTTTTATTATTAGAAAATGTTTGTTTTAAAATAAGACTTAACTGGAACTCTCCATACTTTCCTCTTGTTTGATTATTCTCTAAAACATTTTTTAAGGAAATAACATTGCCAGATATATTTTCTAAGTTTTTTTGAGCCTCACCTATTTTACCTAAAGTTTCCATAACATTTGCAATAGTTTTATTAGTTGTGTCAAAACCGCCAGTTAGTGATGTCTCTACTTTTTTATTAATATCAACTAAATTATCACTTACTTTTTTATTGAGTAATTCAAACTTTTTATCAATAGTCTCATTTATATTTTTTTGAAAATCAAGTAACTTTTGATTACTATTTTCGTTAGATTTACCAAGGTTTTGCAGTATTTTTATACTTTCTTCGTTCATTTTTTCACTTATCTTTGAATCTAGATTTTTGCTTAGAAATTTAAACTCTTTATCATTAAGTTCTTTTATAGAGTCGAAGTTATGCTTGATAAACTCTTGTTGACTAGTTATGTTTTCTTTTACACTGTTTTTAATTAATTCTGTAGTCATTTCAAGCTTTTTAGCCATTTCCCCATTGTCATCAAATGACCCAGATCTCTTTTTAGATGAGACAACTGAATAAATCAAAATAGATACTGAAACTAATGCTAGTAAACAACTAATGATTATCAATGTAATTTCCAGTGTCATAAATCTTCCTCCTATATTATTTTTTTATAAATGAAGAGTTATAATTAATCACAACTCTAATTTCTTTTTTCTCACTATAATTAGAATTTAAGTATTTAGCTATCTCTTTACTTACTTCACCTTCAGATAATTCATATTTATGTGGCTTTAATATATCCATTATAACATTAATATGAGTTGCACCATCAACAATTCTAAAATCATAGAATTCGATTTTTCCTGGTAAGGAAGATATAACTTCTGCAGTTAATACTTTTAATTTGTTTGTAGTTTCACAACTAGTGCAAATTGGATCAATATGTATTACTAAATGAACATTGAATTTTTCATAAACGTCTCTTTCTATGTTATCAATTTCATCATGCACAAGCACTAAATCACTGTCAGAAGCCACTTCAATATGTGCTGTCATATAAAGCTTAGTTGGCCCATAACTATGACAAATAATATCATGCAAGCCAATAACGACTGAATTTTGTTTTATAACACCTTTAATCTTGTTAACTAACTCCTTATCTGCGCTTGATCCAATTAATGGATCTACAGTGTCTTTAATCATTCTTGTTCCGCTAAATATAATAAATAAACCCACGACAACACCCATATATCCATCAATGTTTATATCCATGAAATTACCAATAATAACTGAAATAAGAATGACACTAGTTGCAATTACATCATTAATGCAATCTTTACTCGAAGCTTTAAGAGTTAATGAGTTAATTTCTTTAGATAATTTATAGTTAAATAACGCAAGAAATATCTTTATAACAATAGATGCACCTAAAATAATGTATGTAAACAAATCATAGGTTGTTCTCCCACCATCTATAATTTTACTAACAGAGGAAGAAATTAATTGAACGCCAATGACAATAATAATTATGGAAATAACTAAACCCGCAATATACTCCACTCTTTCGTGTCCAAATGGATGGTCTTCGTCAGCGGGTTTTGAAGATATCTTAAAACCAAAGACTGTAATAATACTACTCCCTAAATCACTTAAATTATTAATGGCATCTCCAATAACTGAAATACTAGAAGATATAAAACCCACTATTAACTTACCACTAAACAGTAATGTATTGAAAATTATTCCAACAATACCTGCCAGTAGTCCATGCTGCTCTCTCACCTTAGAATTTTCAACGTCTTTATAGTTCTTGATAAATAATTTTCTTAACAAATTAGTCATGTTTATATTATACCACACAACTAATTACTCCTTGACATCAATCTATAATAAAAATATAAAACTAACATTATTTTTCTATTATGTTTATTCTATATGATGGTAGAGACCTAAATTTTATCTTCTTTTAGAAGTTCAACACACTCTTTATTTGAAGTGGACTTTATAATTCTATGTGATGATGAAACAACTACAAGTAGCGAAAAGGCCAAAATCGCAAAAACAACTATAACATTGTATGTTAATACTCCTGCAGTAATTAGAAATTGTGTTGCAAATAACCAATTGATTATGGCTGTTACAATAAATGTAGGTATAACTGCGATTAAACCTGCTGTTACACTTATAAGTAAAGGTTCTAAATATAATATAGTCATAACATTTCTTTTACTAAAACCTAAAGATAATAAAACGCCTATTGTTTTTGAGTTTCTGTCTATCGAATTAATGACAAAACCTCGTAGTAGAAATATTGCATAGATTATTATTAATAAACCTATGACAAGACATACGATTGAAAATGGGACTAAAAAACCTGATATAGCAGTTATTTTTCCATTATTAACACCTTCTATCATAAAAGTATAATCTTTACCATGTAACTCTAGATTGCCGAAGCGAACAAGCTTTGAAACAATATCCCTATCATTGGGGAGGGGTGAAATTGCATAAGAGTATTGTAGTGATGACGCTTTTTTTAATGGGGAGATGGTATATGCAAAAGCATGAATGCTTTCACTTAATATATCATTGTATTCATTAGTTAGTAAATATACTTCTCTATTATCTGAATTAACATTATGAATGTCTTTTAAATCCTCAAACTTAGCCGCATCAAAAGATGTATTAACAAAGCCAGAAATAGTATATGTAGCGTTGTAAACTTGAATCTCTTGACCAACTAAAGCACCTCCATTTACAGAGTCTGGGTAAAGTTCTATATTAGCGTTCTTAAAGCCACGATCTTGAAAAGAGTGTAAGTGCATTTGTGTTAATAATATTTCTTGGTCATTATCTGGATAATCACCAAATAATAAACTAAAATTTGGCTGAGCAAAAAAAGCATCGGTGTATAACCCCAAACCCGGAAGTGTGGAAATGTAAAAATCAAAGCCATAAGAGTTATCCTGAGGATATAAAAAATAATTTTCAATGCTAAAACTTTCATCGATTGCTTTAGTAAATGACACGCCGATCTCTTGTTCTAAATAATTAATATCATTATCGGAAATTACATAATCATCACCAATCTTTCTCGCTGTTATATAATTATAGTTATCTGCTAAAAGTTGATTTATAGTCACTTCAATTGGAGAGTATAAAAAAGTATTAATGCTTATACCGAATAAACTAAGTGATACAAGTAGCAAGGCACACAAACTAATGACTTTAGACATTTTTTGTTTCAAAAACGTTATTCCTAAATGAAATATTTTTTTAGTACTAAATGGTTTTGAAACGATCTTTAGTTGTTCGCCTAATTGTTCTTTATCACTTATTACGGTGGGAGAAAAGTTAACACTACTTGCTAATGATATTTTTCGTGTTATATCACCATCTTGTAAGTACGAAACTATGCTATCGATTTCGTTATTGGTAAGAATAGTTTTTTTCTTAACGATAAGTTCATCGTTATCGAAACAAAGCCTTTTATTTTCATCATGCTCGCCGCCTCTACTAATATCTTCAACTACATTTCCTTCTTTTAGTTTAATAATCCTCTCTCCATATAAATACGCAGCTTCCAAGTCATGACTTACTATGATAACAAGTGTTTCTTTTGAAATTTCTTTTAATAAAGTAAATACTACTTTTGAATTTTCATTATCTAATGCACCTGTAGGTTCATCACACAGAATAATTGGTGGTTTTTTAATAATTGCTCTTGCTATTGCAACACGTTGTTTTTCTCCACCTGACAAATTTTTCGCAAGTCGTTTATTATAATTATTTAGGCCTACCATATTTAATGTAGTATTAACGATGTCAGCATCTATCTCATCCAAACAAATCCCAAGAAGCACATTATCTTCAACTGTTAGATTAGATATTAAATTATAGTCTTGAAATACCATTCCAACGTACTGTCTTCTATAACTATTTAACTCACTATTTGATAAATAGTTTAAGTTTAGATTACTGATCAAGATATCGCCATAAGATGGTCTATCTATTCCGCCAATAATGTTTAATAAAGTAGACTTTCCAGAACCTGACTTACCCGTTATAAAAACACAACCTTTATGATTTAATTCGAATGAAAGTTTATTAAGTGCTAATTTAACTTTATTATCATTATACTGTTTAGTTAATTCAATTCCTTTAATTTGCATGTCTATAAATATATTGGGTAGGTAACTGTTTTGATCTTTCTACATTCTCCAAATACTGAACCTTCATCGATAACACTTTCTGAATTTATTGTAAAGCGCACCTCTGAAGGTGGCGCATCGCCAAGAAATGAAATTGTGCCATATGTGTTGAAAATTTGTCTATTCATTATGTTATTTGGATATCTAAAAGTGCTTTTAGTCACAAAATCATCTTGAACAAATCCATGATTGTTTTCGCTGATTTC
>CAYJLA010000001.1:46777-116570 GCA_964371305.1 uncultured Staphylococcaceae bacterium | reverse complement strand
CCCTTCTATTTTCGTTTTTAGCTTCTTTTTCACAAATAGCATTTGGAATTACATCAGTAACCGTTATTGGATTAATCATTATTGTATTAATAGGTATTGAAACTATAGTGTGCTATTTCTTTTATAAACATTAAACAGATGTTGTTTTCTTTATGTGTTTATGTGCTTAATTTTCGACTTCCATAATACTTTATAAAAATAAAAAATATTTCATAAAATTTATTATTGCTAATACATTATATGTTTATTATAATCAAACAGGAGGTAGTGATATGAAAAAAATTGTTTTGTTTATTGGATTGGTTTTGGTTTTGCCAGGTTGTTCAGCGACCGAAAATAATAATGTTACTAATGCTTCAGCCGATATTATTTACGATTATATAACTTATCCTGAAAAGTTGTATGATATAGACGGAACAAGCGTTTCGAAACTTGAAAACGGGGTTATGTACACCTTAAGTGCGCGATTTGATACTACTGATATGGATTATTCATTTAATATAAAAAAGGTTAAGTTGACATACAACAAAGAATTTTTAGAAATAAACACCGAAAGAATGCTGTCTGTCGCTAATTTTGAGGAAGGTAAATATTACGAGGTGAATTACGAAATAAAAGCATTGAAATTGGTTGAGAGTGCGCAGATATACATTTCTACTAACGGGGTAGGAACAAGCATAAACTTTAGCATTGTAGATAGAAGCGTTAACGCTACCCTTGTAAATTTCACACAGGACAAAATCACTGAACCAACTGATGCAACAACTTCGGCGTTATCTTTTGGCAGCGTTAACGAACTCAATAATAGTGTTAATGAGGATGATATAAGTTCCGATATAAAGTCCCAACTCGCCAATTTCGATTCTAGTAAAATCAATTTTTATGATGATTACTTAGTTGTACTTGTAATACATCGTTTTGCATCATCGGATGTTAAGTTTCAGAAAAGTTTTATTGATGAGTTTGAAACCAATGATAGCACGAAGGAATATTTATTTTTTCACTTAACAGTGCAGAGATATGAAGATTACAATACTAGAGATGGCATTTTCTTAGATCTCTATTTTTTCTCGGTAAGCAGAGAGCATTATGGTCATGAAAATGTTTTGTATATGCTGTCGATATTGTAGTTTTTCATAATCATAGACCGTAGTATCATATTTTTTCTAAGTATGACTGCTATTACAACAATTATTAATTTTAACTGATGAAATTTTATATCATTAATAAATGAAGACGATGGAGTCGTTAGTTTTACACCCTATAAAGAAGGTTGGATAATAGATAAAACAGACACATATTTGTGGTCTGATTATAATTGCCGTCATCTTAATAAAAACACTTCATACCTTAATCCATTACAAAGTGATGAATTAAACGGTACTTCTACTATGGATTTATACACCATAGAAGAAATATAATATTGCATAAATTCTAATTACGTTTTGCAAAATTAATTACATGTTTTCTTACTTTAAATTTTATTCGATAAGAATTATTATGTAGTTATGGTAGAGATTATCGCAAGAAGACAATTTGATATAATGTATATATACTTTGATATTGTGTTTTTACTATTTTTTGTAGGTTTACTTGTTTATAAAAAGAAGTATATGACACTTCTTATAGGTGTTTTAGCAGGCATTCTTTATATGGTTGTGGATTATGGAATATTTCATCTTGCAACAGGTAGTAGAGAAATATTCAATGGATATTCATTATTTTGGGTTTTGCTTTGGATGAGTATGTCATATGGATTTACAAACTTCGTGTGGATATGGTTGTGGCTTAAAAAAGATAAGCACTTATTTGAGTACTCACTTTTAATTATTTTGTGGTGGATCGCATGTCCTTTACTAGCTCAAACTTTTGGAGGTTTTCAAGACCCTATTATTATTCAAAGAACTACTGGCGCATATCACGGTTACATGGCGGCTATATTATTTGTCGGTTATTTGTTTGTTATCGTGTACAACTTAATTGTAACAAGAGAAAGGCGCGTTAATATTCCTTGGATATTAGCAATAGGTATATTGGTACAATTTGCGTGGGAATGTTCTTTACTTATTGGAGGTATTAGATCAGCTGGATTTGAAACATTTGAAGCTAAAATGATGACTCTTGTAGCAAATTCCTTATTAGAAACTAATTTAGGAATGCCATATATGTTCTTTATTTTTGTCTCAATAGCAGCTAAATGGAATGAACAATTTAAACGCAAAGAACAACAATTAACGATGTTCGAATTTATAGAGTACTATAATACTATACCAAGCAGAAATAAGTACATTGAGTTATAATCAATTCCTTATACGCATTTTTTAAGAACTTTACATTAAGTGATTACATGTATTCTTTTCAAGTTGTGTAGTAAATGCTATACTTTTCTTGAAACAAAAGGAGATGTCATATGAAAATCAAAAACATCACATTATTATTCGCCACTATCTTTGTTATAAGTACAGTTTCTGCCTGTTCAATGGAACCAAATCAAACAGAAACACATCAAGTTACTTACTATATGACTAATGAAGGAAATTGGGCCGGAACAACATACGAGTATATCGAAGAAGGCACGTCTGCGCCTGATTTATCTATCAATGATGTTTCAAAAGGAACGTTAGAAAATTTTAATAAACGCTATGCTGATGTTAATTGGTATCAAGAAGATACACATCAAACCCCTTTTGACTTTACTCAAACAATAAATCAAGACACTAAAATTTATGGACTTTTAGAAGAAAAAAGTTTTTATACATTCGATTTTTATGTAGATGAACAATTATTTGAGACTATAGAAATAGCAAACGGTGAACAAGTACGGTATCCTAATCCAGAACCAGCAGCAGAGCCAGGAACTCGCTTATTTTGGAGCACAAAAAAAGATGATTTTGACCAATATCTAAACGCAAGCAATAAGGCATATATTGATACAGTTTTATATGCTTTTTTCTTGTCATTTAAATAATGACACTTAAGTAATTGCTTAAAAATTATTTACGATATTTTACTTATACGTTAAGGTTTATAGAAAATTACACGCAAATATTTAGCAATTTATGGTTGTTTGCATTTTTTAATGTAATTAATTATTTATTAGTGCTACAATATTATCGGTAATAAAACATTTAATTTACAAGGAGGAAATCATGAGTAAAAAATATGTTTATAATTTTAAAGAAGCCAAAGGAATAGGTAAAGAAATTCTTGGTGGTAAAGGCGCTAACCTTGCTGAAATGACTAGCATTGGAGTACCAATCCCACAAGGTTTTACAATTTCTACTGAAGTTTGTGCTCTTTATTATGAAAACGGAAAATCAATTCCACAAGACGTAGTAAAAGAAATTTTAACACACGTTGAAAAAATCGAAAAAGAAACAGGAAAAGTATTTGGTGGTAATAAAAACCCATTATTAGTATCTGTTCGTTCTGGCGCTAGAGCATCTATGCCTGGTATGATGGACACAGTTCTTAACTTAGGTTTAACATCTATTACTGTTGAAACTCTTGCAAAAGAAACAGGAAACGAAAGATTTGCATATGACTGCTACCGTCGTTTCGTATTAATGTATACAAACATTGCAAAAGGACATCCACGTACAGAAATGGACAAAATGCTTGAACAACTTAAGCATGACCGCGGTTACAAATTAGATACTGAAATCACTGCAGAAGAATTAAAAGCATTAGTTGCAAAATATAAAGCATACTATGTATCAATCTTTGGAGAAGAATTCCCTGAAGATCCACGTGAACAACTTATCGAAGCTGTTTCTGCTGTATTTAGATCATGGGACAATGAAAGAGCAAACATCTATCGTATGATGAATAACATTCCTTACGAATGGGGTACTGCTGTTAACGTACAATCAATGGTATTTGGTAACAAAGGTGAAACATCAGGTACTGGCGTTGCATTCTCACGTTCACCTTCAACTGGTGAAAAATTTATTTTTGCTGAATATTTACCAAACGCTCAAGGCGAAGACGTTGTTGCTGGTATCAGAACTCCATTACACATCGACTATCTTAAAGAACAAATGCCTGCAGTATACAAACAATTCATGGATACTGTTGAAGCAATGGAAAAACACTACAAAGACATGCAAGACATGGAATTTACGGTTGAAGATCAAGTATTATACTTCCTACAAACACGTAGCGGAAAAAGAACTGCAGCTGCAGCTTTAAAAATCGCATGTGACTTAGTTGATGAAGGTTTAATTACTGAAGAAGAAGCTGTCTTGAGAGTTGAACCACAATCATTAGATTCATTATTACACCCAACATTTGATACAGAAGTATTGAAAAAAACAAAAGCTCTTGCTACTGGTTTAGCAGCCTCTCCAGGTGCTGGTACAGGACACCCTGCATTTACAGCAAAACAAGCTGAAGAAATGAATGCTGCAGGCAAAAAAGTAATTCTTGTTCGTGCAGAAACTTCTCCAGAAGATATTCAAGGTATGATCGCTTCACAAGCTATCTTAACTATGCGCGGTGGTATGACATCTCACGCTGCTGTTGTTGCTCGTGGTATGGGTACATGTTGTGTAGTTGGATGTACAGCTGCTGTTATTGATGAAGAAGCTGAAACATTAACAATTAATGGACAAGTATTCACATGTAATGATGTTATCTCAGTAAACGGATCTACAGGAGACGTTTATGCTGGCGAAATCCCAACAGTTGAAGCAAAACTTGAATCATACTTTGGTAGAGTTATGACTTGGGCTGACAAATATAGAAGATTACATGTACGTGATAATGCTGATACACCTAAAGATGCAGTCACTGCTGCTAACTTCGGTGCTGAAGGTATTGGTTTATGTAGAACAGAACATATGTTCTTTGATGCTGAACGTATATTCTCAGTAAGAAAAATGATTCTTGCAGATACACTTGAAGGTAGAGAAGCGGCTCTTGCTGAACTTCTTCCTCACCAAGAAAAAGATTTCTATGAATTATATATGGCTATGAACGGACTTAATGTTAACGTACGTTTATTAGATCCACCATTACATGAATTCTTACCACAAGAAGAAGAAAAGATCGTTGAACTTGCAAAAGCAATCGGCGTAACAGTTGAAGCTTTACATACACGTATTGACTCTCTTCACGAATTTAACCCAATGATGGGACATCGTGGATGTAGACTTGACGTTTCTTATCCAGAAATCGCTCGTATGCAAGCAACTGCAATTATTACTGCTGCTTTAAGAGCTCAAAAAGATTTAGGTAAAGCATTGACTGCAGAAATTATGATACCTCTTGTATTAGATGTTAAAGAACTTAAATATGTTAAAGGCGTTATCGTCGACACATGTGAAAAAATCATCGCTGCAAGTGGACAAAAACTTAACTACCACGTTGGTACAATGATTGAAATTCCACGTGCTGCACTTCTTGCAGACGAAATCGCTCCTGAGGCAAAATTCTTCTCATTTGGTACAAACGACTTAACACAAATGACTTACGGTTTCAGCCGTGATGATGCTGGTAAATTCTTACCTGACTACTACTCAAAGAAAATCTTCGAACAAGATCCATTCTCAACAGTAGATGTTAAGGGTGTTGGTAAACTTATCGAAATGACATGTAAATTAGGTAAAGCTGCAAATAAAGACTTACACATTGGTGTTTGTGGAGAACACGGCGGAGACCCTGTCTCAATTGAATTCTTCAACGCTGCTGGACTTGATTATGTATCATGTTCACCATATAGAGTTCCTGTTGCTCGTTTAGCCGCTGCTCAAGCTGCAATCAAAGCGAAAAAATAGTAATTATAACACTTAAAAAGCACGGCTTATTGTCCGTGCTTTTCTTTTTTTAAAAATATAACTGCTTGATCTATTTTTTGTATTTACGTGCGTAGCCTGTTTTATTTACTTGTCTCGCTCTTCCAATGGCTAAATCATCAGAAGCGACTTTCTCAGTAATTGTGCTTCCTGCAGCGACAAAAGAGTTCTTTTCAAGCGTTATAGGCGCTACAAGTGTTGAATTAGTTCCTACAAAGACGTTATCTTCTATTACTGTGTTAAATTTATTAACTCCATCGTAATTTGCAGTAATTGTTCCTGCACCAATATTGCAGCGCTCACCAATTTTAGTGTCGCCAACATATGATAAGTGAGGAATTTTAGAACCTTTTCCTAATTCAACCTTTTTAATTTCTACATAACTACCAACTTTACATCCATCATTAATAGTATTGCCTTCTCTAATGTGTGTAAAAGGCCCAATTTTGCAATTATTCATAATTGTTGATGATTTAATATCGCTAGACATAATTGTGTTCTTATCGCCTATTATTACATCTTTAAGAGTTGTCCCCATTCCGATATGGTTTTCTTTACCAATTACAGTGTTACCAAATAGCATAACGTTTGGTTCAATATACGTATCGCAACCTATTTTAACATATGGTCCGATGTATGTATTGTTTGTATCTAACAAAGATACTCCGTTAAGCATATGCTTTAAGTTTATTCTCAATTGCAATTCTTTTTGCGCGTGAGCTAATTGATTTCTATCATTTATTCCCGCCATTTCTCTATAATCATCCATAATTGCTGCATTAACTTTGTAATCTTTTTCAAGCATGATCGCGATTAATTGAGTTAAGTAGTATTCTCCTTTTTTGTTGTTGTTATGTAATAAATCCAAACACTCCAATAAAGCTTTGTTATTAAATACTACAACACCAGTATTTACTTCAGTAATTTTTGCTTGCTCTTCGCTTGCATCTGTCTGTTCAACTGAATTAACCATTTTACCACTGGCATCTCTTAATATTCTGCCATATCCAAACGGATTTGGAACAATTGCGCTAAGTAAAGTTTGGTCATTACCTTCATCCTTATGTTGTTTAATTAATTTTTGAAGAGTTTCGGCTCTTATTAATGGAGCATCTCCACATAAAACAATCGTTAACCCATCTTTATCAAGCTCTTCTTTAGCCATCTTTACGGCGTGACCTGTACCTTTTTGCTCATGTTGCCAAACAAAGCAACTATCACCTTCTAGCACACTTTTTGTATACTCCCCAGCGTGACCAATAACTGTAATAATCTTTGTTGCTCCTGAATCTTTAACAGCATCAACAACATATTTAACTACAGGAACACCTAATATAGGATAACCAACCTTAGAAATGTGATCTAATTCACTTTTCATCCTTGTTCCTTTTCCTGCCGCTAAAATAATTGCATTAATTTTTTCCATAAACTGTCCTTTCTATGTATTTTTGTTAACATCGAATTGATGTTATTTTTTCTGAGATTTATATAAACTTTTTTTGCCAACTTCTTATCTTTAGTAATACCAAACACCGATGATCCAGAGCCTGTCATGCCAACGACTTTCAACCCTTCTTGTTTTAGAACCTCAATATGATCTTTAATTTCTGGAAGCATCATAGTTGCGCTTCTCACCAGTGCGTTTTCTATATTGTTACTTAATTCTTCTTCATTACCTTCCACTAAAGATTCGATGGTTCCTTGTATATTTCCATTATTTCCTGATACCTCATCATACGTATCATAAACCTCTTTTGTGTTTAGGCCTATAGAACCTTTTAGAATAATACAATAGTATTCTGTTTTTAACTCAAACGACTCAACAATTTCACCTATACCACTCACTCTAGCAGGTTTGCTTTCAATAAAATACGGGCAATCTGCGCCTAATCGTAAACAAAATTCTTTCATGTCAGTTGAACTGATATTAAGCTTTAAGTACTCATTGATATATTTAATTAAGTGCGCAGCATTACTGCTACCGCCACCCATACCAGCACCAATAGGTATGTTTTTACTAATTGTTACAGTTATTGAATGAGTAAAACCGAACTTTTTCCTTAGAAGTTGAATTGCCTTGTAACAAATATTGTCTTTGCATGCAATAAGTTGTTCATAATTAGTCACATTGACGCATGAATAACTTCTACCATTATCGTTGATATCGATAGATAGAACATCATAAATATCCAAAGGTAAATTTACCATATCTAAAAGATGGTAATTTTCTTTATTTGTTCCAACTATATTTAAGCAAATATTTATCTTTGCATATGACTTAATATTCATAACACAATTAATTATAATATTTTTTTATATCAAATAATTATTAATTTTTTTCTTTTATGTCGTGCCATACGTTTTTTTGTTTCAATATGGTGACTAACCTCATATATTGTTCAACATTGATGTTTTGTGGTCTGCTGCTTGGTTTTATGTCAGCTTCTTTTAAAATACTTGCTGCTTCTATTTTGTTTTTTATATAAATGGATAAATTATTAAATATTGTTTTTCTACGGTGTAAGAACATTTTTTTTACAATCCAGTAAAAGTTTTTATTATATTCTATACCTTTTATTTCATTTAATAGTTCAATCTTAAAAACGGCTGAATCAACATGTGGTGCTGGGGCAAAACAGTTTCTACCTACCGAAAACTCTTCACTTACTTGACCTCTAAGTTGTATAAGTAAGTTAAGTGGTCCATAATCTTCAGAAGAAACAGCAGCGAACAATCTTTCTTTTAATTCTTTTTGAACCATAAACACGAAATTTTTACACTTCACACCTTCTAGTAATATCTTTTCAAGTATTTTGGTCGTTATATAATAAGGGAGATTTCCAATTATTTGTGTAAAATCGCTTACATCTAGTTTGAGAACTGAAGCTTTAAGAACAGATACGCGAGCATCGTCTTTAAACTCGTTGTTTAAAAATTCAATTGATCTTTCGTCTACGTCATTTAAAATCAAACTTTCAAAATTCAATTCAATCAATTTATGAGACAACGCACCAAAACCGCTGCCAATTTCCAAGATTCGTTCTCCTGATTCACTCTTTATTAAAGAAACGATTTTAGTAATTGTGTTTATATCTACAAGGAAATTTTGTCCAAGGTCTTTTGAAGCATATTTTTTCATTTCCTTGTTAATTTCTATAATATTAGTATTGCTCATCGTATTTCCTCATTCTTTCGCATATTTTTTCTTTTGAAATGCCAATAGCATTCAGTCTTTTAAGTAGCGTTTTGCCATTACAAAACCCAACATTAAATATTTCCATTATATAGTTTCTTCTATTTGCAGAGTCTTCTGCTCCTATTAGTTTCAACTCATAAAGATCTTTTGTTGTGAGCGTTCCTGTTTGGTTATTCGCGTTACTATCGGACATAACATGTTGTAACGCCCTTATAACTTCTTTTTTATCACATTCAGCGACACCAACTTTGTTTTTCTTAATACTTAATGCTTTAGTAACGTACGCATGCTTGACGTTAGCAACATGGGTTTCAATTTTGTGTCTTATTTGTTGTCCTGGATAATCAGGGTCAGTCAGTATTATAATCTCTTTGTTCAGTGCAATCTGCATCAAATATTCAATAGTTTCACGTGGAACACTAGACCCATTAGTAATTACAAATTCCGCATCGATAAAACTGCTTAAAAATGCAACATCAGATGTGCCCTCTACAACGATAACAAAGGGTGTCATGTCAATTTTGTTCATATTGTTTCACGTGGAACAAACGCAATGTATTGCTTAAAATTTGCTCCTCAACTTCTTTTGTGTTGATGTTTTTAATTTGCGAAATCTTTTCTATAATCAAAGGTAAATACTTTGAATGGTTTTGTTTTCCTCTATAAGGGTGCGGCGCCAGAAATGGCGCATCTGTTTCTACTAAAATCCTGGTAAGTGGCACTTCGCGTACGACATCAATAATTGTTTTGGCATTTTTAAAAGTCACGGTTCCACCTATCCCGATCATGAAATTCAATTTTTCTAACTCTTTAGCTGTTTCGACCGATCCACTGAAGCAATGAAAAACTCCACCCATTTCAACGGGATTTTTCTTAATTATTTCTAAAGTATCGTTAATAGCTTCTCTGCAATGAATACAAACAGGAAGGCGATGCTTATTCGCTAATTTCAATTGTTCCACAAGGAACATTTTTTGCATATTTTTCTCTTCATCATTATTACTATAATGATAATCTAGGCCAATTTCGCCCACAGCGATGACTTTTTTGTTGTTTAGAAGTTCATCTAACTTAATCAAATCTTCTAATTTAGCGTTCACTACATCATTTGGATGAATGCCTATCATAGGTTTAATGCACTCAAATTTTTCAGCTTGTTCAAGCGTAATTAAACTGGATCTTATATCCCATGCCGAATTAAAAAACACATTAACTCCACTCTCTTGTGATTCTTTTATATATTGTTCTTCGTTACCCAAAAACTCTACTCTATTTAAATGAACATGACTGTCAATTATCATAAATTTATTTACCTACACAAAAACGAGAAAATATTTCTTTTGTTATATCGACGTTTTTGCTTTCTCCTGTAAGTTCTTCTATAGCGTTTAAAGCGTGTATTAGACTTGTAGCAACTAAATCAATAGGAAGATCTAGTTCTGCATCGTTTTGTGCCTGAATTAGCGCGTTATGAGCTCTCTTCAATAACCCTATTTCTCTTGCGTTAGCAAAAGTTGGTGTATTAAAAACAATTTCATCTATTCCTAATGTAAGTTTTATTTGATTAAGTAGTGGTTCAACATCGTTATTTAATGCTGATATGTATAGTTTATTTTCGTCTTTATGAACGATTTTGTCCGCTTTATTATAAACAATTATAGAGTTTTTTTCTTTCACCGCGACATATAGTTCTTCATCTTCTTTAGTGAAGTTAGATTCATCAAAAACGGCAATTACTAAGTCTGCAGAATTCATCTTTTCGATCGATTTAGTTATACCTATACTTTCAACTTCATCATCACTTTCTCTTATGCCTGCTGTATCTAGCAACCTTAACAATATTCCGTTGAGATTAACTTCTCCTTCAACCACGTCTCTAGTTGTTCCTGGAACACTCGTTACGATAGCTTTGTCTTGTTTTATAATTGCGTTAAGCAAACTTGATTTACCGACGTTTGGCTTACCTACTATTGCAACAGTAACGCCTTCTTTAACTATTCTTCCTTGTTGTCCAAAATCTATAAACTCGCCTAGTTGTTTTAGTGCTTCTCCTACATCTTTTACAACTCGTTTTTTTGTAACTTCTTCGATGTCTTCATACTCTGGATAATCAATATTAACCTCGATGTTTGCTAACAAATCCGCCAATAATGTTCTACATGGAACAATTTTTTTACTAACTTCTCCAGATAGTGCCATTAAAGAAATGTTCTTTGCTTCTTTTGTGGTTGCATTAATCATATCATTAATAGATTCTGCTTGAATAAGGTCTATCTTACCGTTTAGAAACGACCTTGATGAGAATTCGCCGTTAGAAGCGTATCTAGCACCTTTGGAAAGTAAAAGAGCAATAATTTCATCAACAATCAACATAGAGCCGTGACACATTATTTCAACCGAATCTTCGCCCGTAAACGAATATGGATTTTTATATTGTAATAAGACAACTTCATCAATAGTAGCTTGCCCATCAATGATTTTTCCATAGTATATATTTTGGTTAGTTGTTTTGTTTAATTTGCGTGAAAAAACACCTTCAATCAATTCAAAACATCCTTGTCCACTTAAACGTATTACAGAAAGGGCGGATTTTGATATACCACTAGCTAAAGCAACAATAATATCCATATCTTATATTATATAATAAAAATAGAGCTTTCGCCCTATTTATCACCTACGTATTTAATTGTAATAGAACGCATGTTCATCGTTCCTTCAGACTCAGTTTTTATTCTTGAATATTCTTTTAATGTTAAATGTATAATTCTTCTTTCATCACTAGTCATAGGATCGAGTTTTACATCAACTTTTGTTTTTTGTACTATTTTTGCTTGATCTCTTGCGATTTTAATTAGTTTTGAATACTTCTTATTCTTGTAGTCGCCAGCATCTAATAAGACAACATACCATCTTTTGAATTTAGTTGAAATAGCAAGTCTTGTGATTTCATTAAGTGCTTGTAATGTAGAACCGTTTTTGCCAATAACGATTGGATTATTTTCACTTTCGATATTTATTCTAATTGTCTTATCGTTGATATCGTGTGTAACTTCAGCCGAAACACCTAAAGAACCAAGTACATCTTTTAAATAAGTACAACCGTATTCAGCTGCATCTTCAATAGTGTATACCTCAATTGAAACACTTTTTGAAAATAGTGATTTCTTTTCTTCTGTAATCGAATAAACTAAATCGACAACTTCAACACCGACCTCTTCGGCGGCTTTTTCAATAACTTCGTTTAAAGTTTTTCCTGTAAATATTTTCATTATTTTCTACCTCTATTTTTCTTATTAATTTGTCTTGATAAAATTGCTTGTGTCACAAATGTTTGTCCAATAGAGAACAAAGCACTCATAAACCAATAAACAGCCATACCTGCAGGCAACGTTGCGCCCATGAATATAATAACTGCCATCATTACATACATTATGATCTTCATTTGTTTTTGCGTTGATTGTGCAGCAGGGTTTTTTGTTAACTTAGGCATTTGTTTTTCTCTGCGTTTTTGAATAATTTGTGGCAACTTCATTGATATGATTTGAGCGGCTGTTAATAAAATGAACAATACAGCAGCAGTCCACCAGCCATCAAAATTAGGCCATGAAGCAAAGTTGCTAACTGTATCCCAAATTGATGTATCGAGCTGTAAACCTAAAACGGAGTCTGTTGATAATACTGCAGCGCCTTGCATAGCTCCCCATACACAAATAAACACAGGAAATTGCAATATCAATGTAATAAACGGCGCAAATATGTTTATTTTATGTTTTTTATAAAGAGCTTGTTGTTCTTGTGCTAACCTTTGTTTTTGTGCTTGGTTAGTGTTTGAATTAGGGTATTTAGCTTGTAACTTACTAATTTCTGGTTGCAACATTGTCATTTTTTGTTGTCCCATAGTACCTTTAAATGTTATTGCAAAAACAATACCTTTAACAATAAGAGTTACTAAAGCGATAGCAAACACTTGTCCCCATCCACCTAGACCAAACGCGATAGCAAATGTGTCAATCATGATTGCGATAGGGTAAATGATTAAACCTTCTAAGAAACCTTTACTCCAAGCATATCCCCAATCTTTTTCTGTAATGTTTACAGATTCATTGTCAGGACCATAGCTGCCATATTCGCCAGGTGTTGTAGCAATACATGAAGTAATAGTGCTGACTTGTGTATTTGCGTTATTAATATAAATTGCTAAAAAATCTGAGTTAGGACATTGTTCTAACCCTAATTGTGCGTCGCTTCTTAGATAATTTGTCCAATCTAAGAAAGGATCAAACAATGCATCACCTTCTTTATAATATCTGGTGTATGCAAAATACTTATATGCATTATTCACGTCTTCGACTGTAGCGTTTGCAGTTGTAATGGTACGAGATTCGTCCTCAAGAACTTTATCAACATACATTGAAAACGCCCCTTCAAATTCGACATCTTCATTGCCGAGAAGCAATATCTTTTCCATCTCTATGAAATACTGGTTTGTAGGTATTGTTATTTTGCTTGATTCAGCTGTTTCGATAGTTCTCTTCATTATTTCAGAATTACTTATATCATAATCCATAAAAATGTTTGTATTATCGGCAAAAACTTGAACACTTTTTTCATCAGTCGCTTCGCTTGTATATTCTACATACGATTTATCAAATGGTACAAGAATGTTTGCTCTATCGATATCAGCGCAAAAATTCGCGGTACAACCACTTAAAACGATGACTCCAAAAAAAGCAGCTAATATAAATGCAAACTTTTTAATGCGTTTACTTTTCATCTGTTTTTCTCCTAATTTCATCAATAACTTTTTGTATAGCACAGCTATTTTCACAAAAGTTCTCGACATTATAATTTTTCTTTGCTATAAAAATGAGATCAACACCAACATTTAATGATTCTTTCATCGCCATTTGTCTTAATTGTCGTTTAATTTTATTTCTCTTTACAGCGTTTCCGATTTTTTTAGACGCAACAACACCCACTCTGGTGTGATTTAAACAATTGTCCAAAAAATATACTAAAATTTCAGGTGTGTTTATTGATTGTTTTGAATGAATAAGTTTCTCAAAATCAGCCGATTTTCGAACCCTATTAATTCTTTTCACAAACTAACCCTGAACTAGGCAGATAAAACCGCTCTACCTTTTGCTCTTCTTGCTGCTAGCACTTTTCTTCCTCCAGCAGTTGCCATTCTTGCTCTAAAGCCGTGTACATTAGAGTGTTTTCTTTTACTTGGTTGATATGTTCTTTTCATAATTTTGTCTCCATTCTATACATTTTAAAAAGTGTATGCTCGTTTATTATAAAATAAACACTCTAGTATTGTCAATTATTTCTTCGTTTACACATAGTGTATTTTGATAATGATTCTGTTTTGTTGTTTTTTCTAATTCACAACTATGTGCATATCGGCTTTATTTTATGTTGAAAAGATAGCGTTTTTATTGAGTTTATCAATTGTTTTTTATGTGTACAACTGTCTTTATTTGTGTAAAACTTATGCACACACCTTGTGGGTATTTTTTATCCAAAAGTTATCCACAATTATAATATTTTTTTCATGGATTTTTGCCCAAAAATTCGTACTTTTTTCTTGTTGAATTGTGGATAACTCATAAATCGTACTTTTTTCTGTGTAATTTTTATGTGAATAACGTATAATAGTAGGTAGAGATATTTATATGAATAGTGGACCGAGCGAAATTAAAAAAATGTGGGAGCGTGTGTTAAACAGGCTTCAAGAAAAACTTAATGATGAAATAGTTTTTTCAACATTTTTTTCTAGAAGCTATATACACGAGATTCAGGGCAAAACAATAGTGGTTGTCGTAGAAACAGACTTGGCACTCAATTTAATAAAAATGAAATATACTGAGTTGGTTATTGGTATTGTTCAAGAAGTTACCGAATCTGATTTTGTAGTTAGTTTTGTCGTATCTTCCGCTTTAAAAAAATCAACCAAAACAGCACCAAAACCTGAGTTTTTTGCACACTCACACATTAATTCAAACATGACGTTTTCTGATTTTGTTGTGGGTGATTGTAACAAAGAAGCTTTTCAAGCATCAATTACGGTTTCTGACTCGCCAGGAACGATGTTTAACCCTTTGTTTATTTTCTCTAATTCTGGTTTAGGAAAAACACATTTGTTGCAGGGCATAGCTAACCACATAAAGAAAAAGCAACCAACAATGAAAATCCTTTATATAAGCGGCCTAGATTTTATCGACGAATTTGTTTCTTGTGTAACTGGCGAAGATAAGATGGCCAACTTTACAAGTTTCTTTAAATCTATTGATGTTTTGTTGGTTGATGATATTCAAATGTTAGCTGGAAAAAAACAAACACAGAACTTTTTCTTTAACATATTTTCAACTTTGATAAACAACAACAAGCAAGTTGTTTTAACAAGCGACAAACAACCTTCCGATTTGCAAGATATGGAAGAGAGATTAACATCCAGATTTAATCAGTCTCTTGTACTTAATATAAATAAGCCGGATGTTGAAACAAGCAAAACGATACTTATCAAGAAAATTGAAGCCACCGATTTAACTATAGATAGAATTGATGACGATGTCATCACCTTGATGGCTCAACGTTTTTCTAACAATGTGAGGGAGTTAGAAGGAGCTTTAACCAAGCTTATTTTCTATTCAATCAACACATATCCTTGTGAAAGAATTACGCTTTCAGTTGCTTTAGACGCCTTGAAACCTTTAATAAACTCATTTAGGGGTGGTGTTAAGAAATTGGATGATTTAACCATTTTAAACACAGTTGCTTCCTATTATAATTTGTCTCCATCACAAGTAACAAGTAAATCAAGACAAAGTCAAATTGTTTGGCCAAGACATATCGCTATGTATTTAATGAGAGAATTGTTAAATATGCCATATACCAAGATTGGAGATGTTTTTGGCGGGAAAGATCACACAACAATCATGAATGCTTGCAAGAATGTGGAAAACGGATTGAAAACTAACCACGATTTAAGTGTGGCGATAGCAGACATAAAAAAGAGGTTTAAAAAGTAGTATTAATCTTATTAATAAAAGTTTACTAACGGATAAAAAAATGGTAAAATAAAATGGTGAAAATTGAGTTATCCACAAAATCCACAACCCTTATTATTACTAAAACTTAAAAGAAGGAGAATAAATATGAGATTCACAATTGACAGAGATAGATTTTCTAAAGCCTTAAACATCGTAAGCAGATGTGTCGGTATTAAAACACCTTTACCAATATACACTTATATAAGGCTTGAATTAAACGAAGAAGGGTTACACCTGACCGCCAGCAATTCAGAAACTTCTATTTGTACTCTGATTCCTTACTTTGTCCAAGACAAAGAAATAATTTCGAATTATGCGCACGGATCAACTCTTTTAAAAGGTAAATATTTAATCGACATAGTTAGAAAAACAGCGATGAAAGAATTAACTCTTGAAGTAACTGTTGATAACATGACAAAAATAAAGGATGGCAAAGCGAGTTTTAGTCTTAACTCCAATTTTGCAAGAGAATACCCAGACATAGACTTTTCTTTAAGTGAACAATACATCACTTTACGTGCAAAAGATTTTAACAGCATGATCGAAAAAACCGCTTTCGCCGCAAGCAACAAACAACAAAGACCGATATTGACAGCGGTAAATCTAGTTTCTGAAGAAGGTGTATTAGTTGCGACTGCAACTGACGCAAGTAGATTGGCTTCGGTTTCGCTCCCGTTAAAAGAAGTTGTGGATTTTGTTGCAAATATACCCGCTAACTCTTTGTTAGATGTTGTGAGATTGCTCGAAAACGAAGAAGAGGTTTTAGTTGATGTTCACACAAATAAAGTTGTGTTTGGTTTTGGTCAAACTAAATTTATTACCAAACTTATAAGTGGTGAATACCCAAATACAAAAAATGTAAAACCTAAAAGTTTTGCATACCACCTTCAAGTTAATGCTCAGGAATTAATAAACGCAATGGAAAGAGTTTCTTTGTTAAGTGATGAAAGATTCAACGTTGTAAAATTATCTTTGTCAGAGGACGAAATAGAAGTAAGTTCAAGAACTTCTGAAATCGGTTCTGCTAGCGAGAAGATCGACACCTTTTCTTATTCTGGAGAAAGGTTCGACATTTCATTTAATGCTGACTTTGTTATAACTGCTGTTAAAGTTTTAAAAAGTGACGACGTAAGCATCTCTTTTGTTGGAGAGATGAAACCATTTGTTGTTAAGGTTGTTGGTGACGAAGAAGTTATCCAAGTTATAACTCCGGTAAGGTCATAAAAAGTTCATAAATAATCATTTCATTGAGTTTAAGAAACGAACACAAATAAATAGGGAATATATATTCCCTTTTTAATTACGTTGTGATATACTATGTTTATGAAAGAAATAACAAACACGCAAGCAAAAGAAGTAGTTGTGAAATCCGAAATGATCACACTAGGCCAATTCCTTAAGTTGGCTAACGTAATTTCTAATGGCGGAGAGGCTAGGTTTTTTCTTTCTAACAATAAAGTTTTAGTAAATGGAGAAGAAGAAAATAGGCGCGGCCGCAAATTATATAATGGTTTTGTAGTTGTTGCGGGACATGGTGTATTTGTTGTAAAAAATGAATGTTAAAGCAATCAAACTCATCGACTTTCGAGGTTATAAGAAGGTTGAATTAAGTTTTCCGGTCGGTATAAATTACTTAGTCGGGAACAATGGACAAGGAAAAACCAACATGATCGAGGCAATTCATTATGCGTCCGTTTGCAAAAGTTTTAAATGTGTTGATGATAGCGAACTCATAAATCACAACAATGAAGCTGCATTTATACAACTTGAAGTTGATTCAGAGTTAACAAACAATATTGTTGAGGTTCAAGTTACACGTAGTGGAAAAAAAGTTTTAAAAAACAACAAACCAATTACGAAGGTTAGCGATTTGAACAATGTGTACAATTGCATTGTTTTCGAACCGAAAGATGCATTGTTTCTAAAAGATCTTCCGCGCGTGAGAAGGTCGTTTGTAAACACAAACATCTCAAAGCGCAGCGACTTGTATTTGAAATCTATTACAAGTTACGAAAAATTATTAAAAAGGCGCAACGAGTTATTAAAGAAGGTTTGTGTAGATGATTTAGAGATAGAGGTTGTGACGAATCAGTTAGTGAGTTTGTCGGAAGTGATCGCTAAATCAAGAAGTGAGTTTGTTGAAAAGACAAACGAAGTTCTTGGCAAGGTTCATGAAATTATAAGTGGTAAAATTTCAAAGGTTGAACTTGTGTACAAAGAACAAATTAAATACGGCGCCAATTACAAACGTTTGCTTAGTGATAAGTATAAAGAGTCGTATGCTGTTGATAAGTTGAAAAAAACAACGGCAATTGGGGTTCACAAAGAAGATATAGAGTTGTGGATCAACAACAAGAACGTTGCGGTAAGTTGCTCTCAAGGAGAAAACAGAATAGCGGTTCTTGCACTCAAACTATCTCAATACCTGTTGTATGAAAAAACAAGTAGACCGATAGTGGTATTGGATGACGTAATGTCAGAATTGGACGAAAACCACCAAAAGAAATTGTTACGTTTCTTAAAAAGGTTTGAACAAGTGTTCATAACATCGACCCACGAATTAAATTGCGAAGGGTTAAATGTTTACGAAATAAAAGATCACAAAGTACAAAGGAGAAAAATGTATGGTTGAAGAAAATAAAATAATGGCCAATGTCGCTGAAGACATAGGTAAAGCTGATGCTAAATACACGGCCGAAAACATTGAAGTATTAGAAGGGTTAGAGGCTGTAAGAAAACGTCCTGGTATGTATATCGGATCAACTTCTGGCACAGGGTTACATCACTTGGTGTGGGAAATTGTTGATAATGCTATCGACGAAGCGCTAGCTGGGTTCTGTGATACGATTAATGTCATAGTTAACAAAGATGGTTCTTTAACCGTAAAAGACAATGGTAGAGGCATACCGGTAGATGTTGTTGAAAAAACAGGAAAAAGTGCTGTTGAAACAGTATACACAGTTTTGCATGCTGGCGGTAAATTTGGAGCGGGCGGCGGATATAAAGTTTCTGGCGGTTTGCACGGGGTTGGTGCCAGTGTTGTTAATGCGTTATCTACGTGGTTAGTGGTTGATGTTTTCAAAAACGGCGGACACTATCATATGGGTTTTGCAAACGGCGGCTTCACACAAGCTCCACTACAAAGAGTTGGTGATAGTGATTTGAGTGGAACAACCGTTACATTCATGCCTGATGAAACTATATTTACCGAAACGACCGAGTTCGTGTTTGATACAATAAGAGATAGATTGCGTCAAATGGCTTACCTCAACAAAGGGGTAAGAATTGTTGTCGAAGATCACAGGCTAGAAGTTCCTGTGTCAGAAACGTTCCACTTTGAAGGTGGCATCAAAGAATATGTACAATTCCTTAATAATTCAAAAACAAAAATTCCAAACATGGAGGAAATTATATACGCCGAAGGTGCTGAGACCGAAAAAGACACCGCTGATGGAATGACAATTTATGTCGAGGTTGCGATGCAATGGACCGACACTTATTCGTCCGGAACGTACTCTTTCTGTAATAACATTAACACTAAAGATGGCGGTACACATGAAGAAGGGTTTAGGTTAGCTCTTAATCGCGTAGTTAATGATTATGCGAAAAAGAACAAATTTATTAAAGATGCTGATGAAAATTATACAACTGATGACATAAAAGAAGGTTTAACAACAATCATTTCCGTTAAACACCCAAATCCACAATATGAAGGCCAAACAAAAGGTAAGTTAGGTTCATCAGAAGTAAGAAAAATAGTTTCTTCAATATTAAGTGAAGCACTTCGTACTTTCTTAAATGAAAACCCTAAAGAAGCGGCAATTATACTTACTAAAATTACAAACGCTAGAGAAGCAAGGAATGCAGCAAGACATGCTCAGGAGTCTGTTAGACGTAAATCATCTCTTGAAATAACAACTCTTCCTGGTAAATTGGCTGATTGTTCAAGTAAAGATCCATCCGTTTGCGAACTTTACATTGTTGAAGGTAATTCGGCGGGCGGTTCAGCTAAAAATGGTAGAGATAGAAATACACAAGCAATTCTTCCGTTAAGAGGTAAAATCCTTAACACAGAAAAAGCGGTTAGAAAAAAAGTATATGAAAACGCCGAAATTGGCAATATGATTCAAGCGATTGGCGCTGGTTTTGATCCTGAATTCAACGTCGAAAAAGCGCGTTATCACAAAATTGTTATTATGACCGATGCTGATGTTGATGGCAGTCACATTCGTGTATTGTTGCTTACTTTCTTCTATCGCTACATGAGAGATTTGATTACTGCTGGTTATGTATACATTGCACAACCACCTTTATATAAAGTTGAATATCACGGAAAATCGTATTATGCATATAACGACGTTCAATTAGAAGATATTAAAACAAGTTTAAATCTTAAACCTGGATACCCATTCCAACGTTATAAAGGGCTAGGTGAGATGGACGCTCAACAATTATGGGAAACAACAATGGACCCTAAAACTCGTAAAATGATTCGAGTCACCATTGAAGATGCCATTGAAGCAGAAACGGTTTTCTCTGATTTGATGGGTGAAGAAGTATTGCCTAGAAAAGAGTTTATTAGTAGAAACGCAACGTTCGTTAAGAACCTAGATATCTAAAAGGAGTTTGAATATGGATGAAAATAAAAAAATCGAAACAGAAGTAGTTGAAGAAACTAGTTCTGAAGAAGTGGTTGAAAGTAAACCAACAATACAAGCTGGCATTGAAGCTGGTTTAGTTGATGTAGAAATTTCAAAAGAAGTTAGAAACTCTTTTTTAGACTATGCAATGAGTGTTATTGTCTCCAGAGCAATTCCAGATGTTAGAGATGGATTTAAACCTGTTCATAGACGCATAATTCACGGCATGAATGAATCTGGCATGCAAAGTGACAAACCATATAAAAAGTGTGCCCGTATTGTTGGGGATGTTATGGGTAAATATCACCCACATGGCGATGCTGCAATATATTCAACGCTTGTTAGATTGGCTCAACCTTTCTCAATGAGATATACACTTGTTGATGGGCATGGTAACTTTGGTAGTGTTGATGGCGATGAAGCTGCTGCGATGAGATATACCGAAGCAAGGATGTCAAAACTAGCCGCAGAAATGGTTAAAGATATTAATCTCAACACAGTTGATTTTGTTGATAACTATGATGGAACCGAAAAAGAACCAAGCGTTCTCCCAGCTAGATTTCCTAACTTGTTAGTTAATGGGTCTGCAGGTATTGCTGTTGGTATGGCAACAAACATACCTCCACACAACCTTACAGAAGTTATTAATGGTGTTGTTGCGGTTGCAAGAAATCCTGAATTAACACCTACAGACATTATAAGAGATTATATTTCGGGCCCTGATTTTCCAACAGGCGGAACAATTCTTGGTTTGCAAGGTATTAAAGATGCTTACGAAAACGGAACTGGAAGCATTACAATTAGATCCAAAGCAAATATAGAAGAAATGAATAATGGTAAAAAACGTATCGTTGTATATGAATTACCATATCAAGTTAATAAAGCTAACCTTATCGAAAAAATTGCGCACCTTGTAAAAGATAAAGTTGTCGAAGGTATTACTGATATCAGAGACGAATCTAATAAAGAAGGGATAAGAGTGGTAATTGAATTACGTTCAGATATTATCCCAGAAGTTATGTTGAACCAATTATACAAACACTCTTCCTTGCAAGTTTCTTTTGGTATCATATTCCTTTCTTTACACAAATCAGCACCAAAAGTAATGAACATAACAGAAATGTTAAAAAATTACATTGATCATCAAGTCGAAGTTATTGAAAGAAGAACTAGATTCTTGCTTGCAAAAGATGAAGCAAGAGATCACATTGTTATAGGGTTGTTAAAGGGTATTTCTAACATTGATAAAATGGTAGAGTTAATCAAAAACAGCGAAACTCCTGAAGCTGCTTCAAGAGCTTTAATGGATTATTTTGACCTTACAGAAATTCAAACCAATGCTATTTTAAGTATGACACTTAGAAGGCTTACAGGTTTGGAAGAACAAAAACTTCAAGCGGAGCGTCTTGATTTACAAGCAAACATTGCAAAATACAACAACATATTATCTAGTAGAGAAAATATTATTGAAGTCATGATTGAAGAACTTGAGGAAGTAAAACGTAGATTTGGCGATGATAGAAAAACAGAAATATCTAACGAAATCGGTACAATTGAAGAAGAGTCTTTAATTCCAGAACAAGAAATCGTAATCGTCCTTACACAAAACGGTTATATTAAAAGAATGACAACCGATACATTTAGAACACAAAATAGAGGAGGTAGAGGTGTAAAAGGAGCTACAACTAGTGCAAACGATGTTGTTAGCGTCATGTTGCACACTAAAACACACACAGACCTATTATTGTTCTCAAACTTAGGAAAAGTATATCGTATTAGAGCGTATAGAGTACCAGAAGGCAGTAGAATATCAAAAGGTGTCTTTGCAGCCAATCTATTAGATTTGGAAAAAGGTGAAACTATTCGTTCAATTATTGCGATTGATGAATACCTACCAGAACACCACTTATTCTTTGCCACAACTGGTGGCATCGTAAAAAGAACTGCAGTTACTGAATTCCAACTCATTAGAAAAACAGGTAAAATTGCCATAACACTTAAAGAAGGTGATGAATTGCTCGACGTTAAACACACACACGGAAATTGTGTAGTGTCTCTTGCTTCAAGTAAGGGTAAAATGTGCTCCTTCTACGAGGAAGACGTAAGACCTGTTGGAAGAAGTGCTAGCGGCGTTCTTGGCATGAGAATTGATGACCAAACAAAAATTATTGGATTAACCACTTCGTTAGAGGGGGAATTAGTCTTGGTCGTAACTTCTAAAGGTTACGGTAAAATGACATATGCTAAAGATTATCGTATGACAAAACGTGGTGCCAAAGGTGTTATAACACTTAACACGACAGCTAAAAATGGAGAAATTATTTCTGCTAGAGCAGTTAATGGCGATGAAGACTTAATGATTATTACAAATAACGGTGTAATTATTAGAATTTCACTTGCTCAAGTATCTGTTGTTGGTAGAAATACACAAGGTGTAAAAGTTATTAACGTTGACACAAAGAGTAAAGTTAGTTCAATTGCTGTAGTGCCACACGAAGAGTTTGTCGATGAAGAATTCGAAGGCGAAGAAAACGCAAACGAAGAAACACTTACTGAAGAAACACCAAACGAATAAAATATGAAAGTTTTTGTGCAAAAACCGCCACGTCTTTACAACCCTTCTTTCGCTGTTAGAAGAAGTGTTGAAAATTTAAAGAACGCTTTAACGTTGCAAAGTGTTGAAGTGACTCAATTAATTAAAGACGAGGTGGATATTGCGCATTTTGTTGTTTGGTACAACACTAGAAAAATATTCGATTACATTGAACGAAAAATCCCTGTTGTTTTATCTTTATTTAATTATGAAGACGATCCTAAATTGAGGTTGTGCGAAGTTGTTGATAAGAAGATTAGAATTAAAGAAAAATACCTTAAAATATTGAAAGTTGCATCGTTATTGATTGTTCCAGATAGTTGGTATGTTGAGTTAATAAAAGACGCCGGAATCAATACACCAACCATAAAAATTAGTTCAGGAAACGTGTTTAAGAAAAAAGGTGTTTTAGATGATGTTGAAAAATCGTTGTTTTATAGATACTTTAGTGAACGCGATGATGTTAGTTTTGTGGTCAGTAAAATTGACCCAAAAAACCAAGATCACTTTAAAAAAGTATATGAAATAGCTAATTTATTAACAGATGTTAAATTTTATGTTTACCTTAGATTTTCATCAAGTTTTGGGGTTTGTGGAAAATTAAACAAGATAAAGAAAGTCGCACCTAAGAACGTTAAAATTACATTGTTAGAAGACAACGATATATTCATTTCTTCATTATATAATGCTTGTGCATATTTGAATGTTGATTTATTAAACACATCAACAATAAACATGTTAGAAACGCTTACTTATGGACAACTAATAGTGGCGTATAACAAAGATCTTGAAGATGTTAAGTTTTTAAGTTCTGAAAACATTTTGGTACACAATAAGTCTATCGATGTTGCAAACACTATAATGTCGATATTAAAAAAACAACAAAGTCATAATGTAACCGTTCAGCAAAAAATAATTAAATCAAACCAACTTGATGTTGTTGGAAAAGAGTTAGTTAAATGTTATGAAAAATTAATAAAAACAAAGAAGGAGACATAAAATGTTAGATATTAAACTTATAATTGAACAGCCTGAGAAAATTAAAGAGTTGTTAGCAAGAAAAAATAAAGATTTCGATCCAGAAATAATTATAAAATTATATTCGGAACGCAAAGAGTTATTAAAGATTGTAGAAGATAATAAAGCAACACAAAATAAATTGTCTTCTCAAGTTCCATCACTTAAAAAAGAAGGAAAAGAAGTGGGACATATATTTATGCAAGTCAAGCAACTTGCACAAGATAACTCTCAAAACGAAACTGAATTGAAGGCGATTGAAGAAAAAATTAATAACGAATTGCTTCAATTACCTAATATTCCTGACGAAGATCTTTTACCAGGTGACAAAGACAACAATAGAGTTGTTGAAACACACAACAAACTTCCTGAATTTAACTACAAAATAAAGGACCACGTAGAGTTGTGCGAAAACCTAGGTCTTGTTGATTACAAAAGAGCAGCTAAAATATCTGGTAATGGCACGTGGATATATTCAGGATTAGGAGCGCAACTTGAGTGGGCGTTATTAAATTACTTTGTTGCAACTCACATTAGCAATTCTTACAAAATGATATTACCTCCTCATATATTAAATTATGAGTCAGGATATGTAGCAGGGCAATTTCCGAAATTTGAAGAAGATGTATTTCAACTAGACGGAGTATCGCCAAAAAGGTTTTTGGCTCCTACTGCTGAAACAGCGTTAGTTAATTTACACAGAAACGAAATATTACTTGAAAACGAGTTGCCAAAAAAATATTTTGCGTATACACCGTGTTATAGAAGTGAAGCTGGAAGTTATAGAAGTGAAGAAAGGGGCATGATCAGAGGGTATCAATTTAATAAGGTTGAGATCGTTCAGTATACTACTCCTGAAGAAAGTGATAAGGCGTTTGATGAGATGTTGCAAATCGCCGTAAAATTAGTTAAAGACTTGGGTTTACATTTCCAAGTTTCTAAACTTGCCGCAGGAGATTGTTCTTTTGCAATGGCAAGAACTTACGACATAGAAGTTTATATACCTAGCATGGGTATTTATAAAGAGGTTTCAAGCGTCTCGAACGCTAGAGATTATCAAGCTAGACGTGGTCTTATGAGGTGTAAAAAAGATGCAAGCGACAAAGCAAGGTTAATGCATACATTAAACGGCTCTGGCCTTGCAACAAGTAGGCTTGTTCCAGCGATTGTTGAGCAATTTCAACAAGAAGATGGAAGTGTTTTGGTGCCTGAAGTGCTTATTCCTTTTATGAATGGTGTAAGAGTGCTAAAATAATATATAAATGGAAAACAAAACAAAACCATTAATAAAGTTAGATAATGTATCTAAATTTTACACTAACCAAGCATCTGTTGCTCTTGGTTTGCAAAATGTAAGTTTAGAACTTTTTGACAATGAATTTGTTGTTGTTAGTGGTGAGTCTGGCGGAGGAAAATCTACCCTTTTAAACGTGATTAGTGGAATAGATACTTATGAAGATGGAGAAATGTATTTTAATGGAGAACCTACGTCGCATTATGATTCAAAAGATTGGGAAGAATTTCGTAAAGAAAACATTTCCTTTGTTTTTCAAAACTACGGCCTTATAGATTCCTATACCGTTTTAGAAAACGTGATGGCCGGAATGGTAGTTATGGGCCAACCACTAAAAGTTGCAAAACAAAAAGCCATTGAAGTTATAGATATGGTTGGTTTGACTCCATATATAAAACACAAAGGAACAAAGTTGTCGGGCGGACAAAAACAACGGCTCGCAATAGCAAGAGCGCTTTGTAAAAATTCTAAAGTGCTTGTGGCTGATGAACCAACAGGAAATTTAGACTCTAAGACAGGAGAAGAAATTATACAATTATTAAAACAAATATCTAAACACAAATTAGTTATAATTGTTACTCATAATGTTGCAGAAGTTAAAGGTTATTCGACAAGAAACATAAGGCTTTACAACAGCAAGATTCACGAAAATATAGTTGTAGAAAACGTAGATAGAGGCGAAAATGTTGATATAGATAAAGGTGTTAAAAAAAGCAATATCTTTACAAAAAGCGCATATTTTTCTTATAAAACAACAATTAGACAACCTAAGATGACCACATTTACTTTCTTAGTTACCCTTGTTATTGCGGTGGTTTTTGCTGTCGCGTTTAGTATATTTAATGGATCGATAGTTAGCGAACAAGCACAACAGTATTCAAGTGTTTTTCAAAACACAAGGCAAGATAGAGTTCTTGCAATTAGATCAGACAATAGTAATTTTCACGAAAACGAGTATGAAGAAATTGCATTACTTGACAAAGGCAATAGTGTTTATAAAAGTACCGTAATGGTTGATGCAACGGTTGTGTTTGAATACAACCAAATTAGAACTCAACAAATGTATCCTGCACCAATAAGTAAAGTTAATGAGTTTGAATTATACGGCGGAAGGTTGCCTACTAAGGTGGGAGAAGTTTTAATTTCTTCAAACCATTATATAGATGAATATCATTTTTCTAATTTATTTAAAAAACAAACAATAGCGTTTACTACGCGAATTAATAGCTCATCAAAATCAATAACAAGAACGCTTGAAGTGGTTGGTGTAGTGCATAGTTTGTATGGTACAACCACCGAAAGCACACCAATTTATATTTATGATGAAGATCTCTTAGAAATAGAAAATGAATTGCTAGCATTAACAAATATAAGTTCTATAGGGTTTAATTTAGGCACCGACTACGGATATAATAGTTTTGTCGAAAACATCTTTTACAACGTCGAGGTTACAGAAGACGATGAAACATTTAAACTCGGAATTCAAAATTATGCAGACGAGGGTGAAGCGATTTTAAAAACCGTTGATAAAAAAACTATTAATGATGTTCATGTTTATAATTTGCCGATTGATTCGCCACACCAATATATTATAAGTGAAGGGTTGTTTAATGCGTTATACGACCAAACCAAAGCGGTTGTAACGGTGTTTGTCGAAGAAAACTCTGAAGCACCTAGTTTTGCTCGTAGGTTAGATAAAGCGGGCTACAACGCCGTTGCTATTTCTGACACACTTGAAACAGATGTAGTTAGCGGACTAGCCATATTAATTTTTCAAATTATTTTTGGTTCGTTTTTGATATTTTCAATTCTTATGTCCTACTTGCTCGGCTATTTTACTTTAAGAATAACCATAAATAAAAAAGTTACTGATATTGGCATTCTGTCTTCTTTAGGGTTAGAAAGAAGAGCAATCTTCTTAATGAATTTTATTCAATTGTTTTCTTTCTTTGCAATATCATCATCTATTTCTTTGATTTTGGTAGAAATATTAGTTAACTTTACTAAAATTGGGCTTTCATCTTTTACACCAGGCGCCGCTTTTGCATATTTTGGTGTGAATATAGTTTTATCATTGTTATTGGCCAATGGACTAAACAAGAGGTTAAAAAAACTTTCTGTTGCTAACGTCCTTAAGGAGACATAATATGATCAAAACTCAACAACTCAATAAATATTATAATAAAAACAAAAATAATGAAATACATGTGTTGAACAATGTATCTCTTGATTTCCCTAATAAAGGGCTTGTTTGTTTGTTAGGTGCTTCTGGAAGTGGCAAAACAACCCTTTTAAATGTTATTGGTGGCTTAGATAGTGTAGCAAACGGAACAATTGACATTGCGAACCAAAACATAAGTAAATATAACGCTAACCAATGGGATGTGATTAGGAACGAAAAAATTGGATATATTTTTCAAGATTACAAATTAATCAAAGATGAAACGGTATTTGAAAATGTGTGTTTTGCACTTAAAACCTTTAAGTTATCTCAAGATGAAATAAAAGAAAAAGTAATGGATGCGCTTGATATTGTTTCAATGAGCAAATTTCACAAAAGAAACGTAACTCAATTATCTGGCGGACAACAACAACGAATCGCTATCGCAAGGGCGATTGTAAAGTGTCCTGAAGTTATAATAGCTGATGAACCAACAGGAAATTTGGATGAAGTTAACACAAACAACATAATGGCTATTATTAAAGCTATTGCTAAAAATCGCTTAGTTGTGTTGGTGACACACGAAGAAAGAATTGCTAATTTTTATGGCGATAGAATTATAAAGTTAGTCGATGGTAAAATAGTCTCTGATGTTGAAAATAATTCTGAAACTGTTTTTGAAAATAACGACGACAGAAATATATATCTAGGTGAATATAAGAAAGAAGAAATTTCAAACGAATCTATTAAAGTGAACTATTATCACCAACAAGAGAAAAATAAAGTAGAAATTAATTTAGTAAATAAAAATGGTGCAGTATATTTGTCGATAGGTAATAGCGAAGTACCTATTAACATATTAACAGACGAAAACGAGATCAAACTAAAAGAAGGTGACAAACCAAAATTTACTAATAGTGATTTAAAAGAAGAGTTAGTTTTTAGTTTAGATGATTTTGATAAAACTGTTCAAAGAAGAGCGCATGTAACGCTTAAAAACGAAATTTTAGGTGGTTTCCGCAAGGTTTTTAAATCAAAGAGAAGACAAAAATTTATGTTAAGTGGATTAGCTATTTCAGCGTTTATCACTTGCATAGCTCTTGGGACGTTGTTAAAAACAATAATTATTAACCCAGAAGAATTCGCTTCAACAAACCAAAATATATATTATTCAAATGAAATATACGATGATGAAAAAAGTGATATTGATATAACTGATTTGGCAAAAAATAACGATGTTCTTATTATGGATGATTCTCTAAAGATTAGTGACTCTAGTTTTAATTTATACAATAAATACTCCCGATATGATAATCTCATGTTCAATTCGTCTACCATTTCTCCATTTACTGTTTTAAATAAAGACGAGAAAATGGTGGCTGGCAGAGCGCCAGAAAATCGTTTTGAAGTTCTTGTTGATTTAGCACTAGCAAATAAAATAGTTGAATTAAATAAAAGTTCTGGACTTAATGAAGTCGAGGATTTGCTTTTTTCTACAATTACATACTCTAATAGCAATTTAGAAAATTACAATGACGCTGATATCTATGAGTTGAGTGTTTCTGGCATAATTAATCGCAATAACTTAACTTACTATGTTCATCCTCAAACAATATATTCTTTGTCATCAACTTATGATTCACTAGAAACTGTTAGTATCGACTATACTGATGGTTTTACTACTGATTATGATTTAACAACACTTGGTTTTAATGATGTGTTAGTTTCAAATAAAGATACAGTGGTTGGTTCTACAATTGAAATTGATCATCTTGACTTTATAGTTAAGGGGTACTTTGAAGAAAGTGTTGATGAAGAAGTTGAGTATATGGTAAATAAAAGCGCATTTAACGTACTTAACTGTAAATATGATGGATATAGTCTTTTTTACTCTCGCATATATGCATATGATAAAGAATCGTTTGACGATTATATAAAAACTAACGACTTACCTATAGTTAATGCTTTTGAGGAAGAGTTAGAACACTATAAAGAAGTTAATCTTCAAATTACAATTAACTTACAAATTGTCTCCGCTGTATTTTTCTTTATTGCTGGTATATATTTATACTTTGTTATTAGATCGTCTTTATTTTTAAGAATTAGAGAAGTTGGCATTTATAGGTGTTTAGGGGTAAGCAAAACAGATATATATAAACTGTTTGCTGGTGAAATTATCGCCATCACATTAACAACCTCTTTGATTGGTTTCTTAATAGCGAACGGAATAATGTATTCACTTAGAGATTTAACTTTTTTCTTCATGCCAATATATGTTGCTATACCATTATTTATTGCGATAGGGCTGATTAATTTGATAATTGGTTTATTGCCTGTATTCATGTTATTAAGAAAGACGCCTGCAGAAATTATGTCGAAGTATGACATATAACTTTATTTATTTTGCAAAATAGTTTAAAATTAATGTGCCATCGCGATACGTGGCTATGAACCAGGTCAGGACAGGAATGTAGCATCCTTAAGTAGTTTAATGTATGTGCGATGGTTTTAAATTAATATGAAATCACATGAATATTATATGGCAGAAGCTTTAAAAGAGGCTAAAAAAAGCTTGCTGCATGATGAAGTGCCTGTCGGGTGTGTTATTGTTTTAAATGACAAAATAATCGCTAGATCCCATAACTTAAAAGAAACAAAACAAGATATATTTGCTCATTCAGAAGTTTTGGCAATTAAAAAAGCGCAAAAGAAATTACAAAATTGGCGTCTCATTGACTGTAAATTATACGTGACTTTAGAACCTTGTTTAATGTGTTCTGGCGCAATTATGTGGAGTAGAATACCTAATGTATTTTTTGGTGCGTACGACCCAAAAAACGGCGCCTTAATAAGTGCTCATAAATCATTCAACAAAGATAACCTAAACCATTACCCAACATGCGTAGGAGGAATCCTTCAAGAAGAGTGTTCACAAATCCTCAAAGATTTTTTCAAAAACAAAAGAAAAGGTCGTCACGACTAGGAGGGAACTATGTGACAACCAGAGCGTCTTAATATAAGACAATAATTATTATAATGAGATTTAATAATCTTGTAAACAATAATGTGCTCTGTAAAAACAACTGAACTTTAACGAAAATGTATTTTAATATAGGTTTCATCAATTAATAAAACCAAATACACACAAATTTCATAAACAACTTTAAATTTAAATACTAATTTCTAAAAATTTTAACATAATGTTTTAAAATTAAACAAAACCTGAAATTGAATGAACGACTTTTCGACTAATAAACTATAGTTTATAACAAAACCTAAATATTGTTTTACACTGTAACAAAACAAATATAAAATAAAAAGTGAAAGAAAATTAGTTTAAATGGTGCATTATGAGAAAAAGAATTTATAAAACTATAGAACAAAAGATTGAAGAGGCGCAAAATTTTGAAGTTAATACTCAACAAGGATTAAGTAAAGAGCAAGTTGAGATTAGAAAGAAAGAAGGTTTGTGGAATTCTGTGCCTAAAAAAGTCACAAAGAGTTATGCGGCTATAATATTTGGGAATCTATTTAACTATTTTAATATTTTGCTTGTTTTAATTGCGATATTGTTAGGAATAGCAGAACTATACTCAAGCATGGTTTTCTTATTTATTTTATGTATCAACGTCGGTATAGGTATGTTTCAAGACATCAAGGCTCGAGTTCTTATCAGCAAACTTTCTTTACTTACTGCACAAAAGGTAACGGTTATTAGAGGTGGAGAAAAAAAGGTTATCAATTTTGATGAAGTTGCGTTAAGTGATATATTGATTTTAAGTAGTGGATGCCAAATTCCTTCTGATTGCATAATTAGAGAAGGGCGAATAACTGTAAATGAATCGTTTTTGACAGGTGAATCTGTTCCGTGCAAAAAAGAAGTTGATGATTTTGTGTTTGGTGTGAGTTATGTCACAAGTGGCGAAGCATTAGTACAAGTTGTTAAAGTCGGTAAAGCTAACTATGCTGAATCTATTCAAAACCAAGCAAATAAATTTTCTAGACCTAAGTCAGAAATCATTAAATCATATGGAACTTTATTTAATGTCTTGGGTATTATTGTTACTGTAATCGCAATTTTACAAATTATAACTTTAAGTTTCGGCGGTAATTTATTTGATTATGAATACTATGTGAGTGTTGTAGGTAATTTCGCAGGATCGTTAGTTGCGATGATACCGATAGGGATGTACTTACTCACTTCTATCACTTTAGCAGTTGGTGTTGTTGTTTTAAGCAAAAAGAGAATGCTTGTGCATGAGTTGTATTGCATTGAAATGCTTGCTAGAATTGATGTTTTATGTCTAGATAAGACTGGAACCTTGACAGATGGCACGATGGTTGTAGAAGAAATAGTTCCTTTTGAAAAAAACACCAAAGAAGAAATAATTGAGTATGTTAAAGGTGTCATTGTCGGAACAAAAGATATGAATTTAACAGCTAAAGGATTAATAAAACAGTTTGGAAACGAAACAAATCTTATCGCTAAAAAGACCATACCTTTTGATAGCGATAAGAAAATGTCGGCAGTTACATTCACCCAAGGTGACACCATCATAATGGGAGCAAACAACTTCTTTGACTACGTAAACAAGGATGAAATTCAAGAAGATATAAAAAAATATGAAATGATGGGAAGACGTGTTCTGCTTATAGGTAAAACTAATTCAGAGATAAAAGATGATAATGTTACTGGTAAAATTACAGTGATAGGTTTAGTCATATCGAAGGAAAACATCAAAGAAAATGCAATTAAGATCATTGAGTGGTTTAAAAATAACGGTGTTGAAATTAAAGTTATTTCAGGCGATAGTGCTGTTTCTGTATCTCAAATTGCCCAACAAGTTGGAATTGAAGGATATGACAAGACAATTTCTTTAGCGGGTGTCTCTCTTCAAGAAACTGAAACAATAGCAGATTCATATAATGTTTTTGGACGAGTAACTCCAGAACAAAAAGAGACGTTAATCGGTGCGTTACAAAAGTTAGGTAAAAAAGTAGCGATGACCGGCGACGGAGTAAATGATATATTAGCTTTAAAGAAAGCAGACTGTTCGATTGCTATGGCGTCTGGAGCAGATGCGGCTAAGACTATTTCTCACCTTGTTTCAACTGATAGTGATTTTTCATCTTTTCCGGATGTTGTAGGAGAAGGAAGAAGAGTTATTAATAATATACAAAGAGCGTCATCGCTGTTTTTGGTAAAGACTATTTTTGCAATCATAATTTCGTGTGTTTTTATGTTTGCGGGATGGATAAACTCAGAAATTAAATATCCATTTATAACTAATAGTTTATATATTTGGGAGTTAATTACTATTGGTCTTGGGTCTTTCTTTTTAGCTATTCAACCAAATCGAAACAAAGTTGAAGGATCTTTGATGGCAAATATTTTAAATTACTCTGTTCCAGCGGGTGTTTTAATGGCTTTTGCAGTTATTAGTATGTTTGTTGCTAACACTATTAATCCAGCGATATTTACATATAACGCGGTAGTTGGTATGTCCGTTATAATGTTTACAATCATAAGTTTTGTAGTTTTTTGTTTGATATGTTTCCCGTTTGATAAGTATAGAGGTATTTTAACGGGCATCATTTTTGTTCTCGTTGTTGGTTTCTTTGCGCTTGATGTAACACTATACTATTCCAACATCGATATGTTCTTCTTTGGTTCAGGAAGTATATTAAAAATAGAATATCAAGCGATAGTTGACTCTGTTGAAACCATTATTATGGGTAGTATTACAACCGTTATAACATCTATTTTATTAATTTTTATTACTTATATGGTAAAAAAGTCGTATTCAAGAAGAATAAAAGCAATTAAAGGAGAACAAGATGAGAATTAATCCAATAGTTAAAGAAGCGCTACTAAATCACAAACCGGTTGTTGCTTTAGAATCAACAATAATTTCACATGGAATGCCATATCCTCGAAACGTTGAAACAGCATTAGAAGTTGAAAAAACAATCGCTGATCAAGGAGTTATTCCTGCAACTATAGGAATAATTGATGGTGAAATAGTCATTGGCATGACAAAAGAAGAAATAAATGAATTTGGTCTAAAAAAAGGCATTAAGAAAGTATCAAGAAGAGATTTACCTATAGTTGTTAGTCAAGGACTATGGGGAGCAACAACAGTTGCTGCTACAATGATATGTGCCGCCATGGCAGGTATTGAAGTATTTGTTACTGGAGGTATTGGAGGTGTACATCGTAATGGCGAAAACACGTTTGATATTTCTGCTGATCTTGAAGAACTGGCGAATACAAATGTAAGTGTTGTGTGTGCTGGAGCAAAAGCGATTCTGGATTTAAATTTAACTATGGAGTATCTTGAAACAAAAGGTGTTCCAGTGTTGTCTTATAGAAGCGATGAACTAGCAGCATTTTACTCCAGAAGTTCAAGCATTAAATTAGAAAATGTGTTCCAAGATGTCAAAGAAATTGCTAAAATAATTAAAACGAAAAGAGAGATGAAGTTAGAAGGCGGGGTGTTGATTTCAAACCCTGTTCCATCTGAGTATGAAATAAGAGCAGAAGAAATTAATAAAATAATCGACACAGCAATTGCTGAATCAGTAAACCAAAATATTCTTGGTAAAGACGTTACTCCTTTCTTGTTGAAAAGAGTTTCGGAAATCAGCGGTGGAAAGTCGCTCAATGCAAATATACAACTTATATTAAATAATGCAAAAGTAGGTGCACTTATAGCTAAGGAACTATGTAAATAATGAATACAGAAAAGAAAATCGTTGACTGTCTGTTGGAATTAATAAAGAACGATGATTTATCAGGTATAACTGTAAGTAAGTTGTGCAAAAAACTTAACATCAAAAGACAAACTTTTTACTATCATTTTGAAAATGTATACGATGTATTAGAGGCTTATTATTTAGGAGAAACAAGCAAACTAAACGGCAATAAATATTTGGACTTAGACTTCTCTATCCTTGATACGTATATCAACGATAACAAGCAAGTAATTTCACACGTTTATAAGATTGGAGCAGAGTCCACTTTTGAAAACTTCTTATATAGGTTTTTTTATGATATTACACTAGTTTCTTTAGAAAGAAAGTTTCTAAATAATAAGGAAAATAACAGAGTTATATGTAAGTCCATTTCTAATTTATATACTAAAGAGATAAGTAGTAGAGTTGAGGTGTTACTTTTAAAAGACAAAAACGTTACAGTTAAAGATTATTTAAAGATTTTCAATGGAGTCGATGAAGTTATCAATCAAAACATGAAAAAACCTCAATTTGAGGGTTTTTAATTAGATAAGCTGATTAATTTCCAGCTACATCCCATTTAGCTACTGTATCATTAACAGTTGTTTCGTATTCAAAACTATTTAAATTAATTACTCTATCTTCTATTTCGCTACCATCACTTGCTTTTTCTACTAAGTCCCATGGGTTGGTCATTCCTGGAGTTTGTATTGTGTACTTATATGCACATCTTCCTGATGTATCATCAGTAGGTACATCTGTGACATCAAACTCTTTTGTTAATGTATAAGTTGTATTTGTCACTTTTTCTAAAACCCATTCTGTGTTTGCAGGCGTCCAATTGTTCATTGTTCCAGCAATTGTAATACTTTGATTACTTTCAAGTGCTGACGGGATACTTACATTAAAAGTGACTTTTCTTAAATTTGGATCACGAGTTTCTACAGTTGTTGAAACGCTAGGAACTTCTGTAGGGTTGCTTGGGATTTCTGTAACGCTTGGCTCAGTTGGTGTATCTGTAACACTTGGCTCAGTAGGTAATTCGGTTGTAACCGGTGCATCAGTTGGGGTTTCAGAACCTGTAACAGTGTTCTGAGTTGTTACTGTTACACCTCCATCTTTCGTTGTAGAGGTGTCGGTGGTGTTTGGGTTACATGCAGTAATGGCTAAAACAAACATTACTGAAAGTGGTAACAAAAATTTCTTCATTTGTCTCCCCTTTTATTATTGCTAATATTATTTTAACAAGGCATAAATAGAATTTCAACAAAAAATGAAAGCGGTTACATAATATTTTAGTAATGTTTTTTGTAAAAAATACACTCTTAATATTAGAAAATGTATAAAAACGACTGTTAAGGTATTGTTTTTGCTAAATTCAATGTATAATACATATAATATGTAATAACTATATTTATGACACACGTATGGTTGGTCACAATCATAAAGTTATATCATAGGAGAAGTTAAATGAGAAAAGAAGATGGAATTTGTTTGATTGTTTATGCAATCATGTGCGCTGCAGCGCTGGTTGTGGGGACGGTCGTTATTTTACCAAATGTTCAAAGTTATGCAGCGTTTTTTCCAGGTGGAGCAGATTTAGATGTTTGGTGGACTTTATTGTTTATAGTAATAGGTATTTTAGTAAATGTCATTTTGATAGAACTTGGGCATATTATTGGCGCTAAGATGGGTGGCTATAATGTTATAAGTGTTAACATGCTTGGTTTCAACTTTTATAAAACAAAAGGAAGTTGGAAGTTTAGATTTAAAATGTTCGATGGTTTAACTGGCGAAACAAGGGTTGCTCCAAAGACAGACACTAGCAAGCCTAAACCATATGCATTTATGCCGTTTATTTTATATATTCTTGTTTTAGTTGGGTCAGTTATTTTTTACAACATAGCAAACAGTGGTGAAGAGTATGACTCTATAAAGATCGCTAGTCTCTTATGTATTGTTATATCTGCAACAGGCGGCATCATACAGTTATATAATATCTTTCCTGCAAAACTTGATAGTTCGAACGATGGCTATAGACTTGTTATTATGTCAAAGCCTATAAATGTTGATGCATACAATGAAATGATGAGAATTGAGGCACTACAAGTAGTGGGTGAGGAAATAGATAATATTAAGGAGTTCGATGAAATATCTGACTTTACCGCTACCGTAAACTTAACAAGCGTTAATTTTCTTATATTAAAAGAAAAATTTGAAGATGCAGAAAAACTTGTTGATAAATTACTTGCGCAAAAAGAAAAAGTATCTACCGATACTGCAGGAAGAGTTGAAGCTTACAAGTTGTTTATAAGAATTTACACAAGTAGTTTGGAAGATGGTAAGGAATTCGTAAAAGAAAATATCAATAAAGAATTTAAATCATTTATATCAAACGACAAAAATCTTGAAAGCATAAGGGCGTACGCACTGCTTGTGGGCGTTATTGAAGGATCTGAAAGCGAGTTAAGATTCGCAATAAGAAAAAAAGAAAAGGCAATGAAGAATATCCCTGTAGGCAAAATAAAAACCGAAAAAGAATTGTTTGAGTTAACTCTTAACAAAGTATACGAAGTACAACCTAATTGGAAAAGGTAAACAAATAAAAAATCGCCCATATAAGGGCGATTTTATTTTTTTATTACTTACCAGAAATAGCAACTTTTTTAACCATAATTGATGGTGTAATTGCATTGGATAATCTCAGTTTTGCGTTACTTCCTATAGCAGCAATGTTTTCAAATATATCTTTTAAATTGCCGGCAATAGTGATCAAACTTAATGGATGATCAATTTTACCATCAACAATCATGAAACCTTCACACTTTAAGGAAAAATGTCCAGATTGCGCATTTAATCCTGAATGTAACCCTTCTAAAGAAGTGATATAAATACCGTTACCAACTTTTGCAAATAACTCTTCTTCAGTAAGTTTACCTGGTTTTACAACTAGTGTTGATAGAGAGATTCCGCTACCAGTTGAACCGCTTGCATTACCAGTTGATTCTACACCATCTTTTGTTGCAGTTTCAATATTGTGTGCATAAGTAGTTAAAACTCCTTTATCAACAATTTTCTTGTTTGTGCACGCAACACCTTCAGCATCGAAATATTTAAAAAATGGAGTTTTGAGTAGTGGCATCTCGCTTACAGTGAGTTTTTTGTTGGCGATTTGTTGATTAAGTTTGCCTATAAATAATGATGAACCTTTTTGAACTTGTTCAGCTGACATGTTAGATAAATATGCCCTTAACAAAGATGCTGTAACATCGTTATTTAAAACGACATTATATTTTTTGCTAGCACATTGAGTTCCGCCTAGTTTGCTTAATGCATCTTTTGCAACTTCCTCTACAAATAAGTCAATATTGAACTCATCTGTGTTGCTTGAAACAAATACATCTCCACCTGTTTTAACTTCATCATTTTCTTTAACTTTTACATACGCATAATAAACAAAGTATCCGGCCTTTTGACCAAGTTTTAAACCGTGAGAATTGTTTAATTTATATTCACTTGCTTCTTCTTCATAAACTAAGTGTTCAATTTCGACTATGCGTGAATCGTACTCTTTTAGTTTTCTTTCAATTTCGTATAGATTTTCAATCTTTTTATCTAATGGGAGTTCAAAAACTTTGGAACTATCAATTTTCTTCTTAAAGTACTTTTTACTTCCTTTAAATATTGGAGCTACGACATCCTTTTCTAATAAAGATGCATTAGTAACAATTTTTTCAACTAAATATGCAGGAGTAGTCTTATCATCAAGTTCACACATTACAGAAGACATTTGACCATTATAAATGCCGCGTGCATTAATACTAGTAATATCACTTAACGTATAGTTGGAAATTTCACTTCTAAAAAGAGAAACACTAAGCGAGTAACTTCTACTTGTTTTAATTTCTGATTCAGTAACACCTTTATTTTTCGCTACTTCAAAAAATTTATTTACATTCATTTTAATTCTCCTCCGTTTCCACCTACTAAAATATCTTTTACACGTAATGTTGGTTGTCCAACATCGGTAGGGATAGACCCACTTACAGAACCACACATACCTTGCGCTCTAGATAAATCTTTACCCACCATATCGATATTCATCAAAATATCTTTTCCAGTTCCAATTAATGTAGCACCTCTAACGCGTTCACAAATTTTCCCATTTCTTACAATATAACCTTCATTAACAGCAAAATTAAATTCGCCAGTACTTGTGTTTACGCTTCCTCCGCCTAAACTTGCAGCATATAACCCTAATTCAGTAGCAGCAAGCATTTCTTCTAAGTTACTTTCGCCTTCTGCGATATAAGTATTAGACATTCTACTTGTTGGTTCATATTTATATGATTGTCTGCGAGTAGCGCCATTACCTTTTTTGTTCATTCTTCTTCCGTTGAAATCATCAATTAAATAATTTGTTAAGATACCGTTTTTGATCAAACATGTCTTTTCAGTTAAATTGCCTTCGTCATCAATGTTATTACTTCCCCATGCGTTAGGTATTGTTCCATCATCATACGCAGTAACAACTTCGCTTGCGATTTGTTCTCCAACCATGTTAGAGAATACAGATAAATTTTTTGCAACAGAAGTAGCTTCTAGTGAATGGCCACACGCTTCGTGGAATAAAACGCCGCCAAAACCATTTCCAATAATTACAGGCATTCTACCAGATGGACACTCTTTTGCAGTTAAGTTTTCAACAGCAGTGCGAGCAACCCTTGTTGCAATATCATTTTTATCAAGTTTTTCAAAAAATTCAAAACCAGCAGAAGCTCCTGGCCCTTCAAAACTCGTTTCTATTAAACCATTTTCGCTTGCTACAGCAACTACTGCAAGTCTACCTCTTTCTTTTGAGTCGTTGAATATTAACCCATTTGAGTTAAATATACTTACATCTTTTTTGTAGTCAATAAAAGTCACTACTCTTCTGACTATTCTTTCATCGTATGATTTAAGTATTTCATCATATTGTTTTATTAAACCAATTTTCTTTTCAACTGGAGTAGTTGATAAAGGTTCTAATAGTGGCGAAATGTTCTTCACCTTTTTTACTCTAAGTGATTCAACACTTAATTCTTGCTTACCTTTAAACGACAACGATAGTTTGTGAGCAAGTTCAACCAAAGACTTTTTAGATAAATTGTTTGAATATCCATAGACCGATCTATTTTCTTTTAGTAGACGTACGCCTGCGCCAAAAGTAATGCCACTAGACATTTCATCAAGTTTACCATTTTCTAAACTCATTACGTTTGAGTTATTTTTTTCGACATAAATTTCAGCAAAATCAGCCCCAGTAGACAAACCTACATTTAAAACTTCTAATGCTAGAGATTTTGAAATCATATTTATCTCCTTTCTAAATATACAAATATAATACACTAGATACAATTTATTGTATAATAAAAATATGTCATACGAAGCCATACTAAATGATGTTAAGAGACATTACGAAGACAGAAAACCATATTTAAGTAAAAAACAAATAATATTTCTGCAAGGAAAAAATACCTTAAGAGATAAGATGTTTGGAATGTTTACGAAGAACTATATTGATAGAAAAAAATTAATTTTGGAAGCGAACATTACATATGCATATACAATCAAAACCTGGTCAAATAACGACTATAATGATGACTATTATCCATCGTGGATTATATTCTCACCTCAAATAAAATACTCTGCAAATCCCCACTTATATGAACGAATTAATAAGAATTTAAACGATTATAAGTTTGATTCAAGTGATAAATCACACGATAAAAAACTAAAGATGTTTTTGACTGAAGACTTGTCTGAACCAGTAATGTTTAAATTAAATAAAGAACTAGCAGGAGAGGATATAGTATACTTACATTTTGTTTATGTAAGAAGTAGTCAATTCACACAATTTAAAATGGGTATTAATTTAATAATGTTTAATCCAAATGTCTCAAAAGAAGTATTGTATGTGCCTGAAGTTTTATGGACTAAAGAATATAAGGAAATAAAGTATGAAGACAAAGAAGAGTAAGGTTATTAAAGTGCTTACTGTAGTCGGTATTGTGTTTTCCATAATTGTATTACTTTCAACAATTGCTTTTTTTATTTATGTCGGTAACTACTATAAAGCTGACAAAGTGGCTGTTGATTCGCTAGTTTCAAGTGAAACAGTAAGTGTTTCAAAAGAAGACAATTTATATATATTTGAACCAAAAACGGATTATCAAGACGCTGTTATTTTTTATCCTGGAGGGTTGGTAGAAGCAAAAGCTTATTCTACTTTAATGCATTTACTTGCTAAAGAAAATATTCTTACAATCATTGTAGAGATGCCATTCAATTTAGCATTTTTCGATATGAATGGTGCAGATAAAGTTATTAATAAATTTCAAGACAAACAATTGAATTGGTATATGTGTGGACACTCACTTGGAGGAGTTTTCATGTCGGAATATTTATCTAGTAACTATTTATCTTTTTCAGGAGCAATATTTTTAGCTAGTTATTCATCAACTGATTTAAGCAATACCAACTTAAATGTCTTATCAATTGTAGGAAGTGAAGATAAAGTAATAAATTTAGAGTCTTATAATAATACAAAAAAACTCAATCCACCTAATGCATCATATGAAATAATCGATGGTGGCAATCATTCATATTTTGGAAATTATGGTGAACAAATAGGCGATGGAGAAGCTACTATTAGTGTTAGTGAACAGCAAGAAATGTCAGTCAATTTGATTAATAAGTTTGTAAGAAATTAATAAGTGTGTTATAAAATTGTATATTTAAATTAAATATTTAAATGAGGAATAAATGAAAAAAATATACAGAGATGGATTTACAATAGTTGAACTAGTAATTGTCATTGCAATAATTGGTGTATTGGCTGGAATACTTATTCCAACATTTACTATTTTGCTTCAAAACGCCGAAAACAATGAATTACAACTTGATTTAGAATTAGCGTACACTGAATATTCAACCGACGCTCAAGATGGATATATTGGCAACATTTCAACTGGAATACCAACGGTTTTAATTCCAAAAGAAGACACAGTCATTTCAAGAGACTCAATATATTACATGTTGGGAAACGATGGAATTACGTGGGTAGAAACGGAACGTGGAGCGTTAGAAGAATACTATGTTTATAATGGTTGTTTAGTTGGTTTATTAAGCACTTTAGAAGCTGCAACCTTGAATTCTATCTTGCTTGAAACAGCCTATGGTTGTGTAAGAACAGATACTTTAGATGATGCTAAATTTGGTTCATGGGGATATAGTACAACCGCACTGGGGATAGATGAGTATTATGATCATTACGCAAAATATCAAATGATATTTGTATATAAAGGTACTGAGTACGCAAGTAGATTTTACAATTCAGTTACTGTTCCTCGTGATATATTGTTTTATCCAGAAAGCGATTCAGAAAACGAACATCCTTATCATCGTGGAAGATACATCGGAGAATATGATAATATTTACGTCTATGAAAACGCAAACGTTCAAGTAGAGTGGTCAAAATATGTATTTAATGCTGATATCGGTAGACAAACAGAGGCAAATCTTAAGTCATTTTATGATGAAATGGATTTGATTTACGATCAATATGTTATAGCTTATGGTGATAATGCAAAGGATTCCCAAGATGTTACTATCAATTATCCTGAAGGTGGTGGAGACTATTATATTCAAAGCGATTTGGGGGATTGGTACTTGTTCAATGTACCAAATGATGGCGTGTCAAAAGGGGTTTTTGATAATGCCGCTGTATATGAGATTGATAGAAAAGAAACTTCTACAAATGAAGTCATTAATGATTTTGAAAATGTTTACAATAGTTTCTTTGAAGACACTAAAGATGGATATGTTGGTTTACCAATACTAGATCCTAGTAATTTCTATAATAAAATTAAAACGACATACAATAAGTCGGATATTATTATCAAGTTTAATGATGCATACAACAAATCACAAACAATTACTTATGATTATGAAAAGCAAAAATGGCAGTTTATGCCGATTAGCGCAATAGAACGAATAGGACAATACCAAGGTTTTGATGTGTATTATAGATTAAACTCAGTATATCGAGATAAGTTGTCTACTATTGCAGATAGAGTTTATGAAGAATATGTTTTAACAACTACTAATCCATTATCAAGAGAAACTACTGGAATAACTATGAATTATTCACGAAGTGGAGGAATAATCGATTGGTTTGTTGATCAAGGAGACGGATATTGGAACTATTGTCCTAGTGGTCTAGTGCGTTCGCGTCAAAAGACTATTTATTTATATGTAAAAAACTCTCATGGATCAAGTATACGAGTTACAACAAACGTTTATACTAGATACGCATATGTTGAATTAGTAGATAGGTAAGGAAATAATATGAAAACCAAATTGCTATTTTTATTCTTATTGCCATTAATTATTTCATCTTGTGGCAAACCTAGCAGTGAATTAACTGATAGCACAATTTATTTGAGTGATTTGGAATTCCGTGTTTTGGTCGAAAATTATTTGTCAAAAACTATCGAGATTAATGCAGTAAAAATAGAACAAAAAATTATAGATATAGTAGATGACGAAATCATTACTCGTTCAATAGAGACTTATGTTAACTTAGACGAAGAATATTTATATAAATATATCAAAATTGAAGATGAAAACAGTATGCTATTGAGCGAAAGAAAGTCTTGGACTTTAAAAAACGAAGAAGTTTATTATAATATCGAAGAAGACCTCGTTAGTGGAAGTTTAATTAAAGAACAACTAAGTGAAACAGAAATAGAAAGTTTTATAGTTGAACTAAGCGCTGAGGCAGATAATGTGATTTCATATAATGAGGATATATTAAATGATATTTTAATTACGTTTGATGATGAACAAACAATTTTTAAAAGTATTATCCAAAAAGATGATGAAATTTTTGAAGTTGATATACAAACAAGTTACATGTTTAATGAAGAGAATAATGATGTAGATGTTAATTTTACGTTAAATGAAGGAGTGTTTTCGCATTTTATTCAAAACAGCAGCAGTAATGAAACGCTTTCTACAACTTTTAACGAATTTGGTATCGAAATTGAAGGAGAAATATATAATTTTCCAATCATGTAATTCTTTCGTTAATTGTATCGCTGGCAACATTTGTGTTTAAATATATATTTTTGTGTGGTATATTTTTAATAGTTAATTGGAGGACAATAAAATGGCAAAAAGAAAAACTAGAACTAGAGGTCATGACTACTTTGGTATTGGAAGAACTGCAAGTATTATTTTAGCAATTATTCCTGTAACAGCTTTATTCTTAGGTGTATTCACAAGAATTAGAGATGGTAAAATTGTAGCGGCTCTTTTAAGATTTTTCCTTGGTTGGAACATCGTTTGGATCGCTGATCTTGTTTTAATGATTTTACAAGGTAGAATCTTACGTATTATCAACATATAAGATATTAATTAAATCTAGAACCGTTAAGTATAATGCTTAGCGGTTTTTCTTTTATTGTAAATAGTTGACAAGCATTACAAAGTAATATATCATAATTAGGCATACTTTCTTTGGACTAAAAAGATCCAAGGCTGGAGGAATTAATTATGAAAAAAGGTGTACATCCAAATTACCAACCATGTGAAGTCACATGTGTATCATGTGGTGCTAAATTCGAAACAGGTTCAGTTTTAAAAGAAATTAAAGTTGATACATGTTCAAATTGTCATCCATTCTATACTGGTAAACAACGTTTCGTTCAAGCGGACGGACGTGTTGATAAATTCAACAAAAAATACGGAATTAAAAAATAAGTATTATTTAAAACCGCTTAATGCGGTTTTTTATTTTGACGAGGTAAATATATGAAAAAAAGGTTTTATATCACAACACCAATTTATTACGCTAGTGGAAACGCTCATATTGGGCATGCATATTGTACAACTATGTGTGATATTTTTGCACGCTACAAAAGACTAAGAGGTTTTGAAACATACTTTCTTACTGGTATGGATGAACATGGTCAAAAAGTTAAAGAAGTAGCATTAAAAAATAATGTCACTCCACAAGAGTATGTTGATATGACTGCCAATAAGTTCTTGGATCTTTGGAAGTTGATGGATATATCTAATGATGGTTTTATTAGAACTACAAATCCTCAACATGTAAAAACTGTACAGCACGTCTTTACAAAAATGTTAGATAAAGGTGATATTTATCTTGGTTCATATGAAGGATGGTATTGCACTCCGTGTGAATCTTTTTGGACCGAAACTCAATTAAACGGCAACTATGTTTGTCCAGATTGTGGAAGGCCAGTACAAAAAGCTACAGAAGAAAGTTATTTTTTTAAGTGTAAAAAATATGTTGATGATGTTTTGAAGTTATATAACGAAAATCCTCATTTTTGTTATCCAGAATCACGTAAGAACGAAATGATTAATACTTTCATAAAACCTGGACTGAACGACTTAAGCGTTACTAGAACAAGTACTGATTGGGGTGTTCCTGTTTTAGAAAATAATAGACATGTAATGTATGTATGGCTCGATGCATTAACTAACTACATAAGTGCATTAGGTTATAATAGCGAAGATGACTCTTTGTTCAAGAAATTTTGGGAAGATCCTGAAAGTGAAATAATTCACGTATTAGGATCTGAAATTTCAAGATTCCACGCGATATACTGGCCAATGTTTTTAACATCGCTTGGACTTAGGTTGCCTGATAGAGAATTTGTTCATGGTTTAATAATGATGAAAGATGGGAAAATGTCCAAATCAAAAGGCAATGTTATTTCACCTTATCCTCTTGTTGAAAAATATGGCGTTGATGCAGTTAGATATTACCTTGCTAGGGAAGTGGTTTTTGGTCACGAAGGACAATTTACGCCAGAACAATTCGTTGAAAGAATTAATATGGACTTAGTTAATAATTTAGGTAATTTACTAAATAGAACTGTTTCTATGATGGCTAAATATTTTGATGGCGTTATTCCTAGCTATATTGAACCAATAAATACTCAAGATAAAGAAATAGATGACATGATAAATGATACAATCAGTCAATATGAAGATAATTTAGATGATTTAAGAATTACAGAAGCTTTTATAAAAGTTATGGAACTACTTTCAAGAGGCAATAAGTATATCGAAGAAACTACTCCTTGGACACTTGCAAAAGAGGAGTCTACCCAAAACAACTTAAAGTCAGTTATGTTTAGACTTTCAAATATTTTATATGTTAGTGCGATAATGCTTAAACCTGTCCTTATATTTAAATCTGATGAATTACTTGATCAATTAGGTATAGATGGTGAAAAGAGAGATTATAAGTTTATAAAGCTATTTAAAGAATTCAATAACATCCAAACTGTAAAAAAGGAACCGTTGTTTCCAAGGTTAGATGAAACTGTAGAAATTGAATACGTAAAAAGTTTATTAGTGTCTAAATAAAAAGATGCCATTTGGCATCTTTTTTATAACTAATTTAATTCTTCAAAATCATCAACATTTGGAACATTCACTTTGTCAATGTCATATTTATATTCACCAACAGTGTTATGTTCCGCAGAACTATCTTTACTTGTGCTTGTAGTTTTTCCTGAAACCAATCTATAATTATTTATATATAAATCCATAACTCCATCGATGCTATCATCTTCTTCAGTATAATTGAATTTAAGTTGGCCTTCTTTAGAAGAACCACAAGAAACTGTAACTCCTTCTACGTCCTTAGCCAATAATGTATCAATAATTGTTTGAGTTAATACGATAATTTCTTTTATGCTTGTTGCTATAGACGATTGAATTGCTGTTAAGTTAGCTTCCAATAAATTTTGCGAATCCAAACCTTTAGATTGAGTTTTCGAACCAGTTAATAAGTTGTGGTCAAGAGAGTAGAAGTATATATCTTCGCCAAAAAGCCAAGTTTCTCCATTATATGTTACTTCTCCATCAACAGTATTTTTTTGATATCCATAAAGATATTTTTCTTTTACATTAACGTAGTTTTCAAGATATTGAACGCTTTTTACCCCATCAAGATCAACTATTGTTTCAGTTTCTTTTAAATATATTGAGTCAAAACCGATTTGATAACTATCTACGATATCGTCTATAACTTCTTTTGCCCTTTCTAAACTAATTGCTGCAGGACCGCAACTAAATAATACTGTTGCAACTAAAGGCAACGCTACAAAACAAACTTTTCTTTTCATATAAAACCTCTTTACCAATACACATTATAACACGTTTTTTAAACGGTTCAATTTAAAAGTTACATTTAATGTTCTTAACATTATAAAAATTATTGGTATAATAAATATGAATAATATTTAAGGAGAATAATTATGAAATTAGTATTACTAAGACATGGTGAAAGTCAGTGGAATAAATTGAATTTATTTACTGGTTGGACAGATGTAGATTTAACAGAAAAAGGCGAAGAAGAAGCTTTAAATGCAGGTAGATTATTGAAAGACAACGGATTTGATTTTGATATTTGCTTTACTTCCTATTTAAAAAGAGCGATTCACACATTAAACAGAGCGCTTCTTTCAATGGATAGAGAATGGTTACCAGTAGTTAAAGCTTGGGAACTTAACGAAAGACATTACGGCGCTTTACAAGGTTTAAATAAATCAGAAACAGCTGAAAAATACGGTGAAGAACAAGTAAAAGTGTGGAGAAGAAGTTTTGATGTATGTCCCCCAGCACTTGAATTAACTGATGAAAGAGCACCACAAAATGACGCTATGTTTAGAGATGTTGATGCTAATTTATTACCATTAACTGAGTCACTAAAAATTACTATCGAAAGAGCAGTGCCTTATTTTGAAAAAAACATTAAACCATTAATGGAAGCTGGAAAAAGAGTTGTAATTGCTGCGCATGGTAATTCACTTAGAGCTTTAGTAAAATACTTTGATAAAATGACTGATGAACAAATTATGGATGTAAACATTCCTACTGGAACTCCACTTATATATGAGTTTGATGATAATTTTAATGTAATTAAATCATATTACTTAGGTGATGAAGCAGCACTTAAAGCAAAAATGGATGCAGTAGCAAATCAAGGTAAAGCTAAATAATAAAATATGAAGAAAAAGTTCAAGCGTGAAGTTGTTCGATCGAATGAATTAACTCATCGTGCAGAACAAATCGCATTTCGAGGAAAAGATAAAGATTTTGATAAAGAAAAATCCAGTCTAAACATAAAAAACGACGAACTTATAAACATATCTGTATTTGACAATAAAAATATATAAAAGCTCTGATAATTCAGAGCTTTTTTGTTACATTACAAAACCACTCACAATAATTAGTACTAATATAGAGATTGCCGCTAAACCCATAACGAGTGCGGGTATATACAAATAAAATTTCGCTTTACTTTGCTTAACAGGTTTTTCTTCTACTACAAGTTTTTCTTTTTGATCTTCATCATAAAAATCATTAAAGTTATCATTATTTATCATTTTTGTTGTCTAATAGATAGGTATCTTTAAATACATATCTCTTTCTATTAATAGTTGAAGTGCCGTGCTCAATCGCACAAGTAGGGCATGTATTTATACATTTTAAACACATTAAGCAATGACGAGACCACTTTGGTTTTCCATCTACTAGTTTGATAGTGCCTACTGGGCAGTCGCTTTGACACTTACCACATGAAATACACTTATCAGTTGCATAAAACTTATTGCTCTGGCGAGCAAATTTATTAAATAAAGGGTTTATTAAGCACGTTTTAATTGTATTTAAACTTCTTTTATCAAGTATAGTTTTACATTCTCTATTTTCAATAACTTGTATAAAACTTTGTAACTTAACTTCTGCGTTTTTTATAAGTTCGATACAAATGGCTTCAGGATATGCCTCAGACATAATTATGTGATTGTTTGGCATGATTAAAGATAAAGCGGAATCAACTTTAATTAGTTTATTTACTTGTTTGACTGTATTACCAACATCTTGTCCACACGTTGCAATTACATATACATAAGATGGTATACCGGATAAACTTTTAATAAAGCTTTTCATAAGTTCAGGAATTCCCCAGGCATATATTGGAAAAACTAATCCGATAACCTTGTCCTGTATATCCATCGACCCCTTATACTTAACTATGCTAAAACATTCATCTTTTACCTGTTTAGATATGTTTTGTGCGGCCCACTTAGAGTTGCCTGTTCCTGAAAAATAAAATACCATTTTTACCTCACTGTACATATATTATAATATATAAATTGTAATATTTATAATTTTGTTATATAAAATATATGGACACACTTAAGAGGTATATTATGAAGTATGAATTATTTAAAAATAAGGTAATGATTTATAACAAGGAAGACAAACTTTTTATTAAGTTTTATTCTCCGAATTTAGTAAGAATTTATAAAGAGGATAGACAAAGCAAAATAATTGAACATATTGACGATACATCATGTGATGTGAGTTGCATTGATAATGGTAGTAGTGTTCAAATTATAAGCTCAAAGATCATAATTACAGTCTTAGAAGATTTAAAATTTAAAATTGAGGATGCAAATAGAGATGAAATATTAAGTCAAATTGAATATACATATGTTTCTCCTTATGTTGATGATAGTCTTTCAAAAATGGAAGGACACGCTACACTAGGAAATGAAAAATATTCATTTTTATATAGTTTCAAATTAAATAATGAGCAATCATTTTATGGTTTAGGTGATCATCCAGGACCGCTTAACAAATATGGATATGAATATATTAACTGGAATACTGATGATCCATCAGCCCATGAAGATAACTATAAATCTTTATACAAGTCATTTCCGTTTATAATATCAAAAACCGATAAACATGTGTTTGGTTTATATTTAGATAATTACAATAAATCTATATTTAATATGGGTGTAGATGGAAAACAGTACTTCATTGGGGCGACAAAAGGAGCTTTTGACTTATATTTTATTTATGATAAAACATTTAAAAAAGTTGTATCTTCTTTTGTTAAACTTACCGGATATACTCCATTGCCACAGAAATGGACTTTAGGTATGCATCAATCTAGGTGGTCATACTATGACGAAAAAGAAGTTCTTGAAATAGCTAATAAATACAAACAACTTGATATACCTTTAAGTGCAATCCACTTAGACATAGATTATATGATTGATTATGCAGTTTTTACAATTAATAAAGATCGATTTCCAAACTTTGAAAGCATGATTGAAACATTAAATGAAAGTAACGTAAATATTGTTACAATAATTGATCCAGGAACCAAAGTTTTAAGTGGATATAAAGTGTACGAAGAGGGAATTGAAAACAACTACTTCGCTACACATGATGGCAAGGTTTATGAAAACTATGTATGGCCTGGTTTATCTGTGTACCCTGCTTTTAACAAACCTGAAGTAAGAAAATGGTGGGGCGAGTTAAATTTAGAGTTAATTCAAAAAGGTGTAAGCGGAATATGGACTGATATGAATGAACCAGCCAGTTTTAAAGGACCACTTCCAATGGATGTTATGTTTGGGCTTGAAAAACATGAAGATATTCACAATCTATATGGTCACTACATGGCACAAGCAACTTATGAAGGTTTGTTGCAAACTGGTAAAAGACCTTTTGTCATCACTAGAGCTGCATTTTGTGGTACGCAAAAGTTTTCAACAGCCTGGACTGGTGATAATCAATCGTTATGGAATCACATTAAACTGGCTATACCACAGCAATGTAATATGTCGATCTCTGGACTTATGAATATAGGAACTGATATTGGCGGATTTGGCGGAGATTGCACTGATGAATTAATGCAAAGATGGATTGTGCTTGGAATGTTCTCACCACTTATGAGAAACCATTCTGCAATAAATACAAAAAGACAAGAACCATGGACTTTTTCAAAGAAAACAATTGATATATATAGACGTGCCGTTAAGTTTAGATATTCATTAATTCCGTATATATATGATTGCTTTCATGAACATCAAAGTAGTGGATTGCCAATAATTAGACCTATGGTTTTAGAATACGAAAATGATGAAAATTGTCGAAACGAAAATGAGCAATTTATGTATGGAGAAAATATGATTATCGCACCTATCGTTGCACAAGGACAAACAAATAAAATGGTTTATATTCCTAAAGATAAATACTATGATTTCTATACAAATAAACTTGCAAAAACTGGTTATAGTATAAGAAAATGCGATAAAATACTATGTCCTATCTATGTTAAAGAAGGAAGTATTATACCTTTAAAAGATGATAGTAATGTTATGAACAACGAAGTACTTAGATTGAAGTTATTTCCTGGTAAAGGTATATATGTTCATTATCAAGATGATGGAGAATCATTCAACTATCAAAATGGAGAAATTAATATTTATGAATTTACAAACAATAATGGAATATTAAGCTTTAGAATGTTGAAAGAAGGATATAAAAAGTATTCTGCAATTGAAGCGGAATACCTTGGTAATGTTACAGTTATTGAGTTATAAAGTTAATAAGTAAAGTTTAATAAATTTGTATCGTTTTGAATTTGTTGTCTATATTGATTATAGAAGTTTTGATATGAAGCGTTTCCTCCGCCCTCGCTGTTAGCGTCTCCTAAATCATTTCTATGATTATACTTATTTAAGAAACTGTTAAAAGCGGTTGGTGTCATAAATGATGCATCATAAATGTTTTTTATTGCATCTCTATAGTGTGCCATTGCTTGAGGAACATATGAGTAATCAGGTCCAATATGCTGAGTAGTGTTTAGTATTGTTGTCCTCCACCATATAGGATTATCTTGCCAGTTGCCTCCACTGTACCCACTATTTTTTGTAGAAGTAGGAGCACGTGCTGGCATCATACCGGCACCTCCATTAATTATTCCGCATGATCTATCTTTATCATAAGGTATGAAATATGCCTTATTAGTTAAAGAAGAGAAATAAACATAAGTGTTGTTATAATGACTTCTTAAATCATCAGGGTCTCCAGTTACATAACTTGCCGCAGCAAAATTAGCAAAATATTCAAGATCTAAAATACTAGATAACTCATCTTCAAAATCAACTCCAGCACCCTTAGTGTTTATAACATTTACAAAGTTATAAAGTTGTTCATGATTTGATTTAGATTTATTTGTTTTTAGCTCATATGGATATTCATTTCCGCTGCCATCACCATCAACACCGACAAGATTATTATTCATTACATTGTTATATAAAAAGTCTGCCTTACCATTACCTATATAACGTAATTTGTATAAGTCTCCATCATTTTCTGAGACTGTAAAATATCTGTCTACTAAAACTTGATCGATAACTTCGAAAATCTCATATGTTTCGGTAAACCTAGTTGAATTATTTTCCATAACAGTAATATTGCCAATTGTATCGCGCGCAGCAATAGTGTTCATATTTCTGTATGTTTCCATTGTAAAAGCTTGCCTTAATTTATTTGGATCTTGGTTTCTATTCCATTTCAAGTCGAGTTTTTCCATATCAAGAAAAGTTCTATTTTTTCTTTCTTCCTTCCCAGTAGGATTGCTTGTCCAATCTACGTGAAATTGAGAGTGTTGTTCAAGATATAATGGATCATCAAAATCAGCTACAAAACTCATCTTATAATGTATACGTCCATTTGAGAAATCATCACCCTTAGAAGTATTGCCTTTTCTTCTAAAGCCAACATCATTATAACTATATGATTTTCCATCAACAGTAATTGTTACATCTGCAGGGAAATATAAATCTTCATAGCGGCCGCCATTTACACCGCATTGTTCAATTGCGGAAAGCGCTCCATTATGGAAGTTTATGTTTAGTTTAACATCAGATCCATTAAAGAAATTATAATACTCTTGACTACTTATTAATGCAGGATTTCTTGTTGGTTCAGGTGGAACTTCAGTACCTGTTGAGGTTGAGTCATCAACATCAATACTTGGTTGAGAAACACTTGGATCAGGTTGTGTTACAATCGGACCGGTAGGTATATTTGAATCAGTAGGGTCAGTTACTGATGGTTCAATAGTAGTATTCGAATCAAGAGAGGCTGAAATTGAAGGAAACAAGGTGCACCCTGTAAGAGCTATAACAGATAATGGGATTAAAAATAGTTTTTTCATAATTTCTCCGTTACATAAAATTATACACATTTAAATAATATTTAAAAGACTTTTTATATACCGTAACTATAATGTTAAAGTGTACTTTTCTACTTAGAGACTTAAAACTCAATAATTTATATTGTACATTTAGTAGTTAATTAATTTTTTTAATAGCGTTATATTATGTTATAATATATTTCAATATGAATAAAAATAAACAAAGACATAGTTACAAGAAACCACTAGACATTAAAGAATACACTGTAAAACGTTCTTGTATTTTGTTGGAATTTTTATTAGAAAACTTAACGGGGTTATCTCGCAATAACATAAAGAATTTACTTAAAAATCATCAAGTTGCTGTGGATGGGGCTCCAATTTCACAATTTAACTTTCAACTCGCTAAAGATGATGTAGTTATTATTTCTAAAAATAGAATCAAGATGAACGCAAAAAAAGAAAAGATAAAAATTATATATGAAGACGATGAAGTAATTGTAATAAATAAACCATCTAAATTATTATCGGTTGCTAGTGATAAAGTAAAAGGTAGAACAGCATATCGTCTAGTAACTGACTATTTGCAAGCTACAAACGGAAATGCCAGAGTATTTGTTGTTCATAGACTTGATGAGGATACTAGTGGGGTATTAATGTTTGCAAAAAATGAGAAAATTCGTGACTTATTGCAAAAAAATTGGGATAAATTAGTTTTAAAAAGAGGATATTATGCGATTGTTGATGGCGAAGTAGAAAAAGAAGAAGACACTTTAATACATTATTTAATACAAAATAAACTTAATTTAATGATTGTTACTCATGATAAGAAAAAAGGTAAAAGATGTATTACACACTATAAAAGAATGAAAGTAATGAACAATAGAACACTGCTAGATGTAAATATTGATAGTGGTAGAAAAAATCAGATTAGAGTACAACTAGGAAATATTGGGCATTTTGTAATTGGAGATGACAAGTATGGTGAGCCGTCAAACCCATTAAAACGTCTTGGTTTACATGCATACACCTTACACATTAAACATCCTGAAACAGGCAAGTTAATGAAGTTTTTAGCCCCAATTCCAAAGGATTTTAAATTATTATTTCAAATTGAGAGGTTGTAAAAAAATGACTGCAGTTAAAGGTTTTTTCACATCAATCTATTATTACATAAAAACTTTTTTTGTTTGGATTTATACCAGTATAAAAACAAAAATTAAAAACTTTAACTTTGATTTTTTAGACAACATTAATTCTTTATTTTACTGGGGTCTGCTTTTAGTTATAGTTGGTATTGGTTTTTATGCTTACTCTCTTTTTACTGAATACTGGACTGTGCCATATGGCGGAGATTATACTCAACAACAAATACCGCTTTACTACAACGGTTATGACACATGGATGACTTTTTTCAAAACAGGTGAATTCGTTTTGTGGGACAACAATGTATTTTTAGGTGTAGACAATATTGGTTCAAATTCGTTTTATTATTTGTTTGATCCATTTTTCTTCCCAGTTTTATTATTCCCTAGACATATGGTTCCTCAAGCAATGGCCATTATTATGATTTTAAAAATGGTATGCGCAGGGTTTGCTTTCAGGTACTTTATTAAATATTTAGGTGTAAGAGAATCAACTGCAAGAGTATTTGGTTTAGCATATGCTTTTGTTGGATGGACAGCTTTTTATTTATGGTTTAATCATTTTATGGCCATGGCTGTTTATATTCCTCTTGTATTGCTAGGTATTGAAAAGGTCATAAGGGAAAGAAAACCTTGGTTGTTAATGTTTTCTCTTGCAATTACAGGAGTTACAAATTATTTCTTCTTTGCAGGATTTTGCATATTTGGCGTAATGTATGCATTATTTAGGTTTTTCCAGTCTGTTAAAACTAGAGATGCAATAACAAATTATAAAGTAATGGGACTTGGAATAGTTTCTTTTGCTGTTGGTATTTTACTTTGTTCGCCAGTTCTTATTCCTGGCTTAATAACTTCACTTTCATCTGAGCGAGCAAGTAGTGATTATTTAGGTGAATTAATGGCGTATTTTAAAGACGGCGATATAATGGGTGCGTTAGATATAATGTTTTTTGATTGGTCAAGTAGATATACTGCATCAAGTGATGGATATGGAATAACGGTTTTGTATCCGTTAGCCAGTTTCTTCTATCCAACAAGTAGTAACAGAATTCCTACACTTTTTACAGGGCCATACGATACATACGGTAGCTCATTATTTATTTACACTATGCCGATTGTTATGTTTTTCATGGGTTTGATATATTCATTTAAAGAAAAAAGAACATCTCATGTAATTTCGATCACATTGTTTACGCTGGGTTTATTTACCCCTTTTGCATATTTTATGTTCTCTGGTTTTACTGATGCATATGGAAGATGGGAAATATTTGTAATGATTTCACTTATGATGTATGCTGCGCTAATGTTCGATAGGAGAGAAGAGTTTAAAAGAGGTGAGATTGCACTTGCTGGGGTAATGACATTTTGCCTTTCTATAATTACGTTAGTGGTTGCACAAAATGTTGATTTTGATGATTCTTCTTCGAGAGCTTTTAACGAAATGGCAGTGCCACTAATCATATATCAGATTGTTATGATTGTAGTTGTTTCATGTTTATTGTTAGGTTTTTATAAGAAAAAGTATGTTACAAAAATATTTTTATTAGTTATCTCGATTGAAGCTATAGTCATGGGAACATCAGTTCAAATATTTCAAGGTACCATTCCATACTCAAGCATAGGCGGGAATGAATATTATGTAAATATTGAACGCGATATATTTGAGGAAATTGACTCAGTAGACGACTCATTTTATAGAATACAATCAAGACTTGCGTATTTAGGGAATGAAAATCTACCTATGATAATTGGCTATAATGGAGTGTCAACATTTCATTCACTTTATAATTACAATGTTGATGATTTCATGAGAATGTCACGTATTTTTAAAGCCTCTTCTACTTGGATAGGTGGCACTATTGAAAAGAGATATAATTTGGATGCTTTTTTAGGAGTTAAGTATTATTTTATATATAATGCTGATACGCGTGTTGATGGTGTACTTGTTCCCGCTAACGTACCATATGGTTACAACGAACTTACTCAATTTAATCAAGGTGTTAGAGTTTTTGAAAATACTAATCATATTGAATTAGGTTTTTCATATGACACTTTATACTTTAAAGGTGATAACGAAGATAGTGATAATAACTCATTTTATTCTTCGTGGGATACTAGTGCCGTAATTACAGCAGAGGAAGCATATTTAACAGGCGCTATACTTGATGATAAAGATGTCGAAACAATTTCTGAAGATTATCCAGGCCTTATAACATCAGATGCACCCGCTATGACAGCAACGCAACTGGCTGTAAATTATTCTATTTATGAATGTCCATTTGGTTATAGTTTTTCTCCTGCAGACCCAAGCGAATACTTAACTAGTGGAGAAAAAGTTAGCAGTGTTTCGCGCAATAATCCTTACTTGCTCGAATTAACCCCAAGTATTGGAACTACATTTAGTTCTTCACAAGAAGCGTATTACATGTTGGACTATACACTTCAAACTATATACAACGCTGATATTTTTTTAATTGGAGAAAGCGGAAATGTTATTGCAATGGATAATCATACAAACTCCAATATGACATATAGATGGAAAACTATAAGAGGTTTTTATTCAACTGAAGAACTCGCTAAGATTCTTATTATTCCTAAAGGTAGCGGAGGACAATATAATACATTAGCAAGCACACGCCCGCCGTTATATGTTGAAACATCTGCTCAGATTGATGCTAAACTTGATGTACTACGTTCTTATCCTTTAGAAAACATTTCTTCAAAAGAAAACACTCATAGATTTACAACTGACTTTGATAAAAATAGAATGATCGTTCTGCAAATTCCATATGATAAAGGGTGGAGTGTAACAGCAAGAGATAATGTAGGTAATGAAAAGCAACTAGATGTTTATAATGGACAAGGTGGTTTTGTTAGCTTTGTAAGTGAAACAGGTCAAACAAGTTATACAGTTAATTTTGTTAGTGAAGGTTTAAATGAAGGACTATTATTGTTTGCTGGTGGTATTGCTATATTTGGCGGATCAGCCGCTTGGTATGGCGTATGTCAACACAAAAAGAATTTAAAAAAGAAGCAAGCTGAAGAAACTGAAAATAATTAGTTTCTATGATAAATATTATATATAACGTTTTTCGAAACTTTTGTTTTTTTAGCGACATTACCGATTGCTTCTTTAGGTGAAATTCCTAAATCGCATTGTTTTTTTACTAGATTATAAAGTGAAGTTTCATCATAAACAATTTCTTTTTCAATTTTACCTTCAACCACTATAACGATTTCACCTTTAATAGTGTTGAAATCAAGTAAAATAATGTTTTCAAGCGTATCACGTATGTATTCTTCATGTAATTTGGTTAATTCTCTTGCAATACAAATTTGTCTATTTCCAAATATCTTGTACATGTCTTTTAAAGTTTTTTCAAGTCTGTGTGGCGATTCATAAAAAATAAGAGTATGCATAAAATGTTCTACTTCTTTTAACTGAGAAACGCGTTTTGTATCACGAGAGTCTAAAAAACCATAAAAGAAAAACTTCTCTGTAGGTAGATTGCTTCCTACTAAAGCGTTTAAAAATGCACAAGCACCAGAAATAGTGGATATTTTAATACCTTCGTTTATTAGGTTAGCAATTAATCTTTGTCCTGGATCGCTTATTAACGGATATCCTGCATCAGACATATAACAACCGATCTTTCCTTCTTTAATTAAGTTTACGATTTTTTCAGAGGCATTATTTTCATTGTGTTCTCTACAAGAAATAAGTGGCTTACTAATTCTTAAGTGTGATAATAGTTTTCCGCTGACGCGAGTATCTTCGCAGGCAACAAAATCGCAAGAAGAAATAGTATCGATTGCTCGTTGATTAATTTCACTTAAATTACCGATAGGAGTAGCGATTAAATAAAATAAATATCCGTTGTTATCAAAACTTTTATTTCTCATGTTTCTTGTTGTGATTGTTATTGTGTTTACTACTATGATTGTTATTATGATTATTACTGTGGTTATTATTATGATTAGGTTTATTATGTGAATCGTTCTTGTGATGGAACTTTAGATATTTTTTAAATTCATTCAAATGTAAAAATTTAATATTTTCATTGGATTCAACTTTAAAAACGCGCGATAAAACATTCATTGCGCCAATTCTATAGACTAAACCATCCATTTCAAAAGTAGTGCCTATTCTAGGTAATTTTTGTTTTAATTCAGTATACATATCATCTTCGTAGGCAAGACAACATACGAGTTTTCCGCAGTGACCAGAAAGTTTTGGAATATTTAAAACAAGCATTTGATTCTTTGCCATATTTATTGAAGTACCTTCAAAATTACTTAAAAAATATGAACAACAAATTGGTAATCCACAAATGCCTATACCGCCGACAACTTTTGCCTTATCTCTACTTCCAATTTGTCTTAGGTCTATACGTGTTCTAAACTTAGTAGCAAGTATTTGAAGTAATTCTCTAAAGTCTACACGATTATCAGAAACATATGTAATCATCAATTTACTTCCATCAATGAAAAAGTCACATGATAAAACCCTCATATCTAATTTTAATTGTTCAATTGTTTCTTCAACGTATATTCGAGCATCTAAACTCTTAGCTTTATTTTCTTCATATCTTGTAAGTTCTTCTCTAGTGGCCAAACCTATAATTGGTTTTAGTTCAGTTGTTGTAGAACATTTTGAAATATCTTCTAATGGTGTAACGACAGTTCCTAATTCATTGCCACGAACAGTGCTAACAATTACATAGTCTCCTACTTTTAAATTTGGATTGTTAGTGCCAAAAAAATATGCCCTAGGGTTAGAAGGAAATTTTACGCTTGTAAAATGTGTATATATATTATTAGTGTTCATGATTACTCCTTGATTATTTGTATAATCGTATGTTCAATCAGTAAAGCTGTATTTAGGTTGAGCTCTAACTGTTGTCTAGATGTAAGTATTTGTATAAGTGAACGATCGATGTTAACTAATTTAGTGCTTAAATCATTTATTATTGTAGCATAACTTGTAAGTTTTATGTTAGCGCCTACGCTATTATTTACTATATCCATAAAGAAATTTGCTAAAATATCGAAAAACATCCTTGCTTGAGGTTTATTTTTTGTTAAAGGTATAACCTTACTTTGTACAGTGTATAATACTTCTTCTTTAAAATTAAGTATTGAATATAAAACATCAATAACAGATTCTTTGATAGCTAAATACTCTTCGTTAGAATAAGTGGTGATTATATCACTAACAGAATTATACATGTACGATAATATCTCTGCGTCCTCTCTTGGGATACTAGACTCTATAGCTTGTTCAATAATCTCATTTCTAGGTATTGTTTTTAATTTCAAAATTTGTGTTCTAGATTTAATAGTTGGCAACACTTTCTCTTCGTTTTCACATGTTAATATTGCATATACATTATTGGCAGGTTCTTCTAAAAATTTTAATAAAGCGTTAGTGGCAGAAGTGGTCATTTTATCTACTAGGTGAATGATATAAATCATAACACCTTTACTTTCAATTGAGCTTTTAGAAAAGGTATCTGTAATGTTTCCTACATCTTCCTTTTTTATAGTTGAACTAGCTCCATCATAAATGATTAAATCAGCATAATTATTGTCATCAACCTTATGGCAAGTCAAACAATTATCGCAGCAAAAATCAACTTTTTCTTCACATAATATAGATTTTGCAAGGAAAAATGCATAATCTAATAAAGGAACTGATGATTCTCCAGATAGTAAATATGCATGTGATAAAGAATTAGTTTTTAGTGCATTCAAAAGCAATGCATAAACATGTTTTTGATACTTTAAAAAATATTCTTTAGTGATCATGAATTTTAAATTTATTTTTTATAATTTCGATTACATTTTCTATTACTTTATCAAGTGGTAATGATGCATCCGTTACAGCATAGCGATCATTATATTTTTCAGAAAGTTCCAAAAATGTATTTCTAACTTTTTTGTGAAATGACATAGCTTCTAAGTCTAGCCTATTAACTTCTCTATTTTTGTTTAGTGAAATTCTTTCCATTCCCTTATGAGGATCTATATCAAATAGTATTGTTAAATTTGGAAATGTACCTTCTGTAGCAAACATATTTATATTAAGGATTTCATCTACTCCAAGGTCACGACCTCCACCTTGATACGCTAATGAAGAGTCTAAATAACGATCACAAAAAACCATTTTTCCACTTTTTATAGCTGGCCATATTTTTTCAACAAGGTGTTGTCTACGACTAGCTGCATAAAGTAGTGCTTCTGTTCTAGCGTCCATTAAAACATTTTCTTTATCAAGTATAACGTTTCTTATTTGTTCTGAGATATTTGTCCCACCAGGTTCACGTGTTCTTACTACATCATAACCAGCAGTTTTAAAATAATTTTCAACAGCATTAATAACGCTCGTCTTGCCGCTTCCTTCAGGCCCTTCAAATGTTATAAACATAATACTTACTCCTTTATACTCTTTCTAGATTCAAGCGCACGTGTAAGTGTTCGTGAATCAATATAATCTAAACGTCCATTTAGTGGGATACCATATGCAAGTCGTGTGACCTCAAGATCAAACTTTTCAAGTAATCTTGCAATGTATAGAGATGTGGTTTCCCCATCAATTGTTGTATCCAACGCTAAGATAACCTCTTTTACTTCATCTTCCTTAATATTTTTAAATAGTTGTTCTATGTTTAAATCTTCAATCCCAACTCCTCTAGTAGGGTTTAGTAACTTATCTAATACAAAGTACTGCCCTTCAAATGAACCCAATTGCTCAAACGAAAAAACATCCTTTGAGGCGCTAACAACAATTAATTTTGATTTATCTCTGTTAGTAGATGTACATATATCACACAAATCCTTATCAGTTATTAAATTACATTTTTTACATTTTTTAATATCATCTTTAATAGAAGTTAAAGAATTAATTAAATCAGTTATATCACCTTTTGAAGTGTTTAGAATAGAATATGCCATTCGTTCAGCACTCTTTCTTCCAACACCAGGTAATTTAGATAAATTTTCAATTAATCGTTCTAATGGTAATAAACCTTGCATTAAAATCCTAGACCACCGGCTCTTCCGGTAATTCTTTCTTGAATTTCATCTCTAGCATTAGAAATAGTTTCTATTATTTCATTTACAGCAAGTTTTACTGTTTCTTCAACCATATCTTTATTATCTTTGTCTAAAAATTCTTCATCGATAACTATTGAGACAATTTGTAAATTTCCGAGCATAGTCACTGTAACAGCACCATTTTTTTCAACTTTGAACTCTTCTTTTTCAAATTCATCCATTGCTTTTTTTAGCTCTCTTTGCATTTTTTGTGCTTGAGCCATAATTCCTTGAATATTCATAATATTCCTCCTTAAATAATTACTTCTTCCTTAGGCGGAAGTTTGTTCGCTTTTTTCAAATCCAAATATTTTTTATATAAATCGATTGAGTGTGATTTAGATAATGCATATACAAATACTTCTTTTGCGAATACACACTTGATTATCTTTTTAAAACCATCCTGATTTGCAATTATATTAATTTTCTTGCCTGCTCTTTCAAATTCAAAAACAAGAACGCAGACATTCTTAGATAATAAATATGGTCTACCCTGTTTTAAAAATGAGATGTATTTTTGTGTACTTAAAACATCATCTACTTGCTCCAAAATGTTCCATTTATCAGCAAGTTCATTAACATCATTTGCTTTAGAGACATTAAAAACTTTTATTATAGTTTGTTCACTTAATACGTTTTCATCTCCATTAGGTTCAAATGGTAACAAGTCTAATTGGTCAAGTGAGTTTTTAATAGTAGTATGATCAACTACGTCTTTTTTAATAACTTCTTCTTTTACAGTTTCTTGTACGTGTCCTTTTAACCAGTCAGGGGTAAAATCTTGTTTAGGTTCTTCCTTTTTCTCTACAGTCACGGCAGGTGATTTCAAGACGGGAGTTTCTACTATTTCGGGTTTAGTAGGTGTGAGCTCCTCTTCGATTTTTGCTTTTGGTTTAGGTTGCATTTTTACTTCCTTCACTGGAGGAGCATCAACAACAGTTGAATCATAAGTGACTAGTTTAAGTAATGTAATTTCAAACAATGTTTTTGCATTAGAAACAGTTTTAAATGCATTGCTTGCATTAATAAATTGATCAATACATACATTGATTCTTGATACATCAAATGCTGTTAAAAGCGCATCAATTGAATCTACAGTTGTTGTTTTTAATAGTGACTCATCAAAAGTAGTTTTATAAATAAGAACGTCTTTTAAGACATTAATTAAGTCATCGCACAATTTCTTGATATCAGTACCAGAGTCAAATAATGTTTCAAATATATTGAGTGTATTTTTTACATCATTGTTGGCAATTGCATATAATAAAGAAACCTTGTCCTTAATTGATGCAATTGAAAATAATGTTAAAACATCTTCTTCTTTTATGTTTTTTCCACTAAACGATATTGCTTGGTCAAGCATGCTTAATGCATCTCTAACCCCTCCATCAGCAATGGAGATTAATTCTTTAATTGCTTTATCTTCATAAACTATTTTTTCATTAGTTAGAACCTCAACCATTCTAGCGAATATATCTTTTTCTTCAACTTTAGTAAAATCATATCTTTGACATCTAGAAATAATTGTTGGAAGTATTTTATGAGGTTCGGTTGTGGCCAAAACAAATATAACGTGTGATGGTGGTTCCTCTAATGTTTTTAATAGAGCATTAAAAGCTTGGTTAGTCATCATATGAACCTCATCAATTATATAAACCTTATATTTTGATTTTATTGGTGAGTATTTAACTTTATCAATTAAAGATCTAATTTCTTCAACGCCGTTATTGCTTGCAGCATCGATTTCAATTATGTCAGGATGAGTATTTGCATTTGTTTCAACACAACTAGAACATTTATTACAAATTTGACCAAAACCATTTTCACAGTTTAAACCTTTAGCGAATAATTTTGCCATCGTTGTTTTACCAGTTCCGCGTGGTCCAGTAAATAAATATGCATGAGCAATGCGATTTTCCTTAAAAGCATTATGAAGAGTCCTAATAATTGCTCTTTGACCTGCTACTTCTTCAAAAGTAGTAGGACGATATGTTCTATAAAGTGCTTTGTATGCCATAAATTTACCTATAAATTATTGTATCAAATATATGTATTTTTTTAAATACTTATATTACAAATATGACACTTGATTTATTATGTCGCCATTCAAATATTTAGATAGAACGCTTCCTAAACACTAATTACTTACGGAAATTATTTTTATATGTTAATATAAATACACAAAACCTATTTAAAGGAGTAATTTATGGATAGACCGCAACAAAAAGTAAAACTATTTGGATACTTTACTATATTAACATTGCTAGTAGTTGGTATTTTAAACTTCGTATTACTTTCAACAACTAACAATGTACTTAATGGTGGTAGTTTGTTTGAAGTAGCTTTTGCAAGTGAGCAAATTGGAGCAACACAGGATTTAGTAATGGTTGCAACTTTATTAATTGTTTTTGCATTTGTTGCTGTTGGACTAACGTTAATATCTTTATTTGATGCTATCAAAGATAAAACTAATTTGATGTTAACTGCAATCATTGCAAATGGTGTAGTAATTGTATTTTATATTATTGTTAGTTTGATTTTTGGTTTCTTTACACAAGGCGTCCTTCTTTTAATTTGCGCTACAGTAATTATTTTAGTTATAGCGCTTGCTCTTTTTGTCTCGAGAAGGAAACTCATTTACTTTGATGAAGATGGAAATAAAATGATTGAAGTTCCTGAAACAGATGAAAAAAGAGTGTCTAAAATTCCTGAAGTTAAAAAGTTAGCAAGATATGTACTTATTTATAATGTTGTGGTGCTTGTTTTACTTGCTACTATGTTCTTTATTCCACTTTTTACAATCGAAGCTGGCGGCGTGGTTGATTCATATTTTTTAATAGATGGTTTCCAAGAACATACTAATATTTTTAATTTAATATATTCTTTTACATTTACCTCTTTATATCTAGCAAGTATATTTGTTTTTATTTTATCTTTGTCTTCTTTTATATCGAGCAAACCTCGTTATATAAAAAACACAAAAGGTTTATTGTACTTAAATATTGCAATCTCATTTATTTACTTTGTTACTGGTTTGGGAACGGCAATTTATCATAGTTACACAACTGCTGGAATAATCTCTTCTACAATAAGTTTCTTACCACTGTTGCTAATTGCATGTACAAGTTTATTATATGCATTCTTAAAAGGAAAGTTTGATTTCTCTACCAATATGATTACTGCAAGAGAGTTTAAAAAAGGGGCAGTAAAATTCCATTTTGAAAGATTAGTATATGTAACAATAATGACTATTGGAGTATACGCTATCTTATTTTTAGAAGTTTTTAATATTTCATATACGTATGCTGGTACAACAGATACTATAAAACTCACAGGTCTTGAATTACTACAACAATATAATACATTGGGTGGTGGTTATCAGTTACTCGCATTTATGATCATTACAATGCTAATTACTTCAACGTTGTTACTTATTGTAAATATTGCAGCATATTTTGCTAAAACCAAACAAAGAGTAATTTTCACTGGTACAACAGTATTTAATATAGGTACTATATTTTTACTAAGCATTTCTTCTTTGTATTTTATAATTGCTCAAGAAATTAACGTTGAAAATATTGAAATTATTTTAGGACAACACGGTATACCTATTAGTGCTGATTATTCATATTCAATAGCTAACCAAGTAATATTTGTACTATTTGCCGATGTAGCTATTTTAATTGCTGCATTGTTTACAGATTCCTTTAGCAGAGAAAATGATTATGAACTTGAGTTTGGACCAACTAGACCATCTGCAAATGGTGAACCAGTTTATGCTGGAGATGGAGGTGAAGCTACTGGCCCTCAACAAAACCAAAACCAAGGTTCTGGTAGTGGAAGTTCTCAACAGTCTGAGGCTAATAGACCTTCTGGGACTGGCAACAGCCTTGACCAACCTAAACTACTTAATTTCGATCCATGTCCAACATTTACCCAAATTGATAGAACAACGGTTTTATTAGGTAATGAATTAAAAGAAAAAGAAAAATTGATTGAAAAAACACCATCTTTAGAAAGATTAGTGGCTTTTGTTGTGCAATATGCCAAAAATTCAAAATCAAAATTATCTTACACAAGACAAAATATAGCGACTTTCGTTGCTGGTATTGGAACATCTAGACTTACGATTTTACAAGGTCTTTCTGGTACAGGTAAAACTAGCTTGCCGAAAATATTCCAAGAAGCAATAATGGGTGAATGCAATATTATTGAAGTTGAATCTTCATGGAAAGATAAAAACGAATTACTCGGCTACTATAATGAGTTTACTCAAACATACACACCTAAAAAGTTTACTCAAGCTCTTTATAAGGCAGCGTTAAATAAAAACGTACCAACATTTATCGTTTTAGATGAAATGAACCTTTCAAGAATTGAATACTATTTCTCCGATTTTCTTTCTCTTATGGAACACGACGAAAATAAACGTGAAATTAAGTTAGTAAACATTGAGCTTAAAAAGACTATTGATGGAAAAGAAACCGAATATGCTGCTTTAACTGATGCTAATACTCTTAAAATACCGCCTAATATTTGGTTTATAGGTACTGCTAATAGAGATGAATCAACATTTGTTATTTCTGATAAGGTATATGATAGAGCTCACACAATGAATTTCAATAAACGTGCAGTTAAAGTCAGGGATGCTGGTGCACCTTTACAAAACGCTTTTTATACAACAAGCATGTTAGTTAAATTGTTAAGTGACGCAAAAAAAGCTGGAAATTTCGATGCTGAACGTTCTCAACTCATTAGAGAGGTGGAAACAATACTTACTCCATACAACATTACGTTCGGTAACCGTATTTTAAACCAAATCGAATCATTTGTTGATATTTATAGAGCGTGTTTCCCAGGAAAAGAAGTTACTCATGAAGCTATTGAAACTATTTTACTAAGTAAGGTAGTAACAAAATTAGAAGTTAAATCAATTTTAAATAAGAATTCATTAGCAAGACAGTTTGAAAAACTTAATTTATTAAAATGTAGTGCATTTGTTAATAGTCTTGATGAGGATTAATCAATGGATGTTGATTTCAAAAATATTGATAAACACGTATATGAACGATTTTCAAATGCATTATCAACTATAGATAACTTTTGTAATAATCATAAAACTTTTACTTACATTGAGTTTGATTATTATACTGCAAATGAACTCACCTTGTTTTATGTTGACCCAAATTTTGACTTCGATTTACTTAAAGACATAATAGAACAAATTAGAAATGTAATACCTTCTATGAAAAGAATTTTTTCAAAGCCAATTATTGCTCTTGAAGATATACCTGAGGTATTGCCAGTTGAAGTAGTGCAGAAAATAGATCAAAATACACTTCAATATTTAGGTAGCCACTTTCATACAGCGGAAAACGTTATTAATGGACGTGTAAAGCCAAGAAAGTTATATACACGAATATATCAAGATCAATATAGTATTTATGAAAACATTGTCTTTGTTAATTTTGTGGATGAAGTTTTAAGATACTGTAGAAGGAACATTAGAATCCTACAAGAACTTATTACAACAAGTGATATTATGCAATTGAATTTACTTGAAAGATTAAATCATAATAATTACTTTTTAGCTCTTGGCAAATTGCACACATCATACAAACGTGATTTTGAACAATATCTAGATATTTCAAAAGAATTATTTGATGAAATAGATTCGATTCTTTCTAGTGTGAGACCTTATTTAAAAAGACCAGTTTATCAAAAAACAAAATTAGATAAGAAGAAAGTGAAACTCAAAAAGACAAATATTTTTATAAACCAAAAAGATTATAGGAAAATATATAATACATACAAATCATTTATAAAAAATCGTGTTATAGAGGCTGAAAAGGTCGATGAAGTTGATTATGCCGCTCTTGATAAAAACTACTTACATTTTGCTGAGCTACTACTTATTTTTGCAGCAGGACATTTTAATTTCAAATGTAAAACAAATGCTGCTCTCAATCTAGATACGCTGAATATTCATTTTCAATTCAAGGATTGGACTTTATACATCAAACGTATTCCAAATGACGGTATAATGCTCAAAATTAGAAAAGATAAAGATTATAATGTTTTGTTGTTGCCTTCACTTCAATTTACAGATGATGAGCTTCTTGCAAAACACAAGAGATCGAAATTGTTTGACGAAGTAATTATTCTCGAACCTGTGTATGTATACGACAAAATGTGTAAGAGAACTTTTGTCTCTATGGAAGACATTGAGTCTTTTAAAAGACTTCAGCAAATCATTTTGCGTGGTATGATTTATTCAGATACAACACATCAAGAATGCCCTTTCTGTCATGCAAAACTTAAAAAGGACGAAATGGGTGATTATTATTGCGATAGATGTAGGTTGGAAATTAAAGAAGCTACATGTCCTAACACTAATAAAAATTATTTTTATACTACGGTTAAAGACTTTGATATTCATAATAAAGGTAGATTTAGAAATTATTATTTCAAATGGAACGAAGTTAATCAAAGAGAGGGAACGCTTTTTTATAGAAACATCACAAAGTTAAATAGAGAAAATAAAGTGATATGTCCTAAATGTGGAGAAATTCATAAAACTGAAGTTAAATGATTAAAAGAAGTTTGAATCAAAATTTATATTATGATAAAGAGTAATAAACAAAAAACAATAAGTATAATCGGTTTAATTGCTACAGTTGCTATTTGCCTTGCGTTAACAATTGTTCTTGAAGGCAATTACGCTAATAAAGATTACACTGAAAGCATTGAATATATTTATAATCCAGAAAGAGGACATAGTTTTTCGGGTGGAGGAACTATAAAACCTGAAGGGAATCAAAGTTTCTGGGATGAATGGAACCTAGGGCAAGACATAATCAATTATAAAGTAGGGTATGTTGGACTAAGATTCGGATTAGAACATTTTTCATCTAATGCACCTGTTAGTGTAGAGAGCACAACACTTAATGGCGTTAATGGTCAAAAAGTTACACAGTATGGCATTGATAGAGACATTACCGATTCAGCATTAAATAATTTAAGAGGTATTTTTCAATCTTGTCGAAATGTTGGTCAAGTTGCTGTAGTTGCGTTTTCATATAATGTACGTGGCGAAAGCGAACTACGAGTTGATAGCCAAGGTAATACTTATTCAGGATACGTAAATGCAGAGCCAGAACAAGGAATGAGTTTAGTTAAAAAACATATTGAGCAATTAAGCGTTGTTATTAGTGAATATAGCGATGTAATTATGACTGTAGAAACTAGAATGTTTGGTCCTTGGGGAGAACAACACTCTACCCCAATGTCACATGTAGAGGATAATTATTATGAACTTACACAAACTTGGCTAGATAATATACCTGAAGAAATACCAGTTTCATTAAGAAGACCGTCATATTTTCTATATTGGTTTAATAAAAGATATAAACAATCAATCAAAGAATCAAACATTTCTGATTGCATTGAGTTAAGTAAGGATTTAGACATTGATGCAAGAAGAGTTGGTTTTTATAATGATGGTTATTTAGGAAGTGATAGCGATCTTGGAACTTTTAATCCTATTAATCGAGATGAAGTAAATAAATGGTTAAATTATCAAGCGCAGTATACGTATTATGGAGGAGAATTTTCAGGAAATATTCCAAGTATTACTAATGAATATCAAAAATCATTTTCCGAGTTAGAAAATGTTGAAAAGGAAGCTTTTACTAATCACGTTTCGTATATTAATGGTGTTGGAGATTATGGTCCTATGAAGAAGTGGAAAGCAAATAATTATCGTGGTGAAGATGATGTTTATAATGGCAACACTAATGAGTATGAATATTATGCAAACCATTTAGGATATAGATATGTTTTAAGAGATTTTTCTAAGCACATTACTAGTAAATCTACACAAGTAAAATTTGAAATTGAAAACGTTGGTTTTGGAAATTTAATAAAACCAAAGAAAGTTGATATTATATTTAAGTCAGGCGAAGTAGAACATGTCTTTGAAACAGAAATAGAATTAAGAAACCTATTATCAAAAGAAAGAGAAGAATATGTGTTTAGTACAACTAAATTGACTAATAAAGAAGAAACTACTTATAGTGTTTATGTAAAAATTTATCAAGAGTTAAAAGGCGAAGGAAAAGAGAGAGTTATACAATTTGCAAATAATAAAAAAGACATTTTTAATAAAGAAATAAATGCGAATTTGATTGGAATAATTGAGTTTTAAAGGTATTTTTATAATATATACAGTATAAAGGAGAAACAATATGCAAGGTAAAATTACACTTAGTTTAGCAATCAGCATTGATGGTTATATTGCTGATAATAATGGAGGCTTTGACTGGATTCATGGAGATGGCAGTGATAAGTTAAACACAAAAAATAGTTATGATTTTGAGAAGTTTGTTGAAGGTGTTGATGTTATACTTATGGGCGGAGACTGTTTCAGGCAAAATATGCATGAACCTTTTAAACATAAAGATGTATATGTCGCAACACATGACAAAGAATCTGACAGAGAAAACTTACACTTTATAAGCGGCGATATAGTAAGTAGAATTATGGAATTAGTAAAAGAAGGAAAACACATTTTCTTATTTGGTGGAGGTAAAACCATAGATCCATTCATTAAAAGAAATGTTATAGATCAATATGATATTGCAATTATTCCTACAATACTTGGAAGCGGTAGAAGATTATTTTTAGATGATAATCCAACAATCGAATTAAGTTTAGAACAATATAGTGTCAGCGATGGTACGCCTATTCTTACTTATATTAAAAAGTAGTAATTAAATTAGTTACTATGATAAAATGGAAAAAAGAGGGTTAAGTATGAAAAAATTATTATTTATTAATAGTGTTCTTACGACATTGCTATTAACTTCATGTGGAATCAATGGTATTTCATCGTCTACTAGCGTTTCGCCAACAAGTTCAGTTACTTCTACTGAACTAAGTGTACCAACTGTAACAACACCAACTGTAACAACACCA
>CAYJLA010000001.1:0-46677 GCA_964371305.1 uncultured Staphylococcaceae bacterium | reverse complement strand
ACCAACTGTAACAACACCAACTGTAACAACACCATCAGAAGATGATGTTACACCAAGTGATTCGACTACTATTGATTCGACTCCTATTTCATTGAGTGAGAGTGAATTGTTAGCTAAACTAAATGAATATAAGTTATCGATAAAAAAAGAAAATTCTTATAAATTTACTATTGAGACAAATGCTACCATTTCTACTTTAGCTATGGGTTTACCAATTACAATGATGAACACTGACAGTATAGCCACAACATATGTAAATTTGACTGAACAATATGGATATAACTCTATTGATCAGAGCGGAAATATGTTAGGTGAACAACATTTAATAAAAGAAACACATTGGCTTTATAATAACAATGGCGTTTATAGGGATCTGTTCGTTGACCACAATAATTCTAGCAACAATTTAGATGTTACGATGACAAAAGCAGACTTCGAGGAAAGTTTTAATAATTCGTACAATACAACATCCGCTATACCTGAACGTCTTTTAGATGAAACAATTAAACTAATTGAAGGTGGATCATTAACTGATTTGGAATCAACATTAATTGGAGATGAATTGTTAATAAGTGGTACGGCTACGATAAATGATGCAGCCCTAGGTGAAGGTAGCTTAGAATTTGTTTATGCATACATAGATGGAATGATAAATATATATGAGAACACTCTTGAAGCAGAAGTAGTTGTTGAAGGGCAAACATTACTTACACAAACACAAGTTAATGGTGCTGCAGTATATAATAAACCAGTTGATAACATGCCAACTATATAGAAGGAGAAATATAAATGAGAGTTTTAGGAAATATTATTTGGTTAATCTTAGGAGGATTACTACTTGCCTTAGCGTGGTTTTTAATTGGTGCTATATTATGCGTCACTATAATTGGTATACCTTTTGGTTTACAGTGTTTTAAAATTGGACGTGTGGCGTTTTTACCATTTGGAAAGGACATTGATATAAATTTCATGTCTCATCCTATAGGTAATGTTATTTGGGTGATTTTAGTAGGTTGGGGATTGTTTACTTCTTACTTAACATTAACTATTGTTTATGGAATTACAATTATTGGTATTCCATTCGCGATGCAAACATTTAAACTTGCTGTAGTTGGACTTGTTCCAATGGGCGCTGAAATTAAATAAATTACGTTAATTATAAAAGTAGAAAAATAAATGATTTTTTAACGTGTCTATAATACAATTTATCTAATTGTGTATTATTTATACGCAAGAGATAAACTATGAAAAATATTACAATTAAATTAGTTAGGTTATTGCCTGGATTGGCTGTTGCAGGTGGTATTGCTACACTTGCCTTTTTTATTGAGCAAGCATTGCCAATTCATATAATTGGGTCATCTGTTATTGCGTTATTGATTGGTATAGCGTTAAATCTATATTTAAAACCTGGAAGTTTAGTTAAAGAAGGTTTAAACTTTGCTTCAAAAACAATTTTAAAAGTAGCAATTATATTATTAGGCGCATCATTAAGTATTACTACTATATTAACTGTAGGTGGTCAGTCGCTTATTGTTATGGTTTTTACGCTTGCCACATGTTTTGGTGTTGGATATTTTGTAGGTAAAGCGCTCGGATTAAATTGGAAGATGTCGAATCTTATTTCTGCAGGAACAGGCATATGTGGTGGTTCTGCAATTGCTGCTATTGCACCAGTAATTGATGCAGATGATACAGACATTGCTTTTGGTATGTCTGCTACATTCATTTTTGATATGATAATGATTATTATTTTTCCACTTATGGGGCGTGCACTTGGTTTATCAGATATGGGTTATGGGTTATGGGCAGGTACTGCAGTAAATGATACTTCTTCTGTAGTTGCAGCTGGTTATGCTTTCAGCGAGATTGCAGGAGATTATGCAACTATGGTTAAACTTACAAGAACTTTAGCTATTATTCCAACCGTATTAGTTTTTTCTGTAATAGGCGTAAGAGAAAAGAAAAAGAAACTAGTCTTAGAAAATATGAATCAAGAAGTTAAATCAAAGATTAACATAGTAAAGATAATACCATGGTTTATTTTAGGTTTTTTACTTATGGCAGGTATTAATAGCATGGGTTATTTTCCGGCTGAATTTTCAAGTGTTTTAAAAGAAATTAGTCAATTTTCTATGATTATTGCTCTTGCCGCTATTGGTATGAAAACAGACTTAAGACAGATGAAGAAAGCAGGTCTTCGTCCTATGTTGCATGGTTTTATCATTTCAGCGTTAGTAGTTGGAGTTTCGCTTGGGGTGCAATATTTAATAGGCGCTGTTTAAAGCTTAAAACATCAAATAAATTTTATGCTAGCATATATTCCTTTTAAATATTAAAATATTAGTAGATTAAAGGAGTTTTATAAATGAAACATCGTATTGTAGGTGGCAGTTTACCTGCTGTTATTTGTGAACTTGAAAATGGCGAAAGCGTTATTAATGAATCAGGTTCAATGTGTTGGATGACAACAAACATGAAAATGGAAACAGTTGGAGGAGGAGCAGGAAAGCTTTTTGGAAGAATGTTCTCGGGAGAAAATTTATTCCAAAATAAATATACAGCCTTAGGAGGGACAGGACAAATTGCGTTTGCAAGTAGTTTCCCAGGTTGCATTAAAGCTGTTGAAGTCACACCAGACAACCCAATTGTTGTCCAAAAATCAGCATTCTTAGCTGGTCAAGGTGTTGAATTATCTATTCATTTTAGAGGAAAAGTTGGGGCTGGTCTTTTTGGTGGAGAAGGATTCATTATGCAAAAAATTTCAGGAAGCGGTATAGCATTTATTGAAATTGATGGACATGGTGAAGAATACGAATTAGAAGCTGGTCAATCAATGATCGTAGACACTGGTAATCTCGCAATGATGGACTCTACATGTAAGATTGAAATCCAAGCAGTTAAAGGTGTAAAAAACTTAATATTTGGTGGAGAAGGTGTATTTAACACTGTAGTTACTGGACCTGGAAGAATTATTGTTCAAACTATGCCTGTAAGTAGTGTTGCCAAAGTTTTAGCACCATTTTTCAAAGATAAAAAATAACAAAAACTTTTAAAAGACGCAGGTTATGCGTCTTTTTTTATGCATATAAATTGAAAAAAATCACATAATTGATATTCTAAAATGTATAAAAGAGGGGTTTTTATGAAAAAAGTATATTTTATGTTAATGATTGGATTACTAGGACTTGCTTCTTGTTCTCCATCTTCAGTTGATTCTAGCGATGTTTCTGTTATAAAGGATAGTGTTATTTTAAAACAGGGAACTTTTACTACTTATGCACATGATGTTAGTGGAAGTGTAAAATTATATAACAACATGATGTTAGAGATATTGAATTTTACATTTGATGGCGGTGGTCCTGATGTGTATGTGACTCTTGGCAACATAGAAGAAAGATTTAAAACATATACAATAGTAGGCGATAGACTATCAAGAGCTTATGAAAATGAAACTTTGTCAATTCAATTAGAAAGCGATATAGATTTAGGTTTGTTTAATGCTGTTTCAATTTTGTGTCGTGATTTTAATTCAGATTTCGGCTCAACTATTCTTGAATAAGCTTTTAGGCGTTAGCTTCTTAAAACATAATGAAAATGCCTATTTCTATGATATAATTGTTGTATTAAGTTATTTTTAAGGAGTTATATATGAAAAAAGCCGCAAAAGTTTTTATTGGAATATCTGTTGTTGCAGCAATCGGAGTATCAGCATATTTTGTTTTTGAAAGTGTTTTTGATGTAACTAAAAGTCCAAATGAAGTATTAAAAAGCGTTACATTCAAGGAAAATTATAATACAAGTGAAGACATAGTTCTTTTAGGTGACTCTACTATCGTTGAAGTGTCGCCTGATGAAGGATATATCGTTGCTTCAAAAGAAGTATTAGTTGATGAAATTACAGAAACTCATTATGGTGTATACAATACAGCGGAAAACGAAATGACATTTGATTTCTCTAGTTTAAAATATAGTATTTTAGCTGAAGAATTATTTATAAGAACTTCTATAAATGCTTCTGGCGAAAATAAATATGATATAATCCATGAATCTGGAGCTGTATATTTGGCATATGATGATGAAGATACAATGACTTTAACTGATGGCTTTATTGTATTAAACGGTGAACAAAGAATATACATTGACTCACAAAAACATGAGTTTATAAGAGTCGATGATAGTTATACAAGAAAAAAATACGATGGTGGACATACGCACTTGTCACAAGATTATTTTATTGAAATAATAGGTGATGACGTAATTGATTTATATACTAGATCAAGTTTATCATTTTATAAAAAGATTGATATTTCTTCTATACACTCTAGCACTGAACTATCTAGAAGCACACACATTTTGAGTAATGGCAACATACTGATCCAAACTCTTAATCAAGTTAATCAATATGAAGAAAATTATGATTTTATTGATGGTGTAGGTTCTACATCAAATAAAATAATCGTAAAAACATATTCAATTGATTTAAAAAGAGCGATTGTTAATGAAGTTGATGTTAATTATTTAATTAATACTTTATATAGCCAAAATTCCGCTACAGGTTACAATGAATTTTTAACAAATAGTCCTAGTAATCAAGCTTCTATAATGTATTTTACGAATAAGTTATTAAGAGATAACGAAAGTTATGTACTGTTGGATGATAATTTAAACGTCATGGTAGATTTGAGTGCTACATTTACAACTTCTTCCATCATCAAAGTTGCTGATAGTAGGTTTATTGTTAACTATGGTGCAGCTAATAACGCTTTAGTTGACCAAAATGGCGAAGTAATAGCAAACGGTTTTACGATTGCATATAACATGTTGAAGTTTGATAATAAGTTTTACAATTTGCTAGCTGATAAAACTTTATTTACAATTGACTCAAATCACACAATTTTAGGTTATTTAAATAGTTCAGTGATTAGTTATGAAACAACTACTGTTGAATCAGAAACAATAACTAATTACTATAGAAATGGTGAACTAGTCGAATGTGAGCAATTAACTATAATTGATAGTGTTACTTATATGATTGAAGTAGATGATCCTGATTTGGGATATGTATATCAATTTTATAACTCTACAGGCGAACACTTATATACACAAGTCGCTCCTGAAACCGCAACTATAAGTAGTATTGAGTTAGAAAAATTCACGCTTCTTTCAATCGAAAACAAAGTTACAAAATTAGTTAAAGATATATTTGCATAATCAAAAATATAAAGTACTATAATAATTCATATTTACTATAATATTAAAGTAACAACATTACTAAAATTAAAGAATTTTTATTTTTTATAAAAAAGTAGTGGCATTACTGAAATATTGTTTTATAATTTAGGCAAGAAACGGCTCGGGGGGAACGTTATGCTTGAATTAAAAAATATAGTTAAAGATTATTATCTTGGCAAGAAATCGCTAAATGTACTTAAAGGAATTAATACCGGATTTGTTCAAAATCAATTTGTTTCAATTCTTGGACCGTCTGGATGTGGTAAAACCACACTTTTAAACATTATTGGCGGATTAGACAAGTACACTTCAGGTGACTTAATAATTAATGGTAAATCTACCAAAGATTTTACAAATTCTGAGTGGGATGCATACAGAAACAAACGAATTGGTATAGTGTTTCAATCTTATAATTTAATTCCTCAGTTGACAGTAAGGGAGAATGTTGAGTTATCTCTAATTCTCTCCGGCATGTCAAAAAAGACGAGAGAAAAGAGAGTAAGAAAAGCACTTGAGAGTGTTGGTTTATCAGATCAAATTGATAAAAGACCAAACCAGTTATCTGGAGGGCAGCAACAAAGGGTAGCAATTGCTAGAGCATTAATTAATGATCCCGAAATATTACTAGCAGATGAGCCTACCGGTGCGCTTGATACGAAAACTTCTGTTCAAATTTTAAATTTACTACGAAAAATTAGTAAAGATAAGTTAGTGATTATGGTCACTCATAATACTGAATTAGCGCAAAAATACTCTAATAGAATCATAGATATGTTGGATGGCCAAATTACACAAGACAGTGAAAATGTTGTTGTTGATGATGAATTAGACGAAGACATTGAAAAAGATGTAAATGAAAAGACATCAATGTCATTTTTGACCGCTTTGAAAATAAGTGCTAAAAATTTGTTTACTAAAAAAGGGAGAACAGCTTTAGTATCTCTTGCTGGAAGTATTGGTATAATTGGCGTTGCGCTTGTTTTATCTCTTTCAAATGGTGTTGGTAATTACATCGGTAATGTTGAAAGAACAACTGCAACTACGGTGCCGATTACTATTGCTCCTTATGCCCAAACACCAACTGCGGCACCTCCAATAAGTGATATGCCTGCATATCCTACCGATGATGTTATTTATCCATACGAGGAAGTTAGCGAAGGGCCGGTTCAAATCCATAGAAATCTAATTACACAGGATTTTGTTGACTACGCCGATAAACTAGTAGAACAAAAACTTGCATCTAGTGTTCTAACTAATAGAGAGTATCTAGATTTTAATATCCTGACGACAAGAGGTGAAGATTCTATAATTAAAGTTAATCAAAATTTAGATGCATCAGCTTTTGGTGGAGCAATTTCTAACGCTACTGGATTGCCTACAAGTATTTTCCATGAACTATATGGAGAACAAGATTATACGTTGTCTGAATATGATATTATAAAGGGCAAATATCCAACTAAATCAAACGAACTTCTATTAGTTGTTGATCGTTTTAACAGAGTTCTTACTCCAACATTATATGAGTTAGGTTTGATTGATAAAAATACTCTTGATAGCGGTGCCACAATTAATTTTGATGATTTGCTTGGTAAAAAATATAAGATTTATACCCCAAGTGAGTTTTATGGAAGTGAACCTACTGTAACAAAAGAAGTAGACTATTATGATATAATCACTGATTCTACAAGTAAAAAACAGCTTTCTGGATTTAATAATGTGATGAGTGATGGCACCGATTTAGAAACATTTTATAATGATGACAAACACTTTATGGAACTTGAAGTAGTTGGCATTATGAGGATTAAAGAAGATGCATTAGTTGAATTTATGCCAGGTAGTATTGCATATACTTCAGCACTCAAAGATGAATTTATTAAAGCTATTGACCCTAATAGTAAAGTTGTTAGTGCCGCTAAAGACAACTGGACGATTGATCCTGCAAATGCAAGTAAAATTACTGACTTAATTAATGCTTTTCAATCAGGTGATACAACACAAATTGATGATGCAGTTGACGATATATTTTCATTCTATGATGTAAGAGCTAATTCGCTTAACGAAATACAATCATTAAGTACTGTGGATGCATTTATAAAACAATCGAAAGAGTTTTCGGTTGAATATACAACACCAATATTTAAAACAGATGAAGCATCGTTAGATATAACCAATATAAGTAACATTTCCGACCTTTCGTTTATCGATATCTTAATGTATGTCAGTGGATATTCCACAATTTCATCTGTTTTAATATTTCCTGTTGGTTTAGATGAAAAAGAATCTATTTTTGAATATTTAGATGAATACAATGTAGATAAAAATGATGCTGATAAAGTTTATTATACTGATTTTGGTGGAGATCTTAATTCAACTATAGGAACAATGATTAATATCATTTCCATAGTATTAGTTGGTTTTTCATCCATTGCGTTAGTTGTATCTTCTGTTATGACAGGCGTTATTACTTATATATCTGTTATTGAAAGAACAAAAGAAATTGGTATCTTAAGAGCAATAGGGGCTAGAAAGAAGGATGTAGGTAGATTATTTGAAGCTGAGTCTATAATCGTAGGTATGATGTCTGGTACGTTTGGTGTTTTAGTAACGTTGTTGCTACAAATTCCTGTAAATATAATTGTAAATAATCAATTTGGCGAGCAAGGAATAAGAGATATTGCAAACCTTTCATGGATTGCAGCATTGAGTCTGATTGCGATTTCGACATTCCTTACATTTATTGCAGGATTTATTCCAGCAAAGATGGCAGCAAATAAAGACCCAGTAGAGGCATTAAGATCAGAATAAGGAGAGCAATATGTCGTTAATAAATTTAAACAATAAAACAACTAAAATCTTATTAGAAAATATGGACACAAGTGAATTAGTAAATGCATTTATTGATTCGTTAAACGTAATCTTTCCTAATTCTTTAAAACATTACACTTATTCTACTTCAAAAGTACGTTTTACACTTCACAACATAACATTTGAAAGACAACTTGCAGATGTATTGTTACTAGTAAAACATGATGGTTATACAAGGTTTTCATTTATCAAACTTGTTAATTCTTGTAAGCAAAAGAAGGATTATGATGAACTAACTGATTTTAGAGGAGAATACGGACAGCATTTGCTATTAAAGCAGATTCCTTCATTTACGTGGGCGGTAATGGTGAATTTAAGTCCGAAATACTACTACACTCAAAATATGAAACAATAACATCTTACGTAGTATTTTATAATAATAAGAGCGGAGAAATTGATTTCGACTTCTCCAGTGCCTCATCAGTAAGTTTTGCTCAAAAAGTTGTAGATGCTGACATGGACAATCATCGTCATCCTCTGATTTTAAAACATAACAATGAGGATTTAACTAAGGGAATTGACCACCTTTTAATGGATTATGTTACATTTAAAAACAGTGAACAATTAAAACAACATTTTCATATTGGCGAAGTAGTTTCTCCATATGAAAATGAGAAGCAATACGAAAGATTAATTGAACTTATTAAAATTCAATCAAAAGATTGTGAAATACTTTCGTTTTTAAAAGAAGGAACTGAACATTGTGAAGTTAATAACGATGTATTAGTTACGTCTCCATTAATAAAAAATATCATTACATTAGATTTATCTAGTAACAAAAAATTATAAATTAGCTATTTTTAATTGTTTCAGCAAGTAAGTGTGGTTTATCAGTCATAATTCCATCACTTTTTATTTCGATCAAATGTTCCATTGTTTTGACATCATTAATCGTCCAAAATTGAACTGCCACATTATGTTCGTGTGCCATTTTAATAAAAGCAACATTGTCAAAATTTAAAATACTAAAACTTGTTGGCAAGTGTAAAACAGATATTGGCGATGTAAATAACGCGTCTAATCCAAGAAGAGATAAAATAGCAAGAGTGCCTGCTCCAATATATTCAGGTGAATACATTAAAAGTGTTCCGTCTTCTTTCATATATTCATTATGATATTTTCCAATTTGAGAATATATTTCATTGTGGAAAGAAGCAAAGACTACGCGATCAAAGGAGTCATCTTCTTCAACTATTCTTACTACCTCTTCAAGTGCCTTTAATCCTGTTTCGCCATCTTGTTTAATTTCCACGTTTATCATGTTGTTTGGGAATAATTTTAATACGTCTTCAAATTTAGAAACTAGAAAAATATCTGAGTTTCGCGGAGAAATTCCATCAGGATAAGTAACATCTGTTGGCAAAACCTCTATATCTTCATAGTTTTTGTATTTTCTCAACTCAACTACATTTTTATCATCATCTAATTTATTTAAGTAACCAAAGTTTACTTGTTCACTTACTAAATCAGTATATGTCCAATCTCTAATTTTTCCTGTTTCGTTTGTACGATAATTCAAAGTTGTGTCGTGTGAAAGAATTACAACATTATCTTTAGTTATTGAAACATCTATTTCTAACATAGCGTTTGCATCAGCATCAAGTGCGTTGTAACATGCTTCAATTGTGTTATCTGGAAACTCTAAATTCCCTCCGCCATGGGCGATAAGTAATGGAGCTTCATCCTCCGCTCTAATTAACTTGTTTACACCTTTTATTGAATGAGTTGGTGGGATGAGCGCTATAACTCCCCAAGTAATACCAATTACTAGTAATATAGAACCAGTTATAATCCAACCCTTTTTAATTTTTTTCTTTTCCATAATTGTCTCCTAATATCTCATATTAACATATTATAGTTACTTCATAGCTAGATTTCTCCAACTTATATATAAATTGATATGATTTTAGTATATACTAAATGTATATTTTTAAAGAATGGAGAAGTATATGCGTGGTTTTAAAATTTGTAAAGGTTTTGAAAATAAGGAGATAAATTTACCTAAAAGAGCAACTAGGTATTCAGCAGGATACGATATTGAAAGTTGCATTGATGTGATTATTAAACCTGGTGAAATTAAAATGGTTCCTACTGGATTAAAAGCATATATGGGAGAAGACGAAGTTTTAAAAATTTATGCACGTAGTTCGCTTGGATTTAAAAAGCAATTATTGTTAGCTAATAGCGTTGGTATTATTGATAAAGACTACTTTGAAAATATTGATAATGATGGACATATAAATGTTGTCTTATATAATTTTGGAACTAAGGAAGTTTCTCTTTCAAAAGGCGAAAGAATTGCACAAGGTATATTTGAAAAATATCTTTTAACTGAAGATGATAGTGCGTTTGATACTCGTCAAGGTGGATTTGGAAGCACTAGTAAGTAATTATGAATAAACAATTTTGGGATGTAATTGTAATTGGTAGTGGACCAAGTGGTTTAATGGCAGCAATTACTGCCGCACAAAGAAAAGCTAAAGTTCTGCTTATTGAAAAAAATAAGAAACTAGGACTAAAAATTGTTGCAAGCGGAAATGGCAGATGTAATATAACTAATTTAAAAAAACCAATCGACTTTATTGATCAGTTATATTCAAATAACAAAAAGTTTCTTTTAAGTAGTTTGTCTGATTTTTCCTCTAACGACATATATAACTTTCTTGAGGCTAATGGTACACAGTTAAAAGTAGAAAGTGATGACAGAGTATTTCCTCTAAGTGATAAATCAATGGATGTTTTAGGTACCTTAGTTTTCCTAATAAACAAATATAGAGTTATGACAAAAATGGGAGAAACTGTGACTAGAATATTTAAGAATGAAGAAATGTTCTTAGTTGAAACAAATATAGCGAAGTATAAGTCGAAAAACGTAATAATTGCTACTGGCGGCAAGTCTTATCCTGCTCTTGGTACTACTGGAGATGGTTATAAATTTTTAAAAGATTTTGGTTTAAATATTAATCCTACTTTTCCATCGCTAGTTCCTCTTGTTTCTAATACTAGTTTTATACAAAGTAAAAATCTCCAAGGGCTCACACTTCAAAATGTTGAAATAAGATATAAAAATACAAAAGAGTTTGGGAATGTACTATTTACTCACTTTGGTATAAGTGGTCCAATTGTCTTAAAGCTGTCTGAATTAGTTTCAAAGGATTTAAGTACAAATAAAACGGTTGAGATTATTCTTGATACAATACCTAATTTTTCTAAAGAAGAGATTATTATACACGCATACAAAAATATGAATACTAGTTTATTTAAACTATTTAAAAATTATTTACCAACTAGACTTATAAATGAAATTATTGCAGAGGAAGTAAATACTTCAATCAATAAAATTTCACGTGGCAAGCTAGAAGTTATAATCGATACTTTTAAAAACTTAAAAATTGTTATCTCAGATACAAAAGGTTATAAAGATGCTTTTATTACACAAGGTGGATTGGATGTAAAACAAGTAGATCCTAAAACAATGATGATTAAATCGATCCCTGGATTATATGTAACGGGAGAACTACTTGATGTACATGGACCAACAGGCGGATATAACATGACAATTGCCTTTTCAACAGGTCACAAGGCCGGATTAAGTGTAAGGGATTAAATTTATATTTAATCATTGTAAGCATTATCTTATTGCAGTTTTTAATTACTAGGTTTATATTGTTATATAACTATATTAATAGTGAGGTAATATAACATGCTAAAATTAAAAAAAATTACAAAGGTATATACTGATACCGGGACAAACTTCGAAGCCTTAAAGGGCATTGATTTAAATTTCAGGAAAAATGAATTTGTTTCTATTTTAGGACCATCGGGGTGTGGTAAAACTACAACGCTAAACATTATTGGTGGACTTGATAAATACACTGATGGTGATTTGGTCATTGCAGGTATATCAACAAAAGAATTTAAAGATAGTGATTGGGACTCATATAGAAATCACAAAGTTGGTTTCGTATTTCAATCATACAATTTAATACCTCATCAAACAGTTCAAGCTAATGTAGAGCTTGGTCTTGCAATTGCAGGACTTAGTAAAGAAGAAAGAACTAAACTTGCTCAAGAAGCTCTTGATAGAGTTGGTTTAAAAGGTAGTTATAAGAAAAAACCTGGTCAATTAAGTGGTGGACAATGTCAACGTGTTGCAATTGCAAGAGCGCTTGTTAATAAGCCAGATATTTTACTTGCTGATGAACCTACAGGTGCGCTTGATTCTGTTACTTCAGTTCAAATTATGGACTTAATTAAAGATATATCTAAAGATACATTGGTAATTATGGTTACTCACAATGGCGAACTTGCTCAAAAGTATTCAACAAGAATCGTTACATTGCTCGATGGAGAACTTACGGGAGATACAAACCCTTATGATGGTAATGATACAGTCATAACTAAAGAAGAAACATCTACTAAAAAATCAGTTTTAACATGGAAAACAAGTTTTGGCTTATCAATTAAAAACTTATTATCAAAAAGAAAGAGAACAATTTTAACATCATTTGCAGGAAGTATTGGTATTATTGGTATTTCTACTGTTTTAGCCTTTTCAAATGGTATTCAAGGTTATGTGACAAACATGCAAGAAGACATGTTGAGCGGTAATCCTATTGTTATTTCAGAAACTGCATATAATATGGAATTTATTATGGGCAGCATGACTAATCAAGATATGCAAGACGCTATTATTGGTGGAACTGAAGATGGCATTGTGTATCCAGATAAAACATTAGAAAATTTAATTGAACAGTTTAATGCAATGGATGAGATTACGCTTACAAATGATATTACTCAAACATATATAGATTATTTAGAAGAAATGCCAAAAGAGAATGGCGTGACAATTAGTTATAATTATGATTTTGATTTTGAAAACAATGTATTTACTACTTTTGATGAAGAAGTAAGAACTATTGCTCTAAACAAATATATTTATGGTGATTTAATTGGAGAAGTAAATGCTGAAGCAGAAGAATATGCTCAATTAGTTATGGATAATTCAGACGTATTTAATCCATTACCACAAAACAATGAATATATATTTGCTCAATATAATTTAGTTGAAGGCAAAATGCCTAGTAGCAGTAATGAATTATTAATTGTAATTGATGAAAACCAAACTCTTTCTGACATCACACTTGCCCAACTTGGTTATTATGGCCAAGATCAGTTTATTGACCTTATTAATTCTGTTATGAATGAAGAAGATAATAGTACTGTAAAAGGCAAATTTACCAATGAAGAAATTATGAATAAAAAGTTCTATTATGGTACTAATGATGAAGTATTTGAAAAAACAGGAACTTATTATAACTATAATGGGGCGACAACAAACACTGATTCTCTTTTAGAGATGGAAGTAGTTGGAATATTAAAACCAAAGAGCGGTATTACTTATGGTGCATTAGAACACGGATTATACTATACAGATAGTTTTTCTAAGTTATATTTAGAAGATAATTTAAATTCAACTATTACCACTGAAGTAGCTAGTAGTGAAAATCAATTGTTAATGTCCACTGTTAATGATATGGGTGGCGGAATTGTCGTAAGGACAGGTGTTATTACGAATTATAGTTATACATTTGAAGGTGTTACAACTGATGTAGCTGATTTACCATTTGGTAATACTGATATGACTTTTTTTGGACAAGGATTGCCATATCCAGTTTTGACTCTTCGCCAACTAGGTGGTAGTAGTTTGCCATCAGAAATTAAACTATTTGTTTCGTCTTTTGAAAATCAAGAGCAAGTTGTTACTTATCTAGATGCATGGAACGAAGATAAAATTTTAACAATTAATGGCGTTGAAGTACCAAAAGATAATAGAACCGATATTGTTTACACAGATACACTTTCTATTATGATTTCAATGATTAATGAATTACTAAATATCGTCACAATTGCACTTATTGCATTTACTTCATTAGCACTTGTAGTTAGCTGTGTAATGATTGCTATTATTACTTATATTTCAGTTGTTGAAAGAGTTAAAGAAATTGGTGTTATTAGATCGCTTGGTGGGCGTAAAAAAGATGTATCAAGATTGTTCAATGTCGAGACATTTGTCATAGGTTTAGCTAGTGGAACATTTGGTGTTATTATTACTGCAATTATAGCGCTCATCGTTTCTATAATTGTTTATGTTGGATTTGGTATCCCATCAATTGCAGCACTTAAATGGTCAGACGCAGTTATTATGATTTCTGTATCAACTTTACTTACAATTATTTCTGGATTTATTCCTGCAAGAAATGCAGCAAAACAAGACCCTGTACGCGCACTTAGAAGCGAATAGGCTGATTTTTATTAAAAATATGGCATTTTTGCAAAGAAAATAATTCATACTACAAGGAGAATATTATGAGTTACGTATTAGAAATTAGAAAAAAACTCGAGTCTCTTCAGGATAAAAAATATCAAGCATTTACTCAAAACCTTTGTCCTGGAGTTGAAAATATTTTAGGTATTAGGATGACCGTTTTACAACCGTTTGCAAAAGAAATTTCTAAAAACAAACCATTCGAATTTATTAATGATAACAATGAAAAATACTTTGAAGAAATCATGCTAAAAGGTTTAGTTATTGGTTGTTTAAAATTGGACCACAAATTAATGTTTCAACTTATTAGAAATTTTGTACCTAAGATTGATAACTGGTCTGTAAACGATTCGTTTTGTACAAGATTAAAATTTGTTAAAAAACATCAACAAGAGACTTTTCAATTTTTAGAAGAGTTTATTAAATCTCAAGAAGTTTATCACATAAGGTTTGCGCTTGTAATGTTATTAGATCACTTTATAAATGATGAGTACATCGAAAGAATATTGTGCATATGTGATGAAGTGACTAATGAGGATTATTATGTTATGATGGCTAACGCATGGCTGCTAAGTATGTGTTATGTAAAGTTTCCAAAAGAAACATTAAATTATTTAACCAGAAACAATCAGTTAGATAAAATTACATATAATAAAGCATTACAAAAAATTAGAGAGTCAAATCGTGTAGATGCACAGACTAAACAATATATTAAATCATTAAGGAGAGAATAGTATGGATGCAATAACTTCAATTTTAAAAAGAAGAAGTATAAGAAAATTTACTAATGAAAAAGTAAGTGATGAACATATACAAATACTGCTTGAATGTGCTATGGCAGCGCCATCAGGTATGAATATGCAACCTTGGGAGTTTTATGTCGCTAATAAAGAAGATGAAATTTTATCTCTTAAAGAATATCATCCATTTCTAAAAATGAATGCACCTCTTGCAATAGTTGTTGCTGGTAATTTAGAGAGAAATTTTAAAGATTATTGGGTTCAAGATTGTTCAAGTGCTATTACCAACATTTTGACTGCGGTCACTGCTCTTGACTTAGGTGCTACATGGTGTGGAGTATATCCTGTTGAAGAATTAGTTAGCAAAACTCAAAAGCTTTTTTCTATGCCGAAAAATATTGTTCCGCTAGGAATAATTATGATTGGGCATCCAGACATGGATAAAGAAGCAAGAACTCAATACAATGAAAGTTATGTTCATTGGAAAAAAGATTAATAAATCATTTTTTTGGTCATTCCGCCATCTACAATAATGTTAGATCCATTTATAAAGTCGTTTTCTTTGTTTAATAAAAACATTATCAGGTTAGAAATATCAGTTGTTTTTCCTACTCTATTAGAAGGGTGTATTTCATGCTCTTGTTTATCAAGTTTTTCATAGTTTGTTGTTTTAATATATCCAGGAGAAATACAATTGACTGTAATTGGAGTGCCTCTTAAAGAAACACATAAAGAATTTGTTAAGGAAACAATACCGCCTTTTGACATCCCGTACAACTCCCAATTTTCTTCATTTTGATGAAATCTGGTAGAAGAAATATTAATAATTCGTCCATATTCTTCACCTTTGTTTAACTTAATGAATTCTCTAGAACAAATATAGGCTGATCTTAGATTTGTGTTTATGACTTTATCAAATTCATCAGTAGTAGTATTTTCGATTGGTTTTTCAAAAATAGAAATAGCGCCGTTATTTATTAAAATGTGTGCTTTACCATATGAGGCTTGAATGTACTTAAAAGCATACATTAAGTCTTCTTCTTTTGAGATGTCTGTTTTTATGTAGTCAATGCCTTCTAAAGTTGTGTTTTCAATATCTAAACAAACAACCTTATAGCCTTCTTTTAATAAATCTAAACAAATTTGTTTACCAATACCTTTACTACCGCCTGTTACAATTGCTACCATAATGCCTCCATATATAATAAATTATAAATATAAAAATATTTAATTACATTACTTTAAATTGTTTAGTCGTTTAAAGTATAATTAATTAGAGGATTAAATAATGGAAGATAGAATTTTAAAACATCTAAAACAAATATACAAAACAGATAATATCACCGTGGAAAGCAGGTTGCTTAGTGGAATGAGTAATTATACATATGTAATTAAAGTTGATAATAATTTATATACATATAGAATTCCTGGAAAAAATGCAGGTAATTTTGTTAATAGAAACGAAGAAGAGCATATACTTCAGTTGTTAAAAGAAAATGGCTTCGCTCTTACAAATAATGTTTCATTTAATGATGTTGATAGTGGAATACTTGTAAAAGAATATGTAACTGGAGATGTCTTAAGTGAATTAGAACCTATAAATTATATTAAACAAGTTGCTTTGACAATTCAAAGTTTGCACAACCAAAAAACATTGCCAAGTCATGATTATAAAAAACTTAAGCGACTAGATGACTATGAAAATTTATTAAAAGATATGAATATAAAAGTATCGGATAGATATTATAAATACAAAGCGATATATTTAGTGCTTCATGATTTTTATGAAGAATTACCAAAAGTCTTTTCACACGGAGACTTTCAACCATCAAACTTAATACTAAAAGATGGAAGTATTTTTGTAGTCGACTTTGAGTTTGCTGCACAAAATGATCCATTTTATGATATTGCGTGTTTTGGCAATAAAGATTTTAATTTATCAAGACTACTATTAAAAGAATATTTAGGAAGAGATTATTCAGTTGATGAACACATTAGACTAATGACAAATAGAATTTTTCAGACATTGCAGTGGCATTTAGTTGCAACATATAAACATCACATAGGATTAAGTGATGAGTTAAAGATTAATTTTTTAGCTGTTTCTGAAATGTATTTAGATAAGACACAAGAACTTCTTGAAACAATTAATGGATTGGAGTAATTAATGATTAAAAATACAGTCTTAGACATGATTGGTAATACGCCACTTATAAAACTTAATAAAGTATCAGTAGAACTTGGAAATAATGTTTATGCTAAAGCAGAGTATTTAAATCCGTTTGGGTCTGTAAAAGATAGAATTGCTATCAATATGTTGTCAAAGGCAATTGAAAAAGGATTAATTAATACAAATACCGTAATCATTGAACCTACAAGCGGTAATACTGGAATTGCACTAGCTGGTATATGTTCAATACTAGGCAATAAATGTATTTTAGTTATGCCAAGCTCAATGTCTAAAGAACGAATAAAAGTAATGGAAGAATACGGTGCAGAAGTACTGCTAGTTGATGGAGTAGGCATGAATCCATCAATTCAAAAAGCAAACGACCTTCATAAAGAAATGCTTAATTCATTTATTCCTAGCCAATTTAATAATATGGATAATCCAGAAGCTCATTATAAAACAACAGCAAAAGAGATTTATGATGACTTAGATGGTAAAATAGATGTCTTTGTTGCTGGAATTGGAACAGGCGGAACTATTAGTGGATGTGGCAAATACTTTAAAGAAAGAAATAAAAATATACTAGTAATTGGTTTTGAACCATTTGAATCTAGTGTAATTAACAATAAAGAAGCAAATAAGCATAAAATCCAAGGTGTAGGTGCTGGTTTTATACCAAAAACACTAGATTTAAGTGTTGTGGATGAAGTACTTAGAATTAAAAGTGATGATGCAATTGAATGCACACATAAAATAAATAAACTAGAAAGCGTGTTTGTTGGAATATCTTCAGGTGGTGCTTATAGTGCAGTTTGTAAATATGTAAAAGAAAAAAATCTTTATAATAAGAATATTGTGGTAGTTTTCCCAGATTCTTATTATAAATATTTATCATAGGAGAGAGTATGAGATCTATAGCAGAAAAAATTAACGAATTATCACTTGATATCGTAAACGATGAAAATATTATAAACAAAGATGAAGTTATAAAGACTTTTGAATTAATCAAAAGAATATTATTTCCAGGTTTTTTTCATAAAAAGAATACGATTAAATGCGTTGAATGCATTTCAAAAGAACTTAGTAAAGTGCATAAAAAATTAAACCGTATAATCAGTTTAACTAATGGTGAAGAATCAGAAAGAATTGTTAATAGTTTTTTTAACCAATTACCAGAAATAAAAAAGTCATTAAATCATGACTTAGAGGCCTTTTTAAAAGGTGATCCAGCAGCCGAAAGTGCTCAAGAAGTAATATTAACTTACCCTGGATATAATGCAATTATTCATCACAGAGTTGCTCATTTACTGTTGAAATTAAATGTAAAGAAACTTCCTAGAATTATTGCTGAGCACGCTCATGAGATAACAAGTATTGATATACATCCAGGAGCAATCATAGGCGATTATTTCTTTATTGATCATGGAACAGGAGTAGTGATTGGCGAAACTGCAGTTATAGGTGAAAAATGTACAATATATCAGGGAGTTACCCTAGGAGCAATATCTCTTAGGAAAGGCGCCGCACTTAAAGGAATTAAAAGACATCCTACACTTTTAAATAATGTTACTGTATACTCTGGAGCGTCTATTTTAGGAGATAGAACTATTATAGGTAATAACTGTGTTATTGGTTCGAATGTATTTATAACTAAATCAGTAGAAGATAATGTTATGGTTATTTTAAATTCTTTGGACATAGTAAAAAAAGAAAATAAGCAAGATTAATATTATTTTTAATTGCTGTAATAAGAAATATACGATGTAATCAGCGTTTTAGAATTTCGCAAAAAAATATTAAAAAATGTTGGTGCATTTTCGTTGAATTGTGATTATAAAAAATCTATAATTAATTAACACAGATAGAAGTCTATTAATGTTAAAGTTTATTAGAGGTCTTAAATATAACATGTTATATTTTTATGTGTGCGAAAGCAGGGACTTAAGGGAGAGAAATTATGATAAGAGTTTGCAAAAGAAACAATGAGATTGTTGAGTTCGATTTAAAGAAGATTAGAGCCGCTATTGAAAAGGCATTTTTAGGAGAACAAGTAAGTGTTACAAACGACATTTTAGATTTATTAGCACTTAAAGTAACTTCTAACTTTAATGGACATGTTGTCGATGGAGTTATTTCTATTGAACACATACAAGATGCAGTTGAGGTGACACTAATTCAAGCAGGATATGTTGATATTGCAAAATCATACATTTTATATAGAAAAAATCATGAAGCATTAAGACAAATTAAATCAACAGAATTAGATTATGCCAAAACAGTTGATAATTATTTAAAAATTGCTGACTGGAGAGTAAAAGAAAATTCTACTGTTACATATTCAGTAGGTGGTCTTATTTTATCTAACTCCGGTACAATTACTGCAAACTACTGGTTGTCTCAAGTTTATGATCAAGAAATTGCAAACGCTCATAGAAGTGCGGAGATTCATATTCACGACTTATCTATGCTTTCAGGTTATTGTGCAGGTTGGTCTTTAAAACAATTAATTAAAGAAGGCTTAGGTGGTGTTAGAGGTAAAATTACATCTGCTCCTGCAAGTCACTTATCAACTCTTTGTAATCAAATGGTTAACTTCCTAGGAATTATGCAAAATGAATGGGCTGGTGCACAAGCATTTTCGTCATTTGACACATATTTAGCACCTTTTGCTAAAAAAGATAACCTTACATATAAAGAAATCAAACAATGCATTCAATCGTTTATTTATGGTGTAAACACTCCATCTAGATGGGGTACACAAGCTCCATTTACAAACATCACTCTTGACTGGGTATGTCCACCAGACCTTGCTGAACAACCAGCAATAGTTGGTGGAAAAGAATTAGATTTCTTATACAAAGACTGCCAAGAACAAATGGATATGATTAACAAAGCATTTATTGAAATCATGATTGAAGGGGATGCAAATGGCAGAGGATTCCAATATCCAATCCCAACATATTCAATTACTAGAGATTTTGATTGGGCAGAAACTGAAAATAACAAATTGTTATTTGAAATGACTGCTAAATATGGAACGCCATATTTCTCAAACTACATTAACAGTGATATGGAACCAAGTGATGTTCGTAGTATGTGTTGTAGACTTAGACTTGATTTACGCGAACTTCGCAAAAAATCAGGCGGTTTCTTCGGTAGTGGAGAATCTACTGGTTCTGTTGGTGTTGTTACAATCAACATACCACGTATTGCATATCTTGCAACTAGTGAAGAAGATTTTTACCATAGATTATCTAGATTGATGGATTTATCGGCTAGAAGCATTAAAATAAAAAGAGATGTTATTTCAAAATTATTAGAAGCTGGTTTATATCCATATACAAAAAGATACTTAGGATCTTTCTCAAATCACTTCTCAACACTTGGACTGGTCGGTATGAACGAAGCTTGCTTAAATGCTCGTTGGATTAAAGCTGATATGACTAATGAAATTTCGCAAAAGTTTGCTGAAGACGTCTTAAATTTCATGAGAAATAAATTAAGTGATTACCAAGAACTTTATGGTGATTTATATAACTTAGAAGCTACTCCAGCAGAATCTACTTCTTATAGATTGGCATTACATGATAAAAAGAAATTCCCTGATATTATTACTGCTAATGACGAAAGTAATACCCCTTACTATACAAACTCAACTAACTTACCTGTTGGATATACAGAAGATATCTTTAAAGCACTTGATGTACAAGATAAGTTACAAGTTTTATATACGTCCGGTACAGTATTCCATTCGTTCCTTGGTCAAAAATTACCATCTTGGAAGTCATGCATGTCACTTGTAAGAAAAATTGCGGAAAACTATAAATTACCATATTATACAATTTCTCCAACATATAGTGTTTGTACATCACATGGATACATTGTAGGTGAAATAGATGAATGTCCAGATTGTCACGCCAAAACTGAGATTTATTCACGTATTACTGGATACTATAGACCGGTACAAAACTGGAATGAAGGTAAATTACAAGAGTTTCGTGATAGAGCAGAGTATAATATAGATAATTCCAATTTCGTTGAAAAGAAAGCGGAAGATAAAAAATGCGAATGCGATGAAAAGAGGGAAACAAATATGGAAGTTGAATTTAAAACAGTTACCATGATTACAAAACCTGGATGTCCAGATTGTGAAACGGCAAAAATGCTTATGAAAGCAAAAGGTCTAGAATACACAGAAGTAAATGCACTTGAAAACTTTGATTTAACAAAGAAGCTTAATATAGTCCATGTTCCAACATTATTTGTACCAAACGGTGTTGAAGTGGAAAGATACGAAGATGCACGTGGCGTAAGAGAATATATTAAGAAAGTAACTGGTAAATAAAATGTTTGATGTAATCGTGATTGGCTCTGGCCCTTCAGGAATGTCAGCTGCTTTGAACTTATTAAGAAGTGAAAAAACAGTAATGATGCTAGAGAAAAAAGCAGTAGGTGGACAAATTGCTAGTTCACCAAAAGTTGAAAACATTCCAAGCATCAAAGAAATTGCAGGTGATGAATTTGCAAAGCAAAGTTTCCAACAACTTATTGATTGGGGTGTTGAATTTGATGTAGATGAAGTTAAATCAATTACTAAAGATGGTGATATATTTAAAATTGAAACTATTTACGACAACTATGAAGCAAAAAATGTCGTAATTGCTAATGGCGTTGAAAATAGAAAGATCAACATAGCTAACGAAGAAGAATTTGTTGGCAAAGGAATATATTATTGTGCTGTATGTGATGGACACTTTTTCAAAGGCGAAGAAGTTACACTTGTTGGCGATGGAAATAGTGCTATGCAATACGCCATTATACTTGCGCAAATATGCACAAAAGTAAATTTATGTATACTTGGAGATGAATTCTTTGGTGAGGAAATTTTAAAACAAAGAATCGCTAAAATTGAAAACATTAAAATTCATAAGTTTGTATCACTTAAAGGATTAAACGGTAAACCAAATAACATTGAGTCGGTAGTTTTAGAAGATATTAAAACAAAAAAAGAAATTACTATACCTTCAAAAGCAGCTTTTATAGCAATTGGACAAATACCAAACAATGAAATATTTTCTAAATTAGTAGAATTAGATCATGGCTATATTGTTACTGATGAAAAAATGAGGACAAAAACAGAGGGATTGTACGCTGTTGGCGATACAAGAGTAAAAGACTTAAGACAAGTTATAACTGCTCAAAATGATGGTGCTATTGCTGCATTTGAGATATCTAAATTAGGTTAATAACTTCTTAAATCAACATCTTTTAAAGACTTTAATAGCTCTTCTTTAAATAGAAGGGCTTTTTCTTTATCTACGGGTGTAAATATATTTTCTATACAGTGCTCACTATCAATATATTTTTGTAGTCTATATTTATTGCATCCTTGTATTGTTTTTGCAATTTGTTTAATTTCATTAATATCATGTATTTCTGCAAGCAAAGTAGTTCTAAACTCACTTTCGATGTTTGAGTTAATTAATATGTTAATAGATTCTTCAACAGCTGGGATAAGATTTTTACTACATTTTGTTACATTAGTATAGTTATCTAAAGAAGATTTAATATCCATGGCAACATAATCAATTAAGTTTAGATTGATAAGTTGCTTTAATTGAGTAGGGTTAGTGCCGTTTGTATCGAGTTTAACTTTAAATCCTAGACTTTTTATTTTACTTATTAAATCAATAAGTTGTTCATTGAGTGTTGGTTCTCCACCTGTAATAACAACTGCATCAAGTATTCCTTTTCTAGAATTCAAGTATTCAAATATTTCTTCTTGAGGCATTTCCTTGTTATCTCCTATAACAAGCGATTTATTATGACAAAAACCGCACCTAAAATTACATCCTTGCAAAAAAATAGTGCATGATATGTTTTCATCATAATCTACTAAAGATAACTTTTCTAAGCCAACAATTTTCATTTTTATACCTAATATTATTATATAAAAAAGCTCACATAAATGTGAGCCTAATTTTAATAATGTTTATACTTATTTTTTACTAAATGATAATAATGTATCAATAATAGCAATTGCGCCTACAACACAAAGAATAACGCCGATTGCAATTGGCCATCCTTGTAATTCAAAGAAAACAGAAGAAGGGGAAACGCCAGCATTATAATTGCTTGCTTTTAAGATATCAGTACCGACAAATAATAAAATAGCACTAGTGATAAAACCTAAACCTGCAAGGAAACCTAATCCTTTAAATAAAGGTTTTACAGCAGCTAATACGATTGAGACGATTAAGATAATAATACCAGTCATTAACCCGCCTGAAGCAACAATAGTGAGTTCACTACCTGCCCAATCAGTTAATGTAGGTGTAGTACCAAAAGCAGCTTCAAATCCATTGATCATGCCGATTTGAACGTCGTTTGCTGTGTTAATGCTAAAAGCTGGTGTTAAAAATAAAATTAAACAAATAATTCCAAGACCCGCGATAACAATGTTTAAGTTAAATAATTTATTCATAATTTAAATCTCCATTCTAGTAAATTATATATATTATATAATAATTAATCAACAATTTGTTTTTTCTAATCATTACGATATATACTTGTACTATTTAACGTAGGTTTTGCTCCTTTTAATATCAAGCTATTTATTATATAATAATAATGCAATGACAAAGAGAGATTATTACAGATATTTTTTAGAAAGTAGTAAAAGTGTTTTGATGTGGAAACTTTTTAAAAAGAAAAAAGATATTACAAAGTTCGGTAAAGAAGAGCACATTACTCTTGAAAGTAGCAATCATATTATTAAAGATGCACTTCGCAGAGGAAAACCGTTTTGTGCTGTTAGATTTGGAGCGGTAGAGCTTTCATGCTGGAATAATTATGAAAAGATTGAATATGGATTTAGAAGACATTATAAAGATTCAGTTACTTATTCAATAAAAAATAATGCAGGTGTTTTTCCAACTGATTTAACTACTTTAGACAAATATTCAAAGTTATGTTTAGGTAAGCTTAAAAGTATTGACATACTCGGCATAAGTGGTTTACACATGGAAGAATATTTCGCGGATAAGTATACAAATAAACCAAAGATTGTTAATAATTATGCTTTGGAACCTCTTATGGGTGACTGGGTAGAATTATTAAAAGATAAAAAAGTATTAGTGATATCACCGTTTGCTAAACAAATTTCAAAGCAATACAAAAAAAGAGAATTGTTGTTTGAAAACACAGATAAAGTTTTGCCAGAGTTTAAGTTAACTGTGCTTGAAGCAGTACAAACAATTGGTTATGAAGTTGATGAAAGATTTGAAAGTTGGTTTGAAGCTTTACAATTTATGAAGAATAAAATCGATAAAATTTCATTTGATGTTATGTTAGTTGGCGCAGGAAGTTATGGAATGTTACTTGCTATGTATGCAAAAGAAAAAGGCAAAATAGGCATACAAACTGGTGGAGCGACTCAAACATTATTTGGTTTAATGGGTAAACGTTGGGAAGAAAGAGATCATGTTGCAAAACACGTAAATGAGCATTGGTCTAGACCTGATAAAATACCCTTTCATAAAGAAGGTATAGAGAATGGAGCGTATTGGTAATGGGAAATGAAAAAAGTTTATTAAATTATTGTAGGAAGTATGAAAGATTATTCATCTTCTTATTTTTGGAGTTAATGGCGTTTATTGGATTCAATTTAGGTAATGTGAATTCTATATTTACAATCGTTGGTTTGTTACTAACTTTTGCATTGATTCCTTATGCAATTGTATTTGTTAAAAAGGAGCAAAGGCTATCGTTACTAATAACAGTCATACCATTATTTTTATATTCAGTTTTAGTGGCTTTTAGTCAATTTACCTTGCAAATATATGATATTTTAGGTAGTTTTTCATTTATTGCGGGTGGGATTGGGTGTTATTTACTTGGTTATTTGGTTAGTAAAACCAATGATCTAAAACACTCAACTTTACTATATGTTATATTTGGTGGAATAGGTTTGTTTGTTTTGATTTCATTTGGATATACAATCATTTCATACGGGCCACTTTATGCATACTTAAATGACGGAATGCATTATTTCTATGAAGGGTTCGCTTATCCAATTTATGTTCAAAATAGAAATCTTATTGGTTTAGAATTCCAAGATATGGATTTAGGATATTTAGGAGTATTTTCAAGTGTTTTATCTTGTAGTATATTTGCTTTACTATTTATCGATTATAAAGAAAATAGAAACATGTTTATGATCTTCTTAGGTCTTGGCATTTTAGGTTTATTGTCGTTGTTACTTATTCCTAATTTAGAGTCTCTACTTATGTTTGTACCTGTTGCTATTGTTGCCCTTTTAATTAAGTTTTATCCTCGCAAGCCTTTAGCAATGAAAATATTGAAGTATTCAGCTTATGTTGGAGTAGGACTATTTGCTGTTGGTTTTCTAATCTTTACATTAAATGCTATGGATGTTCCTGGAATCGTTGATTTATTTAGTTCTAATAGTTTAATTAATAGAATATTCAATACATCTAACTTTACAAGACCATTTAACGACTCAATATTTATTATGACAAGACCAGAATTTTTCTTTGGTGTAACTGCTGAATCATTAACATCATTTAATGCTTTAAACGGAACAAGTTATACACTTTCTTCTCTTGCATCAGGATCATTTATATTCGACATTGCTTATGAAGGTGGTTTATTTGCATTTTTAGCAATGGCTTCATTTGTTGTAATTATGATGATTAATAGTGTTCATTATTTAAGAAAATCAGATCATCCAATGTATGTTAAAGTGACATATATTTCAATTCTATTAACTGTATTTTTTGCAGGTAACTTTAAGTATGAAGAATATCCATATATTCATAATGAATCTTTTTATGTTAGTTTCTTAACTACATCACCATTTATTATTGCAATGGTAATATCAGGACTTACATTTTATCCATTTATAAATGAAGAAAAAGCTTTAGCAGAAATAAAGGAAATAAATGAATTATATACAAGAGATGTTGAAGAGGAGGGTAATGAAAATGAATAAAAAACAATTTATGATTTTACCACTTGTAGTACTTTTAGTTTCATGTGGTGGTGTTGGCGACTTATACGAAGCAGGTGCATATGATACCGGTGACTTTAGTTTGAATTATTACACTGAATGGAATAAAGACATCAAAGATAAAAGTGAAATATTTACAAATACTACACTGAGCAATGACAATATGATGTTGTGGAATAGAGATCAAAATAATTATAGGCCAAGTGATTATGGCGAACTTAAATATCCAGGTATAAGCCCTAATAAGGCAACTGGCGATGGTGTTGACTTCGGATACTCTAATGCTTTAAATGATACAGTAAGTGAAATGTCATATGGATATACTTCCAGACTTTTCGATGGAAGAGTGGATTGTCAAGGACACTACGCTAAATCAAGAATGCAACTAAAGGAATCTGGTATGAGCATGTTGTTTCCTAAAACGATAACTAGTGCAAAATACATGGCTATTTCTATAAGAGGTGGAAGTAATCATGAAATTAATACACCAAGAGTATCTCAAATTAATATGAGTGTAGTATTGTACAAATACGACTACAATAATGATAAATATACTGGTGATCAGTTTAATTTCAATGACATTGATATATATGTCGATTCATCAGGAAGTTATGTTAGTTTATACGGGTTATATTTTACAGGTGCCAATAGCGTCAACTTTGGTTCAAATCATGCAAATGGATATGTTGGAATGAGCATTGAGTATGATTTAGTTTATGACGAAGTAGTTGCAAATGACTCTTCAACACAATTCGCTTTAATGGTTCATGAAGTATTGTTTCCGGATTCTACTTGGAATTAAGTGGTGCAGGTAGTTTTAACCATTCACCTATTTCGTAATCAACACTTGGATCATCAAATATTAAAGTACCTTTTGCTGGTGTAAAAGTTAATTCATTTAAGTATATTTTTCCTTCAATAGAAAATAAATCAACTCTTACAAATGGAAATTCTTTGCCAAGAGTTTCGGCAATTTTTACCATTTCTAAATAATTATCTGGAGGGGTAATATTTTCTGATGAACTGCTCCAACCATTAAACTGCGCTCCACCAAAAGGTTTCCAATCTATATAATAGTTGTTGTATTTAATTTCCTTACCTCTAGAGGTGACTACATATAAATATTTAGCAACACCATTGAACACATGTATTTTATATTCGATAGGTGAAATTTGACCAGGTTCTTCAAGTAATTCTTCAATTAAAATACGTGGAGAAATTAATGAATAGTGAGGTTCAACAACTTTGCGTCCATAATCGACCTTCAGCCATTTATTCAATTGTTTAACAACATGAGGTATATTTAAGTCAACTTTATTTTTTACAATGACATTAAATGCACATCCATGAGTACATTTTATTATAAATGAATTAGGAAGTTCTCTAAAATCAATATCCTTTGCGTTTTGAAATAACCCATATGATTTAATAGCAATGCCGCTTAAATCATATTTTTTAAGATAATTTCTTACATGATATTTATCACTGCAAATGCTAACAATCGGTGTATACGGGTAATACTTTAATCTTAGATATTGTAATTTTTCAGTATATAAGGTTGGACATTCTAAATTTAACTTTCTCCCAGTTATATACTTATATTGTAGCTTTACATAAAGTGTTGGTGACATAGTTTTAATGATGTCCCTAAGAGAAAGAGCGATTGCTCGCTTGAAAGTATTCTCTTTTAAGTTTTTATTTCTAGCCATTATTTTCTACCTTCTTTTTAAATACGAACGAAGATATAAGCTTTTCTTTCATAATTATTAATGGAACTATATACAATATAAAATCAACAGCGATAACAATAAGTATAGATACTAAGTAAGTAGTTTCTAAATTACTAAAATATGAGCTAAGATTATCAATTAAATATGGTGTTATAAACAACGAAAATATAAAAATAACAATACCGACTAATACTATTTTTAGATTGTTTAAATTAAACACCGCTTGGGTTGAATACTTTCTACTTACATATAACAAAATAATTAGTACTAAAAAGTCGCTTACGCAAGTTGCAATTGCTACACCAAGACTAGGATTATCACTAAAGACTAATATACCAAGTAATAAACTAAGTCCAATATTAAGGACTAGTCCACTTATCATTGCCACAAAGTAATATTTTTCTTTTCTCATCGGCAAAAGTATTTGTGTGTATATGATATCTCCAATAGAATAAGTCAACATCATGCTTGAAACAATCATAAGAATAGGAGCAGCATTTACAAACGCATTAGAATCATAACTGCCTGATATAAGAGAAGTAATAGGTGTTGCAAGTGCAATCATTGTGGCAATTGCAGGTATTGCTATGAAGAAGCAAATATTCATTGAATATTGATTTAAGTTATTGAAAAAATATTTGTTTTCCAATGCGTAATATTTATTGGCGCGCGGCATGAAAACAATTCCTAAGGAAGTTATAATCGTAATTATTATTTCAATACCTTTTATACCAACAGAATAGCTTCCGACTTCAGCTTTTAATGGATCTAAGAATCCTAGTACAAAAGTATCTATACCATTATACAAAGTTAACGAAATAGATATAGTTAGTAATACCAGTAAAGGTTTAGCGTATTGTTTAAAGTCATATTTCATAGTTTTTTTAAATGAAACAAATTTTCTAAGATAAATCACATTTACTATAACAGTCATAACAGTGACTGAAACCGTGAATAATGCATAAGTAGTTACTTGGTAAGGATACTTAATATATAAGAAAATTAGGAATGAAGAAATCGCTAATACAATAATTGACCTAAGAGAAATAAAGACTTGTTTTTCTAATGTAATAAAAACCCATTCAAATGAGAAAACTGCTACCAAAAAATTAATTGATAAGATAAATATAATCTCATGACTTGCAAGTAGTTCTGGCACAGAAAATATTATAGAACACATTAAACCGAAAGAAAGAAGTGTAGTAATACATTGGAGCAAAAAGAATTCTTGAACCTTGTGCGAAAATAGTTCTTTATTGTCTTTAACTTTTACACACTCCCTAATTGCTATATTTGGAATAGACACTTTGGCAAGTATTAAGAAGTAATAAACAAACGAGTTGGCCCATGTATATAAACCAATCATTTCATCTCCAAGCATTCTACATACAAACGGAAATGTAATAAAAGACACTAGTGTAAGTGTAATAGTTCTTATTAGATTAACAACAATATGTGAACGGATACTTTTAGTCATTAAAATTATTATATAATAATAAGTTCTATTTTATAATAAAATTTAGTATGTCTTTGTAAACAAACAATTTATTTACTTCGTTAAGTATTTCGTGACGCATGCCTTTGTAAACGATATTTTTTACATCATCAATACGATATTTATCTTTCAAAATTAAACTCAATTTTGTAGGTCCCTTCCCATTATTTCCAACCGGATCTTCATCACCAGAAACAAGCAAAATACTCATTTTTTTAGAAATTAATCGCATTTTTGCAGGTTTATTTATTTCATATAAGCCTTTAAAGAACCATTTGTAAAAACCTCTTGAAGGGACGAAACCACATTGTTCATTTTCAATGTATTTAAGCACTTGTTTTTCATCGTGGCTTAACCAATCAAACTCTGTTTTTGCACGTTTTACTTTTTTTGAATAAGAGCCTACAGATAAATTATGTAGCAACATGCTTTTTGTGTCTTGATTGTTTTTACTAGTTATCAATGATGCAATTGTCTTACCTATAAATAAGAGCGATTGTGGTTGGAATCCAGTGCCCATAAAAATAACTTTTTCGACTTCATCTGGATATTTTTCTATCAAACCTCTTACCATAAACGAACCCATTGAATGACCCATTAAAATAGTAGGTAAACCATTTTCTTTTGCGTGTAGTATATTTAGATGAATATTATTGATACATTTATTAAAACCATCATGTGGCCATAAACCTTTTCCATTATGTGAAATATTTCTACCTTGGCCATAGTGATCTAAACAAAAAACATTAATTCCATTAGCATTTAAGTATTTAGCAAAATCATCATAACGGTAACTGCCTTCAGTCATACCTGTTGCAATTACTAAGTTAGTAGTTGCGTCTTTTGTAAGCCATCTATGTCCTTTAACTTCTTGTTCAAAAACTGTTAAACTGTACTTTTCCATATTAACCTCACCTATGTATTTAAATATAGTATAATATATACATATGAAAATATTAATTGTTACTCAATATTTTTATCCAGAAATCTTCGCGATTAATGAGATTGTTTTTGAACTTGCAAAATATGGACATGATGTAAGTGTACTTACTGGCAGACCAAACTATGGGGCAGGAAAAGTTTATTCAGACTGGCAAGAAACAACATATGAAGAAGTTAAAGGCGTTAAAATATTGCGAGTAAGTAATAAACCTAGAACAAAAAACCCTTTCAGTATTTATTCAAACTATTTATCTTTTTGGAAGCTAGCAAAAAAAAGAGTCAATGCACTAGATAATGATTTTGATGTAGTCATGTCTTTTTCTTTATCTCCAGTTATTTCTATCTCACCTGCAAATAAGTATGCAAAAAAACACAAGATAAAACATCTTTTATTTTGTTTAGATTTGTGGCCTGAAAGCGTTGTTATAACTAGAGCAGTTTTAAAGTATAGTCCTGTTTACTGGGGGTTATACTTGTGGAGTAAGTTTATATATAAACAAATAGATAAAATATTAATTACTTCACCTTCTTTTGAAGAATATTTTAGAAAAGTATTATTATTAAAAAAATCAGACATTGAGCATTCATATCAACCTATATTAATTAAGCAAGCAATAGATAATTTTAAACCATTTAATAACGAAAGTTTTAACATTGTTTATGCCGGAAACATAGGTAAACTTCAATTACTTATGCCTTTATTAAAAGGAATTGAACAACTAAAGAATAGTAATGTTCATTTAACTCTTATTGGTGGAGGATCCCTTTATAATAAAATAAAGAAATATGTTGCTAAAAATAAATTAGATAACAATGTAAGTGTTCTTGGTTTTATGCCCGTAGAGAAAGTTGCAACATACTATAAAAATGCCGATGCTCTTTTGATAGGTTTAAAAGATAGTGGATATGTTGGTAAAACAATACCTAGTAAGTTAAATCAATACTTATACTATGGTAAACCTATAGTTGCATGTATTGGCGGAGATGGAAAAAAATTACTAGAAGATTCTAAGGGTGCTATACTGTTGGATTTTAATTCTAAGACATTAGCAAATGAATTAGAAAAAATATCTAAAATGTCTAAACAAGAATTAAGTGTCTTAGGCGCTAACAATCTAAAGTACTATAATCAAAATCTTGATAACGAGAAAATATATAAATTTATTGAACAAGAACTTTATAAACTGTCTAAGTAAGTTTTAATTTGAATCGAAGTAGCGATAGTAGAGTACTTATTATTACATATCTTATATGCATCTCTTGCCATTTTTTTAAGTTGCTTACTCTCCATAGTTGAAAACTTTTTTAAACAACTAAGTAGTGTGTTTCCATCGTTATTATCATACCAAATTGCACATTCTTTGAACTCATTATAAAGATAATAATTTGTAGTAGAAATTACGGGAGTCATTGAATATAAATAATCAATAAGTTTTGAAGGTATACTTTCTTTATCTATCTTTTCGTTTATCGGTCTAGGATTAATTACTGCTATAGATCCTTTAATGTAGGTACTAATAGTGTTTGGAGAAAGAAGGCCTATATATTTTACATTTGGCACTGTTGTTGAAATAGCTTCTATGTAGTCAACTAGAGGACCATGCCCCGCAATAAGAAGTTCAATCGAACTATCATTAAGTTGTATAAATGATGTAATTAAATCAACAATTCCATACATTTCATATAATGCTCCACCAAAAAAATAATATTCTTTCTTATTTTTAATAGGTTCTACTTCATCAATGTTTTGCGCAATGCCATGTAGGGTAATATTAGACTTGTTTTGTGTATTGAATAGGTTATTTAACTCTTCATTTAAACAAATATAGTAATTAAATGTTTTTAATATTTTTCTCGTAATAAATCTATATAGACGACTGGTATTAGTTATATTTTCAGGATTATCAGTAATAATCGGAATCATCTTAATATTTTTATATTTATTCATAATCCTTTTAGCGACTAATAGTATTTCAACGTTTAGTGGATCAAAGAAACAATGTGTATATGAAGATAAACTTTCTATTTGTTTTATGTATTGTTTTGAACCTGATGTGTATTTCTTCAATTTGTTGGTATTTAAATGCACATAATTGTAGGAACTATTAGTTGTTGATTTAACATGGTTAAACGATATTACTGTGGTTGAGTCGATTAGACTAAGTGTCTCTATCATTTTTTTATGGAAGTTTTGATTTGATGGGTTGATAAATATATTTCCGTTTAATAGTCCTTCTTCATATATCGTTGCTTCAACAGCTTTAGTTAAATATAAAAACTTATTCATTAATAAACTCCTTTAAAACATCATATATTTGTTTAGTCATTGTCTCGATTGTATTTTCCTTTGCTGTTTTTATTGCGTTTAAATATAAATCATCAGCATTAAAATTCTTAATAATAGAAGTAATTGATTGAAGATTATCTAAATCAACAATAAAACCATTATAACCATCTTTAATAAGATGCTTTGCAGAATTTACTTTATTTGAAGAAATGACGCCAACGCCATTAGATAAAGACTCATTAATAACATGGCCATAAATATCTTCTTTAGAAAGAAAAATAAATCCGTCTGCCATTGCGAAATAGTTTATTAGTTTTTTGTGCGACATAAAGTTCATTAAAGTTACATTATCCAAGTTATGAAGTTTAATAAAATCAGCATAAAGTTCATGTTCAGGTCCTCCTCCAATCAAATACAATTCATTTGTTTTTGGAACATTCTTCCATATTTCTAATAAGGTTAAAAAGTTTTTACGAGGAATAAACTGCCCAACAGAAATAAATAGCTTTTCACATATTATGTTATTTTCTTCCCTTAGTGCTATTTTTCCCGCGCTAGATAGTGGTTTTTGTATTTCTTGTTCATAAATCGTTGAATATGAATAGTTTTTGATCTGATTAGCATCTGCTCCATAATGTAAGAGATATTCATTACTTGATTTGCACGGTGAAAGATATAAATTAGCGCCTGATATTAATTTAGTTTTTATCTTTCTTTTAATACTAGATTCTTTTAAAGGAACTATTCCTCCATTAATGTATAAAACATATGGTATTTTCTTCTTTTGCAAGTATTTTGTCGCTAAAATTTCAGTAAAAGATGAATAACCGTTCATAACGATACAATCATAATTAGAATAATTCTTCTTAAGGAATGTTCTTAATTGAAAACTAAGATGATTTTCAGCACCGATAGAAATACCACTAAGAAAATGAGTCTTAAAATTATACTTATTTTCATTATAAAATTTAGGGTCTCTATCGCTAGCAGTGTGTCTTAAAAATATAACTTCCAGATTAACATATTTAGAAAGTTCATTAAAAAACTTAACTTTATACGGAGTAGGATGAACAAATACAATTAAAACTTTCATGTATTTATTATAACTCATAAGTGCATTTATATTTAGTATTTAAAATAAAACAGCATGAATAAAAATTGCAAGGTATATAACAAAAGTAGTTTTCATGATAAAAACTGCATATACATTAGATTGTTTTATAAAGTATTGATTTAGTATTCAAAAAAGAAAAGGGCCTATATTAAATAAGTTTTTTAATACGAGCAGTAACTAGTAATGAAAACAAAATGGAAGTAATTCCTACTGCCAATGGACCTGTCCCAAGAGTTACATCAGTGTCAGCAGCTTCTATGAAAAATAATGTAAAAAAGTAAAGAACGCCACTTACAAGAAAAAACAAAGCTGAAAACATTCTAATTTTGTTTCCGTGTTTTGCTTCTGGATTTTGATTATCAAGATAATCAGCAATCGGAAGAGTTATAATCGCGAGTATTGCTAATACAAACGTTACTACAAGCCAACCGTTTGCAGGAATTGGACCATAATCATATACTGCTCCAAAAGTCGTGACATACAAGTTCGGTCCTCCTATAATGATGCCTTGAGAACCGATAGAGTATGTAGGTAAAGCTAGAAAACTAAAAAACAAAACAGATGCTAAAACTACAACAACACTAGTAAAATTTTTATTAATATCAAACATATTTTCTCCTTTTAATTTTATTGTACATTAAAATTCGTGTAAGTGAAATGTATAAAAATACAGCTTTATGCTACTATTTATATATGAAATATACATCTTGGGAACAATACTTTAATTCAATAAGTAAATGTGATTATTGGCTTTCTTTGATGTCTTTTTTAGATAATGAGTACAAAAATAAGATAATTTATCCAAAAAGAGATGATATTTTCAATGCATTCAAACTTACTCCACTTGATGAAGTAAAGGTAGTTATCATTGGACAAGATCCATATCATCAACCAAACCAAGCGCATGGTTTAGCGTTTTCCACTTTAGATAACAAACTTCCACCAAGTTTAAAAAACATTTATAAAGAAATGGAAAATGAATTTAATACAGTTATTTTTAATAGTGGCGATTTGACTTATCTTGCTAGGCAAGGGGTTTTGCTACTTAATACAATTTTAACTGTTGAAAAGTCTAAACCTTTGTCTCACGATATTTCTGAATATAAACAATTTACTTCAAGTATATTAACTTTATTAAATGAATTACAACAACCAATAGTATTTCTACTTTGGGGCAATGAAGCAAAGAAATATTCAAAGTTTTTAAATAATAAAAATCATTTAGTACTAAGTGCATCGCATCCTTCGCCGTTAGGTGCTAATAAGGGTGGGTGGTTTGGATGTAACCATTTTATTAAGGTAAATGAATTTTTGCAAAATAATAATTCAGATAGTGTTGAATGGGTTGTTAATTTCATATAAACTATATGTGGGTGCTCTTTAAGGGCTGAGATATCCATTAGGATGAACCGTACCTGATCTAGGTAATGCTAGCGTAGGAAGAACATTTTTTAAATCGTTTACCTTGCAGCAAGAATGTGAGGTTTTTTTATGAAAAGTTTAAGTAAAGAAAGTATTAGAATAATATCTTTTGTGTTTACAATCATTGCACTTATAGTATTTTGCATACCTGTTATAACAAATGGTAGTGAGCAAATATTTTTAGTTCAAGTCATGTTTAATTTATTAGCGTATAGTCAACAAGTAGCTTTACCTGGTTATTCACTTATTGCTTGGATTATAGCGTTAACAACATTATGTTCATTAGTATTGTTGTTTCTTTCTTTAAAGTTTGAAAAAGTTAATAGCGTTAACTTCCTTTTGCTTGTAGTATCTGCAATAGGTTTAATTATTTTACCTGATTCAATTAATGATACAGGTATATTTAGTGCAGGTTTTAGTATTTGGTCTTATTTTGCGATAGTTTTAGTATTAATTGCAGCATTATTTTCTTTCGTTCAAACGTATTCAGAACATGAATATACAGTTTATGAAATGGTTGAAACAGCTTTACTTATTTCTTTAGCTGTAGGTCTTGATTTAGACGGATTAAAAATTACATTATCCGCTAATGGTGGTTCAATTTCCTTTACTTGTGTTCCTTTGATTTTATTAGCCTTAAGACATGGCTTTGTTAAAGGATTTATTGGAGCGGGCATCATATATGGTTTAATAACTTGTTTAATAGATGGTTATGGTTTAATTACATATCCTTTAGACTATCTTTTAGGTTTTGGTTCAATGGCGATTGTAGGGTTATTTAGAAACAAAATTATTGGTGAAAATACAAGTTATAACTGGAAGGGAATTGTATTTTTATGTGTTGGAATTATAGTTGCAACACTTGGTAGATTTTTAGCAGGAAGTTTATCAGGAACAATTTTATATCAAGTAGATTTTGTTGAATCAATGATTTACAATGCATCATACATATTACCAAGTGGCGCTGCTGCAATAGTTATTTTTGTTATTTTTTACAAACAAATACTTGTAATTGATAAATTATTTAAAAATAGATTATCTAAAACAGTTTGCGTCGATTAATCCATATTTTATAACATTCATTTTAAAATTTACTATGTGAATAGACTTATATTTATTTAAATATAAATGTTTTTATGCTAAAATAAGTCCATATCTTGTTAGGAGAGTATTATGAGTAAAAAAAGAGCAGAAATATTAAATGAAAATGAAGAAAAAGTTGTTGTTAATGAAGAATCGTTTGTAGAACACATCGTTGAAAACATTCCCGGTGGTGTTCCTATGGAAACAGGAAGTATTGAAGATGTGAGTGATTTTAGTGACGAAATAACTGAAGTTCCTGTTGAAGAAGAAGTAGTTGTAGAAGAAAAGAAAGAAGATGAAATTGAAGTTAATAAAGAAGAAGTCAAAAATGAAAATGACTTAGATCTTAGTGCGCCAATCGTTTATGAAGATGAATTGATGAAAAAGATCGAAGGTGGTAGAGAAGAATTTTTTACAATGTATAAAAAGCAAAATATGTTAAAATGGGGAAGTGCCATTTTATCAATAGGATTAATTGCTGTAGCGTGGTTATACACTGCTAATATCCCTGACTTTGGTTTATATTTATCACTTGGACTTACTGCAGTAGCAATTGGTATACTTGCTGCTTATCATTTTGTTACAAGAAACTTTCAAACAAAACGCTTGAAAGAATATTTTAATAGTTATTATGAAAATACAAATAACTTTGTATTACAAGGTGACTTGTATAGCGATATGAGTTTTAATATTGAAGATAAGATCGATGTAGATCAATTTAACGCTAGCGAGTTATATAAAAATATTGCACAAGTTGGAAGTCGTAATTTAGTATATTTTACACACAATGATTTACGTTGTTCTATAGTTGACTGTGCTGGACAAATTGCATCAACTAAAAGACTTGTACCTGTATTTGTTGGCAAATACTTAACTGCCCCATGTAAATACGAAAGTGATGATAGAATTATGATTTATTTATATGGCAATAATAGATCTCTTCCACCTACTAACTTAGATGGTATTAAAAAAGTGTTCGATAATAAGAAAATTGTAATTTTTTCAAACAATGAAAAATGGAGCAAACTTGTAACTAATAAGGTTAGAAACGCTCTTAATCATTTTGTGTTAAATAATGTTTTAATTGATGTAGCAATTTCAGTTAAAAAAGAAAAACTTCACGTTTGCCTAGGTTATGATGACAACTTAATGGTTTTACCAATGAATGATAAATTCAACCCAACTCCAACAAAAAAACTCCGTGACGACTTAAAAGTTTGCATGGAACTTATAGACGCAGTTAATTAGTTTATGTCGCTTGTAAATAAATATCTTGGGATAATTGCGTTTAAGCACGATGGTTCATTTCATAGAATGTGGTCACATTGTCTAGTGTTGGAGGATAATGAAGACTTTATAGTGCTTGGAGCGAATAAAACAAGAGTAATTGAGTCAAATTTTAGAAGATGGAGAAGTAAATACCCAGGTATTTTTATATTTTACAAAAAAGAATGGGCAAATCTTTTTGTATCAATTACAGAAGATAGATGCATGTATTATGTTAATATTGCTTCACCAATTATAATCGAAGATAGTTATATCAAGTGGGTTGATTATGATCTTGATATTAAAACTTCTAAAAATGATTCTCCAAAAGTGTTTGACACAAAAGAATATCAATCTCATGCAGTTAAATATGGTTATAGTGAACAACTTAAAAAACTTGTTGAGCTGTCATCAAAAAAACAATTCAATGATTGTATGAAAAAAGTAGATTTTTATAATCATGAACTTGTTATGGAGTACTATAATAAATATTTGAAACTAATACAAAGGAGTGGTGATAAATGAATCTAAAAATTGTTGTAAGTTCAATTGAAGAAACTCATAAACTTGCATCTTCTATTGCAAAACTTTTACAAGTAGGCGATGTAATTACTCTTTGTGGTGATCTAGGAGCGGGTAAAACAACGTTTGTTTCGCAAATTGGAAAAATGCTAAATATTCCAGATAAAGTCATTTCTCCAACTTTCAATATTTTAAAGTGTTATTTTGGAGGAGATATAAATTTGTATCACATTGATGCTTATCGTTTAGAGGACGGTAATAAAGATATTGGACTTGAAGAATTTATAGAAGGTGATGGAGTGTGTTTTATTGAATGGCCTCAATATATAAAAGAGTTATTATGTGTGGATACTTTAGATATACGTATAACTATTTTAGATGAAACAAGACGAGAGTTTGAATTAATTTCTTCATCTAAAAGGTTTGATAAATTAATAGAGGAAATAAAAGTATGAGCTGTACAATATTATTAGATTCTTCTTCAACTATGTTAAATGTAGGGCTTGCAAAAGATGACGTTTTAATTGATAAAACTTCATACTATGCATGGCAAAGACAAAGTGAATATATGGTTGTTGAAATAGATAAAATATTAACTAAAAATAATGTAGCAAAAGAAGACATTTCTTCACTTGTTGTCAGTGTAGGTCCTGGTAGTTATACAGGCATTAGAATCGCGCTAACTATCGCTAAAATAATGGCGGTTGCTTTAAGTATTCCGATATATCCAGTTTCTTCCTTATTTATAAAAAAACACTGCAAAAAGCCAACTATTTGTTTAATTAACGCAAGAGGAAAACGTAGTTATTTTGCTGTTTATAACGCAGGAGATAACAATATTTTAGATTGTGTTATTACTAATGAAGAAGTTTTAAGTTACATAGAAAGCCATTCGGATTTTGCGGTGTGTGGAGATACAAAATATTTAGATAAAGATGGTGTAGAATTTGAACCATTTGAAAATATGTTGGAGGCTAAAAAAGTTATTGAACCAGTATATGATATTGATACAATTAAACCCCTATATTTTAAGGATGAATATTAATGAAAATTATTAAAGCAGATATAAATGATTTAAAGGATTTACTCTTGCTTCAAGAGGAATGTTTTATTGACCCTTGGAAAGAAGAAGATCTAAAATATGAATTACTTAACAATCCAGTAAATCAGTTTTATGTTTGTAAGCAGGAAAATAAAATAATTGGTTTTATTAATTTTATTATCACATTCAACTCTTCTAGTATTGTACAAATTGGTGTATTAAAACAATATAGAAAACAAGGCGTTGCACAAATACTCTTTGATCACATGCTTTCTGAATTAAGTAAGTTTAAAGATGATGATGTAATTGAAACTATTACAATTGAGGTCAGAGTTGGAAATGATAGTGCGAACAACTTCTATAAAAAGAATGGCTTTGAATTAGTTGTAGTAAAGAAAAATTATTACGTTAATGGAGAAGATGCAAATTATTATGTAAGGAGGCTTATCTAATGAGTATTATATTAGCAATTGAATCAAGTTGTGACGAAACCGCTATAGCTATAGTAAAAGATGGAAAACTTCTTTCTAATATTGTTGCTACGCAAATAGAAATGCATAAAAAGTATGGTGGAGTTCTTCCAGAAATGGCAAGTAGACTTCATTGTGAAAATATAACTATGGTTTTAAAAGAAGCATTAGAAGTTGCAAAAGTTAGTTTAGAAGATGTAGATGCTTTTGCTGTAACAAGAGGTCCAGGACTAGTAGGAGCACTTCATGTTGGATTACAAACCGCAAAGACTTTAGCAATGCTTTATAAAAAACCTTTAATCCCAGTTCATCATTTAGCAGCACATATTTATGCATGTGAATACATTGATGAGTTGAAATTTCCTTTACTTGCAGTTGTTGTAAGTGGAGGTAATACAGAACTTGTTTTGATGAAAGAACATTTAAGTTTTGAAATTATTGGTGAAACAAAAGATGATGCGATTGGAGAATGTTTTGATAAAGTAGCTAGAGTACTAGGATTACCTTATCCTGGTGGTGTTTACATTGATAGATTATCTAAAGAAGGTAAGAATGTATGTCCTTTACCTACTCCTTTAGCAGACAAGTCTTATGATTTTTCGTATTCAGGTTTAAAAACTGCAGTTGTTAATTTGGTTAATAAAGAAAAAATGAAAGGCAATGAAATCAATGTTCCAGATGTATGTTGTTCATTCCAAACTACTGCTGTTGAAGCAATCGTGAATAAGTCATTACGCGCCGCTAAAGAATATAATGTTAAACAAGTAGTGCTTGCTGGCGGTGTTAGCGCGAATTCATATCTTAGAAGTAGAATGGATGAAGAATGTAAGGTCAATGAAATTAGTATTATTCTCCCACCAATTTGGTGTACAACGGATAATGCAGCTATGATAGCTAAGCTTGGAGAACACCTATTCAACGAAGGAATAACATGCGATTTAAGTGTTAGTGCAGATCCAAATTGGAATATAGAAAAATATGATGAATTCTAATCATAATATGATTATAATTGAGTGAAAGAGGAAAAGTTATGGAATTTATACAGTCAACAATTTATGAGTTATACCACATGGTAAAAGAAAATGAAAAAATAGAAAATTCTAATGTAGAATTAAGCGGTTGGATTAGAACTAATCGTTGTTCAGGTGCTATTGGATTTATTGAATTTAATGATGGTAGTAATTTTAGATCTGTTCAAATTGTATACGATAATAATATTCCTTCTTTTGATGTAGTTTCAAAATTAAGAACTGGTTGTTCGATAGTTGTTAAGGGTGAAGTTGTGTTAACTCCTGAAAACAAACAACCATTTGAAGTTAAAGCTAGTGAAGTAGTGTTAGTTGGTGACAGTGAAGAAGATTATCCACTTCAAAAGAAAAGACATAGTTTTGAATTTATGCGTGAAATTTCACACTTAAGGCCTAAAGCCAATACTTTTAACGCTGTTAACCATGTAAGAAATGTTTTGTCTATGGCAATTCATGAATATTTACAGACAAATGGTTTTATGTGGGTGCATACTCCAATAATTACTAGCAATGATGCAGAAGGTGCTGGCTCTACATTTAGAGTTATTACAAATGATAAAAATGTTGATGATCATTTCTTTGGCGAAAAAACATCATTAAGTGTTTCTGGTCAATTACACGTTGAGGCTTTCGCGGTTGCTTTTAGAGATGTTTATACATTTGGTCCTACTTTTAGGGCTGAAAATTCTCATACTACAACTCATGCAGCAGAATTTTGGATGATCGAACCTGAAATGGCTTTTGCTGATTTAGAAGATGATATGTATGTCATCGAAGAGATGCTTAAACATTGTGTTAATAGTGTACTTACTCATTGTAAAGATGAACTAGAGTTTTTTAACTCAATGATAGATAAAACTTTACTTGAAAGATTAAATGAAGTAGTTTCTTCTGAATTTAAAAAGATGAGTTATACTGCTGCTATCGATATATTAAAAGATGCAGTCAATGAAGGTAAAAAGTTTGAAAACAATAAAATAGAATGGGGTATGGATTTACAAACAGAACACGAAAGATATTTGACTGATGTCGTTGTTAAAGGTCCTGTATTCTTATTTGATTATCCTAAAGATATTAAAGCGTTTTACATGAAGAGAAATAAAGACGGTAAAACTGTTGCAGCGTGTGACTTACTTGTGCCAAGTGTTGGTGAATTAGTAGGCGGTTCTCAAAGAGAAGATGATTATGAAAAACTAAAAGAAGTTATGATTCAACATAATAACTTAGAAGGTTTAGAATGGTACTTAGACTTAAGGAAATATGGATCATGTCCACACGCAGGATTTGGTTTAGGTTTTGATAGATTATTAATGTATGTTACTGGAATGAGCAATATTAGAGATGTTCAACCGTTTCCAAGAGCTGCAGGGAGCATTAAGTTTTAATTATGGATAATAACAGAGAATTAATGAATAAAGAAGAAATAAAAGCAAACCGTTCTACAAGAATCAGTGGGTTATTTTTAGGTTTAAATATTTGTTTAGTTATTGGTATAATTGTTCAAGTTTACTTCCTAGTAAAATCACTACTAGGCTAGTATTGACCGTTATTGTTATTGTTGTTATAAGGATTATAATTATTTGATGGATCATTGTTTGATGGTCCATTTTTATTTTGATTACCATATTGACTACCATAAGGATCACTTAAATGACTTGGGTCATTTTGGTAAGGATTATTATCTATTTGTTGTGGATTTTGGTGGTTTGGAAGTTGTCCTGGATTACCGTTTAATTGATTTTGGTTAGGTAAAGGTCCATTTCCAGAATTATATAAGTTATTTTGTTGATTATAGTTATAGTTAATGTGTTGTTGAGGTTGAGGAGGAACTTGTTGATTCATACGGTTATTAAACGCATGTCTTTCCTCATTTGCAATGTTAACTTCCGATAAATTAACAGTAAATAAAGACTTCGACAACTTTCTAATTCTTAATGTTCTTGCAAGATATGCCTGAGCAGTTACTAAATACCATATACCACCAACTAAGGTTAATGGGACTATAAAGTATGAAATAAGTGCTTCAGTTTCAAAATGTGGATTAGATATAACCGGTGGCCAACCATTAATGATTGTCATACCAAAAAAATCAGTTGTAGGAACTTGACTCCAATCAAATATCCAAAATAAGGTAAAGAATCCTTCCGTCTTATAATCGAATACATTTAAGTCCCAGTTTCCAGTGGCGCCATAATATATTAATAATATAATTGCAGTAAGTAGTAAAATTAGTAGTGGTATAGAAGATTGTTTGAGTAGCAAGTTTCTTGAAGCTTGCCCACCAACTTTTTTAAATTGTTTAGATGTTTTAATAGTTTTATAGTTAATAGCGTTTGTAAGGACTGTTTCGATTTCAGTTCCTTGTTTTCTAAATATAACTTCTACAAGCAAACCTAAGTAACCAACTATAACAAAAACAAGAACAAGCACCAATAAAAGTGCGATTAATATTCTTTTATCATTTTCACTTAATGCAATTAAAAAATAATTCATTAGCGGTAATCTCCTGGTTGATATGATTGAAATTGTTCTCTAATTTTTTCAGCTTCTTCTAGCTCAGAGATCTTACTAACAAATGAATGTCCTGATAAAAACATAAAACAACCTTTAATAATTAACCATAAATAAATAATTAATGAGTAGACAGCGTATAAGACTAAAAAAGCAATTAAAAATGGTAATGTAAATGTATACAATATACCCATTCCGAATCTTTTGAAAAAATTTAGCATTATTTACCTCCCCTTTATTATAGTTGTTAAAACTATATTATGCAATTATGCAAATGGATGATGAAATAAAAAAACTACCTAATGATTTAAGTAGTTTTATTCTTGGTGCAGAAGTTTATTACTGCATATTTTTAAAGTCGTTATATGCATCAACTAAGTCGTTTTGATTAATTAATTTACCAGTTTTATCAACATGTATTTTTCTTACAATTGTATATCTTAAATCTACATAATCTCCAAGTTCAATATACTTGTTTATTATTTCATCAGCTTCCTTTTCTGGTACATAGTTGTCGTATAAGGCATATATAGCAGCATTCTTGTTAACCGAGATAGTAGATGAAGATAAGAATCTATCTACTAAACTTACAAATTTTTGCGCAAAATTACCCTTTTCTATAGGTACAATAAATATTACAAAGTCGCTAGCAACGCCACGTCCTATAGCGGCTATTGCATCATCTTTTTTAGTACATAAACCATTATTATCTTGGCATTCGTCGCAACCATCACACTCTTCAATATTCTTGTCAAAAAATCTAATAACATCAATTTCGTTTAACTCAGATTCATTTATAGCCATTGTAATTTTTTCAATAAGCGCTATTGCTGCTAGATCTTTTTCTTTGCAAAATTCTTCAATGATAAATTTCATCTTTGTTTACCTCTCACGTTCAATATAATCTTATTTCCTATTAATATTATATTACATATTTGTGTTTAAACATAAATTAAAATAAAAAACCACAGTTGTTTGTGTGGTCCATTGTTTAAAGTTAATATTTATCCTTCAAAATCACAAAAATCTTTGTAAGCATTCATTAAAGCATTTTTATCAATTAAATTACCCAACTTATCTATATGAACTTTTCTTATGATTGTATAGTTTAAATTAACTAACTCTCCAATTTTGATATATTTATCAATTACGTCATTCGCTTCTTGTTCTTGCGTGTAGCTATCATATAAAACATATAAAGCAGCGTTCTTATTAATTGCAACAGTGGAAGAAGCAACAAATCTTTCAACCAAATTAACAAACTTCTTTTCAAGTTCACCTTCTATAATAGGCACAATAAATACAGGAAAATCTGATTCTAAACCAGCTTTAACTATTTTCAAAGCATCATCGTTTTTCACACATACGCCGCCATTTTTTTGACAAATATCACATTCATCACATCCAACAATCGTCTTGTCAAAAAATCTGATGATATCGATATCATGTACGCCAGCATCATCAATACCCATCACTATATGATCGATTAGTGGTACGGTTGCTGGATCCTTCTTTTTTCCAAATCCCTCAATAATAAATTTCATATTTTCATCAATAACTTAACTACATAAAAGTAGCTGTCAAAATTATTATACATATTAAATATGTAATTGGAAATAAATATACTTTTTTCGAGAATATTAAAGTATTAAATGTATTTATTGAGTATAAAGCATTATTTTTTCTATATGTGTTTTATGTTGAATAAAGTGAGTAAAAATTTTCTTATTCAAGCGAACAAAACGAGCAACAATTATTATATATTTATATCCGAATTTTTTGCATTTTTATTTGGTTTTTGCACACTTTTTCTGTTTAAAACTTGCATAATCGTTTCAAGAATAATAGTGCAAAACGGCACTAAAATTAAATAAAAGAACGTATATTGCTCCGGTATAAAAGACAATGTCATAAGATAGATCATAGATGCAATAAAAATACAGACAGTAGTTGCAATTAATCTTTTGTATTGTTGGTTAAAACCATAATGAACTAGTAAATATATGACATGTATCATAGAAACGAACATAAATATATATGCTGTACTTATGCTTAGAACTAAAAGAAGTAAAGATAAAGTAATGCTTATCCAACTAGATAAAAGAATTACTAAATTATTTTCATTTACCTCTTTTTTATTTAATTGACTTGCTACATCATCAACAATGATGAAAGAAAGTAGTATTTGACCCACGCTTAATAAAAATATGAATGAAGGAACTATATCATAAATACTTTCTTTAGTTTGTAAGTTTAATAAGGTAAGCATAGTTTCAATTATGTTAACTTCATATAATGCATTTATAATAGGAAGAGATAAATAAGTTAGTCCAGTTTGTATAAAACTATTAACTATAATAACAAAGAAACTTGGAATTCTAAGTTTATATGAATAGCCGAAAATAAAGCCAGTTATAATAGAAGGTGCTACATAAAATATAACAAATTGGAAATCTGCCATACCTGATAATAAACACAAACCAAAAGTTACAAGTGCATAAATTGGGTAATATGATTTCTTACAAAATATGGAAACAATTGTTGATGTTAATGGCAAAAATATAATTATAAATATACTTATAAAAGGTACATATACACCTAGTAAAGTAATTACTACATTTATAGCGCACATCATAGATATATATGCAATATTTTGTATAGGCGTTATTCTTTCTTTTAAATAAGTCATACTACATTATAACAAGTTTTTGTCATTTAAAGATTATTTACCGTTACTAATACTATGATAAGTAAATTATTTATTGTGTTAGTTACTTTAGTTAGTGTCTGTAGTTGCGTGAATGATAGTAGTGATAAAAATGTTTTAGACAGCAAACTTCATGTAACTTTAACTGATGAAAGGCTTGTTACTTTTGATCCATATTTAATATATGTTTATTCACCAACTTGTGTGCACTGTAATAACATTAAAGATTATGTTGTTTATTATCAAAATAATAAGACGTTAGATATTTACTATTTAAACGCTTATATAATTGATTTAGATATTGATGATAAAAGTAATATAGGAATAAGTATTGAGTATCTTGAATCCATTAAAGGGACTCCAACTCTACTTTATATAAGAGAGATGATTATAAAAGATGAGATAATTGGATCTAGTGAAATTAGTAGCTATTTAATTGAAATATCGTAAAACTATATTTAAATGTGGCTTAATATATAGTATAATTATGTCATAATTAATAAACAATAGGAGGACCAATATGCAAATTGTACCAATAAGAGATTTGAAAGATACTGTATCTATCGAGAGAAGATGTGTTGAAACTGGCGAGCCAGTATTTGTGACAAAAAATGGTTATGGAAAATTAGTAGTAATGGACATTGAACTGTTTAATAAACTTTTAAAAGATTCCTATGAAGCCAAACTTA